>NZ_SZWX01000053.1:0-147662 GCF_005280975.1 Citrobacter sp. wls716
AACTGTGGCCAGTATTACTTGACCACTACAAATACAGGCAGGATACGTTTACGCCATCCGGCAATCTGTTATGCATAAAGTATGGCCTGTACGCGCCAGTTATCTGGCTGCTGTTCTTCGTACATCTGAATGATCCGATACCATGAGGCACCTTGTTCATCCGCTTTTAACGCGATTACACGTTCTACATCCTGCGGATTCCCTGCAATGTTACTGACAGAGATCAGGCCAATTTCGTTCAGGCCCGTAACGCAGTCAGCACTGGCGAACTCGGCAGACTGCGCCGTTGTACCTACCAGTCCGGCAGAAAACAGCAGTGAGGATAAGGCAAGTGATTGTTTCATCGTCAGCTCCATTATTCGTACCCCTACACATGGCAGGGCATTCCATCGCGATAATAAACCTCAAGCTCCCTGCTGTTGGTTTATTGTGCACAGGTAAACGCATAGGGGCGCAAAGCAATGTAAAGCTGACTAAATTTCAAGCCAATGTTATTTACGATACAAAATAGCTTGTGAATACCATTGGCCTGTCACGATGGTCTCATCAACTAATAAGACAACGTAATAATCAGCTTTAGCCGCGACGGCTTTGGCACGGATCTCTGCCAGCGCATCATCTGGAGAGCCTCTTACCAGCGCATTGACTGTCCCTATTCGCTGCAACCCGTTGCTTTGGTCGCGGCGGATCTCTTGCGGGTGGTCGGCTACGGGCGGTGCAGGTTGTGGTGTACCCTGTAACACGCTACAGGCGCTTAAAAACGTCACCAGCAACAAAGAGGCAAACCGACGCATAACTCTATCTCGTTTCCTGATAGCCATAGTGTAGTGCCTTATTAAATTCCCTTTAGGGGAATGTTCCCGAATTGTTATCTCTCACGCGATTTTCGAATGAAAATGTTGCGAAAGCGTAACCCAGTTCTCAACATTATGAATCATTGCCGAACACATTCGCTTGCGTTAAGTATTGCTGCATGGCATACCAGAAAGAAAGAGGCGACAAATGATCGAAATTGAAACACGACAGTTGGCGGGTATCCCTGTCCTGCACGCCGTTCCGGCTGGCAAACGCGAATGTTCACTCCCTTGTATTATCTTCTATCACGGGTTTACCTCTTCAAGCCTGGTCTACAGCTATTTTGCCGTTGCTCTGGCTCAGGCTGGATTCCGGGTCGTGATGCCAGATGCGGCCGATCATGGTGCCCGCTTCACTAGTGATGCACAGGGGAGAATGTACCGCTTCTGGCAGATTTTGCAGCAAAATATGCAGGAGTTTACGACGTTACGTGCGGCGCTGGTGGCGGAAAATTGGCTATCAGATGAACGACTTGCCGTTGCGGGGGCGTCAATGGGAGGAATGACGGCGTTGGGCATTATGGCCCGCCACCCCGAGGTTAAATGTGTAGCCAGCCTGATGGGGTCGGGCTATTTTACCCGGCTTGCGCAGACGCTTTTTCCTCCTTTACAGGTTCAGACCCCAGAGCAACAGGCGGAATTTGATGTCGTTATCGCCCCGCTTGCCGAATGGGATGTTACGCATCAGTTGCCACGCCTCGCCGACAGGCCGTTGCTGCTGTGGCATGGACAGGATGATGATGTTGTACCGGCTGTTGAAACCTTTCGCTTACAGCAATCGCTGATTCAGGCAGGTTTGGACAACCATCTGACCTGCCTGTGGGAAGCGGGTGTCCGGCACCGCATTACGCCAGAAGCGCTGGCTGCGACGGTAGCATTTTTCCGCCAGCACCTCTAAACCCGCAAAATGTTCACGCCCTGAGCTTCAAGCTGTTGCAGAATCTCAGGGTTCGCGTTTTTACCGGTAATCAGCGTATCGATTTGATCGGCGCGACTGAACAGCATTCCCGCGCGTTCACCGACCTTACTGCTATCGACCAGTACCACCAGTTTGCCCACCACGTTAAGCATCTTCTGCTCGGCCATCGCGGTCAGCATATCGGTTTTATACAGTCCGTCCGCAGTCAATCCTTTACCGCTGGTAAACATCCAGTGTCCGGCATACAGGCTATTTTCACTGCCTTGTGGGCTAAGCGTGATGGATTGGCTTTTGTTGTATTGCCCGCCCATGATGATCACGCTGTCATGCTCCTGGTCGATCAGATAGTTTGCCAGCGGCAGATAGTTGGTGATGATCTGCACCGGCTTGCCGCACATTTCACGACCCAGCAGGAAAGCGGTCGATCCGCAGTTGATCACCACGCTTTCTCCCGCATTCACAAGCTGGGACGCCGCCTTGGCAATACGGACTTTTTCATCGTGGTTCTGCGCCTGGTGTAAATTCATTGGCGTCCAGCGTGGACGCTGCTGGGTAATAGCTTCTGCGCCGTTGCGGACTTTCTTGAGTTTGCCGCTTTCGTCGAGTTTGTTGATGTCCCTACGCGCCGTTGCGGGTGAAATCCCCAGACGATCAATTACGTTCTCAACGGTAACAAAGCCCAACTGCGCCAGCATATCCAGCAATATTTGATGTCTTTGTGCTTCAGTCATGAGCTATTCCGATACAAATTGATTTGAAAAGATGATATTTGAAATAGCCTGGAAATACTAAAGTAAAAGGGAAAAAATGCCGGGATAGCCCGGCATTTTGTGTGGATCACAGGAAGGATTTAAACGGTAAATCCGGCTCAATCGTGAAACAGTCATCAAAGCCGCGCGGATAGTGATATTCAAAGTTATCTTTGTCCAGCGGCCAGGTGAATTTGCCGCCTACCTGCCAGATGAATGGCTTAAAGCCATACTTAAGGCGATCTTTTTTCATCTCCCACAGGACGCGGATCTCCTGTGGATCGGCCTGAAAGTTTGACCAGATGTCATGATGGAAAGGGATCACGACTTTTGTATTCAGCGCTTCCGCCATACGCAGCATGTCGGCGCTGGTCATTTTGTCCGTAATCCCACGCGGATTCTCGCCGTAGGAGCCGAGCGCGACGTCGATCTGATATTCGTTGCCATGTTTCGCATAGTAGTTGGAGTAGTGCGAATCACCGCTGTGGTACAGCGTACCGCCCGGCGTTTTGAACAGGTAGTTAACTGCACGTGCATCCATGCCGTCAGGCAGGACGCCTGCTGCTTTTTGATCTGCAGGCAAGGTGATTAATGCAGTACGATCAAACGCGTCGAGCGCATGAATCTCAATATCGTTTACTTTAACTACGTCGCCCGGTTTCACCACGATGCAGCGTTCTTTTGGCACACCCCAACCGATCCACAGATCCACGCAGGTTTGTGGGCCGATAAATGGCACGTCGTCGGCGCAGTTCTGCATGACGGCTGCCGCAACATTCACGTCGATGTGATCGTTATGATCGTGCGTCGCCAGTACCGCATCGATCTGTCGAATGGCAAACGGATCAAGAACAAACGGCGTGGTGCGCAGGTTAGGCTGCAGTTTTTTTACCCCAGCCATACGTTGCATTTGGTGGCCGGTTTTCATCAGCGGGTTGCCGTGACTCTGTTTACCCGTGCCGCACCAGAAATCGACGCAGATGTTAGTCCCGCCTTCCGACTTCAGCCAAATTCCGGTACAGCCAAGCCACCACATAGCGAAAGTGCCTGGTGCGACCTGTTCCTGTTCGATCTCTTCATTCAGCCAGCTTCCCCACTCCGGGAATGTACTCAGGATCCATGATTCACGCGTGATGCTTTTTACTTTACTCATCGCATTTACCTTCATTTTTGTTCAAATTAAATCAATATGTGATTTGTTTTGATTAATCCTGACATTATTTTTTCATATTGGCAATGGGGGATTTTTGAGCTTTGTGCGGATAACAGAAAAGGTAATGTAATGATTTTAGGTGATTTTACGCTATTCCGCTTTCTGTAATTCATTGATTTAGTTGGTATTGAATGTTTTTCATAGCATTGAATAATTACCCATTTTTCAAATGTGGTAATTATTTGCGTACTGCATCACATTTAATCAAATTTAATCTTGTTGTGATTACTTTTGAAAATTACAGTGAGTGCACAACATCCTGGCGTGTGGAAAGCCCGGCAACTTCGTCTACTGGAGATCGTTATGGAGATCCTCTACAACATCTTTACCGTCTTTTTTAATCAGGTTATGACCAACGCCCCGCTGTTGCTGGGTATTGTGACCTGTCTTGGCTATATCCTGTTGCGTAAAAGTGTCAGCGTTATCATTAAAGGCACGATCAAAACGATTATCGGTTTTATGCTGCTGCAGGCGGGATCTGGCATTCTCACCAGCACGTTCAAACCGGTAGTGGCGAAGATGTCCGAGGTTTACGGTATCAATGGCGCGATCTCCGATACCTATGCTTCCATGATGGCAACCATCGAACGTATGGGGGATGCCTATAGCTGGGTAGGGTACGCGGTACTGTTGGCGCTGGCGCTAAACATTTGTTACGTACTGCTACGGCGGATAACCGGTATTCGCACCATCATGCTGACCGGGCACATCATGTTCCAGCAGGCGGGCCTGATTGCCGTCTCTTTCTACATCTTTGGTTATTCCATGTGGACGACCATCATCTGCACTGCGGTGCTGGTGTCGCTCTACTGGGGTATTACCTCCAATATGATGTACAAACCGACCCAGGAAGTGACCGACGGTTGCGGTTTTTCCATCGGTCACCAGCAGCAGTTCGCCTCGTGGATTGCCTACAAAGTCGCGCCTTACCTGGGTAAGAAAGAGGAGAGCGTGGAAGATCTCAAGCTGCCAGGCTGGCTGAATATCTTCCATGACAACATCGTTTCTACCGCGATAGTGATGACCATTTTCTTCGGCGCGATCCTGCTCTCTTTTGGCATTGATGTGGTTCAGGCTATGGCGGGTAAAACCCACTGGACAGTCTATATCCTGCAGACTGGTTTTTCGTTCGCCGTCGCTATTTTCATCATCACCCAGGGTGTACGTATGTTCGTTGCTGAACTTTCAGAAGCGTTCAACGGTATCTCTCAACGTTTGATTCCCGGCGCGGTGCTGGCCATCGACTGCGCGGCGATTTATAGCTTTGCGCCTAACGCGGTGGTCTGGGGCTTTATGTGGGGCACTATCGGCCAACTGATTGCGGTGGGCATCCTTGTGGGCTGCGGCTCCTCCATCCTGATTATCCCAGGCTTTATCCCGATGTTCTTCTCGAACGCCACTATCGGCGTATTTGCTAACCACTTTGGCGGCTGGCGCGCGGCGCTCAAGATTTGCCTGGTGATGGGGATGATCGAAATCTTTGGCTGCGTCTGGGCGGTGAAGCTTACCGGTATGAGTGCCTGGATGGGCATGGCGGACTGGTCAATTCTGGCGCCGCCGATGATGCAGGGTTTCGCCTCCATCGGCATCGTGTTTATGGCCGTCATTATTCTGATTGCACTGGCTTATATGTTTTTCGCAGGGCGTACGTTGCGCGCTGAGGAAGACGCAGAAAAACAACTGGCAGAACACTCTGCTTAAAAAGGAGTTCCGATTATGACCGTACGTATTCTGGCTGTATGTGGCAATGGGCAGGGCAGTTCCATGATCATGAAAATGAAGGTGGATCAGTTTTTAACCCAGTCAAATATCGACCATACGGTAAACAGCTGTGCCGTGGGGGAATACAAAAGTGAACTGAGCGGCGCAGATATCATCATCGCCTCTACCCATATTGCCGGCGAGATTACCGTATCTGGCAATAAATATGTTGTCGGCGTGCGCAACATGCTGTCTCCCGCCGATTTTGGACCAAAACTGCTGGAAGTGATCCAAGCGCATTTCCCACAGGACGTGAAGTAAGGACGCACCATGAAACTACGTGATTCGCTGGCAAACAATAATTCCATCCTTTTACAGGCCGAGGCCAGCACCTGGCAGGAAGCGGTAAAGCTTGGCGTGGATCTGCTGGTTAAGGCTGATGTGGTTGAACCACGCTACTACCAGGCCATCCTTGATGGCGTTGAGCAGTTTGGCCCGTACTTTGTGATTGCGCCAGGCCTGGCGATGCCTCACGGCCGTCCGGAGGAAGGAGTCAAGAAAACCGGTTTTGCGCTGGTGACGCTGAAAACGCCGCTGGTGTTTAACCACGAAGATAACGACCCGGTCGATATTCTGATCACGATGGCGGCAGTTGACGCCAACACGCATCAGGAAGTGGGCATTATGCAGATCGTGAATCTGTTTGACGACGAAGCCAATTTCGACCGTTTACGCGCCTGCAGCACCACGCAGGAAGTGCTGGATTTAATTGATAACGCCACTGCGGCGGCTGTTTAAAAGGATACCAAAATGTCATTACCTATGTTGCAGGTAGCGCTGGATAACCAATCAATGTCTTCCGCGTATGAAACGACGCGTCTGATTGCCGAAGAGGTCGATATCATTGAGGTGGGTACGATTCTTTGCGTGGCAGAGGGCGTTCGTGCCGTTCGCGATCTGAAGGCGCTTTACCCGCATAAAATAGTGCTGGCGGACGCTAAAATTGCCGACGCGGGCAAAATCCTCTCCCGCATGTGTTTCGAAGCCAACGCTGACTGGATTACTGTCATCTGCTGTGCCGATATCAACACCACCAAGGGTGCGCTGGAGGTGGCGAAAGAATTTAACGGTGACGTACAGATTGAACTGACCGGCTACTGGACCTGGGAGCAGGCGCAGGAGTGGCGTGACGCGGGTATTGGGCAAGTTGTCTATCACCGCAGTCGTGATGCGCAGGCGGCAGGCGTGGCGTGGGGAGAAGCGGATATCACTGCGATCAGGCGTTTGGCCGATATGGGCTTTAAAGTTACCGTTACTGGTGGTCTGGCGCTGGAGGATCTGCCGCTGTTCAAAGGGATCCCGATTCACGTCTTTATCGCTGGTCGCAGCATTCGCGACGCCGCTTCTCCGGTTGAGGCCGCTCGTCAGTTTAAACGTTCCATCGCCCAGCTGTGGGGATAAGGAGCGGCTATGTTGTCGAAACAGGTCCCGCTCGGTATTTATGAAAAAGCACTCCCCGGCGGGGAGTGCTGGCTCGAACGCTTGCAACTGGCGAAGGAACTGGGCTTTGACTTTGTCGAAATGTCGGTTGATGAAACCGATGCCCGTCTGGCGCGTCTTGACTGGAATCGCGAGCAGCGACTGGCGCTGGTGGCGGCTATCGCCGAGACAGGGATACGAGTACCGTCCATATGCCTGAGCGCTCATCGTCGTTTCCCGCTTGGCAGCGAAGATGATGCGGTACGCGAACTGGGGCTGGAAATTATGCGTAAAGCCATTCAGTTTGCGCAGGATATTGGTATTCGCGTTATTCAACTGGCGGGTTACGACGTCTATTACCAGCAGGCCAATAACGAAACGCGTCGTCGGTTTCGCGATGGGCTAAAAGAGAGCGTGGAGATGGCGAGCCGCGCGCAGGTGACGCTGGCGATGGAAATCATGGATTATCCGCTGATGAATTCGATCAGCAAGGCGTTGGGTTACGCCCACTATCTCAACAATCCGTGGTTCCAGCTGTATCCCGATATTGGCAATTTGTCGGCGTGGGATAACGACGTGCAGATGGAACTGCAGGCTGGGGTAGGCCATATCGTCGCGGTACACGTGAAGGATACCAAACCTGGCGTATTCAAAAATGTGCCGTTTGGTGAAGGAGTCGTTGATTTCGAACGTTGTTTTGCGACGCTCAAACAGAGTGGATACTGCGGGCCATACCTGATTGAGATGTGGAGTGAAACGTCGGATGACCCGGTACGTGAAGTTGCGAAGGCGCGCGATTGGGTGAAAGCGCGTATGGCCAACGCAGGTCTGGTGGAGGCGGTGTAATGCAAAAACTTAAACAGCAGGTTTTTGAGGCTAACATGGATCTGCCGCGCTACGGGCTGGTGACATTTACCTGGGGTAACGTCAGCGCCATCGACCGTGAACGTGCGCTGGTGGTGATCAAGCCCAGCGGCGTCGCCTACGAGCACATGACCGTTGATGATATGGTCGTGGTCGATATGTCAGGGAAGGTGATAGAAGGCGGCTTTCGTCCTTCTTCCGATACCGCCACCCATCTGGCGCTCTACCAGCGTTATCCGTCGCTGGGCGGAGTCGTGCATACGCACTCTACTCATGCCACGGCCTGGGCGCAGGCGGGGCTGGCGATCCCGGCACTGGGTACCACTCACGCGGACTACTTCTTTGGCGATATCCCTTGTACCCGAGCATTAACTGAAGCTGAAGTGCAGGGCGAGTATGAGCTGAATACCGGCAAGGTGATCATTGAAACGCTGGGCAACGTAGAACCACTGCATACGCCGGGTATTGTGGTGTATCAGCACGGTCCCTTTGCCTGGGGCAAAGATGCTCACGACGCAGTACATAACGCTGTTGTGATGGAAGAGGTGGCAAAAATGGCATGGATTGCGCGTGGCATTAACCCGGCTCTCAGCGCTATTGACGGTTATCTGATGAATAAGCACTTCATGCGTAAGCACGGTCCAAACGCCTATTACGGGCAGAACTAAGAAAAAACGTTCCGAAGCCAACTCTTCATGGGGATGAGATCGGTCTGGCTTCGGGATTTTTTTGCAAAAAAAAAGCCCCCAATGAAGGGGGCAAGTCAAACTGTGGCAATGTTCTCGTTGGTTATTTCTGGGTGCTAGCGATAAATATCTGCACTGGCGTGCATATTTCCGTTACTACCGGGTTCCCTGGTGAGGATCACGTGATAGTAGGTTGCGCCTTGCGCATCGGTTTCTTCATTCAGGGCCTGAGTGGCTTCACTTTCAGTGGCGAAGTTATGATTTATGTAAATAACGCCTAAGCTCTGCACATCATCCATATTCCTGGCCTGATGATTGTCAATTTTGATGGCTGCCGTTGCATTTGCACTGAGCAAAAGTACAGCCAGAAGGGTCAAAACACGGGCTCGCATAGGTACCTCCTCGACTGCGGTCTCTGGTTAGCTCTCTCCTGTGAGTGGATAACTTCTGATTTAATTTTAACCGCTGCCGGCGCTGTCGATAGCGACCATTTCTGATGCAGTTGTTCAAAAAATTACCGCAAAGTCATCTTTTCTTTAATTAACAATCAGCTGATGCCTTCCGCTGCGGTTAAAAATACCTGCCTTACGCGCATAAGCTCTTACCAAATAGTCAATTTAATCGGGTGAGTACGCCGTTTATAGTGAGCCAGATAATTAATATAACTTTATGATAATAAGGCAAAAACTTATGGATACTTCATTCATGGATTTCAGCTACTTTGTGATTATGTTTATGGTCGCGCTGGTGGCAGGCTTTATTAATGTGGTGTCGGGCGGCGGCGGTTTTCTCTCTATTGGCGCATTATTGATTTCCGGTTTACCCCCGGCTAACGCGCTGGCAACCAATAAGATTCAGGCGTTGGGCAGTTCGCTGACCTCCGGAATTTACTTTTTACGCCGGGGACATATTAATGTGCAGGAACACAAATATGTCTTTTTATCTGCCTTTATCGGTTCTGCGCTGGGCAC
Organism: Citrobacter sp. wls716; assembly: GCF_005280975.1. Taxonomy (NCBI): domain Bacteria; kingdom Pseudomonadati; phylum Pseudomonadota; class Gammaproteobacteria; order Enterobacterales; family Enterobacteriaceae; genus Citrobacter; species Citrobacter sp. wls716. Next base: position 9,437 of record NZ_SZWX01000053.1, read on the forward strand.
GACGCTTATCCAGTTTATTGAGCCGGACGTGTTGAAGAAACTGCTGCCGATCCTGATAATCGCGGTCGCCATCTACTTTATTTCTGCGCCTAATCTTAGCGAATCGAAAAGGAAGCAGCAGGTATCCCTGTTTCTCTTCTCGTTGATCTGCGGGGGAGGTATTGGGTTTTATGATGGTTTTCTCGGTGCCGGGGCCGGCTCCTTTTATACGCTCTGCTATATCCTGCTGTGGGGATACAGTATCGATAAAGCGCAAATCCACTCGAATTTTATTAACCTGGCGTCGAACATTGCCTCGATTCTGTTCTTCATTTTCGGCGGTAAAATGATCTGGTCGCTGGGGCTGGTGATGTTTGCCGGGCAATCCCTTGGCGCACGTCTGGGTGCGACAGTGGTACTGACGCGCGGCAAGAAAGTCATCCGACCCATGATTGTCATCGTCTCTATTTGTATCAGCGTCAAAATGCTGCTGGATATGTATTAATGGCGACACGATAAATACGATAAATAATCGTACAAGCACCTTGAGTTTAGCGGCTGACCCCAGTATTATGACGCGTCATTTTTCAGCCGACCTTTAACACGTTCCTTGCCTCCATGGGCCTCGGCTGACCCAGACAGGAGGCTGAATAATCCGTAAGGAGCAATTCGATGCGTCATTACGAAATCGTTTTTATGGTCCATCCTGACCAGAGCGAACAGGTTCCGGGTATGATCGAACGCTACACTGCTGCCATCACTGGTGCAGAAGGCACGATCCACCGTCTGGAAGACTGGGGCCGCCGTCAGCTGGCTTACCCGATCAACAAACTGCACAAAGCTCACTACGTTCTGATGAACGTTGAAGCGCCGCAGGAAGTGATCGATGAGCTGGAAACTACCTTCCGCTTCAACGATGCCGTTATCCGCAGCATGGTTATGCGTACTAAACACGCTGTTACCGAAGCATCTCCGATGGTTAAAGCGAAAGACGAGCGTCGTGAACGTCGCGATGATTTCGCTAACGAAACCGCAGATGATGCTGAAGCTGGGGATTCTGAAGAGTAATTTCTGATGACCAACCGTCTGGCGCTGTCCGGCACCGTGTGCAGGGCTCCCCTTCGAAAGGTCAGTCCATCAGGAATTCCTCATTGCCAGTTCGTGCTTGAGCATCGTTCTGTGCAGGAGGAAGCCGGGTTTCACCGGCAGGCGTGGTGCCAAATGCCCGTTATTATTAGCGGACACGAAAACCAGGCCATTACTCACAGTATAACGGTCGGTAGCGCAGTGACCGTTCAGGGGTTCATCTCTTGCCACAAGGCAAAGAACGGCCTGAGCAAAATGGTTCTGCATGCCGAGCAGATTGAATTGATAGATTCTGGAGACTAGCCATATGGCACGTTATTTCCGTCGTCGCAAGTTCTGCCGTTTCACCGCGGAAGGCGTTCAAGAGATCGACTATAAAGATATCGCTACGCTGAAAAACTACATCACCGAAAGCGGTAAGATTGTCCCAAGCCGTATCACCGGTACCCGTGCAAAATACCAGCGTCAGCTGGCTCGCGCTATCAAACGCGCTCGCTACCTGTCCCTGCTGCCGTACACTGATCGTCATCAGTAATCGGTCACGGTCCATTAATACGACTTTGAGAGGATAAGGTAATGCAAGTTATTCTGCTTGATAAAGTAGCAAACCTGGGTAGCCTGGGTGATCAGGTTAACGTTAAAGCGGGCTATGCTCGTAACTTCCTGGTACCACAGGGTAAAGCTGTTCCTGCTACCAAGAAAAACGTTGAATTTTTCGAAGCGCGTCGCGCTGAACTGGAAGCCAAACTGGCTGACGTTCTGGCCGCTGCTGAAGCTCGTGCTGAGAAAATCAACGCACTGGAAACCGTAACCATCGCGTCTAAAGCTGGCGACGAAGGTAAACTGTTCGGTTCCATCGGTACTCGCGACATCGCTGACGCTGTAACTGCAGCTGGCGTTGAAGTTGCTAAGAGCGAAGTTCGTCTGCCGAACGGCGTTCTGCGTACCACTGGTGAGCACGAAGTGAGCTTCCAGGTTCACAGCGAAGTGTTTGCTAAGCTGACTGTAAACGTAGTTGCAGAATAAGTTTTTATTCTGATGACCGCGTAAAAGCGCCGGCCCTGTGCCGGCGTTTTGCTTTTCTACCCTCCTGTTTTTCGCTCTGGCTATTCTTTGTCCTTTTCGGGATAATCATAAAAATAAAACATTATTTCAAAGTGGTGATGGAATGGAACCAACGCACCAACCTCTGTTCGCGCGTAAAAATGTTGTCTATCTGAGCGCAGCCTTCTGCTGCCTGCTGTGGGGGAGCGCCTATCCGGCGATCAAAAGCGGATATGAGATCTTCCAGATTGCCACGGATGATATTCCGTCAAAAATTGTCTTTGCCGGCTATCGCTTCCTGTTTGCGGGATTATTGCTGCTACTGTTGGCGATGGCGCAGCGTAAACCGATTGGCCGGTTAAGCCCGCGTCAGTACGGCCAACTCACGCTGTTGGGGCTGACGCAAACCTCGCTGCAATACATCTTCTTCTATATTGGCCTGGCGTTCACGACGGGGGTGAAAGGGTCCATCATGAATGCGACCGGGACATTCTTTAGCGTACTGTTGGCCCATTTTATCTATCAAAACGACAAACTAAGCTACAACAAAGCACTAGGTTGTATTCTGGGTTTTACCGGCGTGATGGTGGTGAACTTTAACAGCGGAATGGATTTTAGCTTCAGCCTGTTAGGTGATGGTTCAGTGGTGATGGCGGCCTTTATCCTTTCTGCCGCCACGCTATACGGTAAACGCATTTCTCAGACGGTAGACCCGACGGTTATGACAGGCTACCAACTGGGGATGGGCGGTCTGGCGTTAGTTATCGGCGGTTATGCTTTTGGTGGCACGCTGACCGTACACGGCTTAGCTTCAGTGGCTATTCTGGGTTACCTGACGTTGCTTTCATCGGTGGCCTTCGCTTTGTGGAGCATTTTGCTCAAGTACAACCGCGTGGGGATGATTGCGCCGTTTAACTTCCTGATCCCGGTTTCGGGGGCGGTGCTGTCGGCGATATTCCTCGGCGAAAACATTCTCGAATGGAAATATGCGCTGGCGCTGGTGCTGGTCTGTTCGGGGATCTGGTGGGTGAATAAGGTGAAGCGTTAGTGCTTCACCTTGAGGCCTGATGGCGCTACGCGCATCAGGCCTACTGACTGAGACAGTCTTAGCGTGCGCGAATAAAGCTGCCGTTGGGCTGGCGGGTAAACAATACCTGCTGACCATTTCCGCTATCAATGGTTAACCCGGTCACCACCCCGTTAGCATTCTGCCTGATTTGGATCATCTGGCCGTCTTTCAAATTGCTCAGCGGCTTCCCGGCACCTTCCACTTGCGCCATGGCGTACACATCAGTTGGCGGAAGGTTATGGTCCCGGAAGACCTGCGCCAGCGTTTTCCCTGAGTCTACGCGGTAGGTACGCCACTGCTGCTCAATACCACTATTCTGCTGAAAGGGCTGCGTCTGCGGCTGAGATTGCTGAGCCTGCGGCTGCGCATCAGGTTCTCCTTCCTGGATGGGTTCCGGCGCAACGGGAGCCACCTGGCCGGGATCGTTTTGCGGGGCCACTAACTGTGCCTGTAGCTGAGCCTCTGTTGGTGGCTGCGACTGTGACTGTAAATCCAGTTGGGCAGTACGCGTAACCACAGGGGTATCAGTAGTGTCACTGGAAGGAAGCAGGAAACCTATCACCAGCACGATAGCAGCAATAATAATGCCGCGTCGGTGCATAGGCGGTAGCGGGTCCATAATGCGAAAATTGTCCGGTGCATGCCAGATTTTCGCCAGGGTTGGTTTTAATTCAAAGCGCCCGGGCATGGCTTTCCTCCTGCTCCGCGTCTCGTTCCTCTGTCATAGAGTATAGATCGCTAACTCTATGATACTTGTTCAGGTACCCGCTTTCGTGACATTGATGCGGGCAATAGCATTGTTTCTTTTTCCTCGCGATTTGTCATCTGTTCCCGAGACAAAGTTTTACCGGATGCGGCATGGCTGATATGCTGCCCGCTACTTTACATCCGATGAAAGGAAATATGATGGCTAACCCGACTTTTGACACTATCGAAGCGCAAGCAAGCTACGGCATTGGTTTGCAGGTAGGACAACAGCTGAGCGAATCCGGTCTGGAAGGGCTGTTGCCTGAAGCGCTGGTAGCGGGTATCGCTGATGCGCTGGAAGGTAAACACCCGGCAGTGCCTGTTGATGTTGTGCACCGTGCGCTGCGTGAAATTCACGAACGTGCTGATGCAGTACGTCGCGAGCGTTTCCAGGCTATGGCGGCTGATGGCGTCAAATATCTGGAAGAAAACCGTGAGAAAGAGGGTGTGAACAGCACTGAATCCGGTCTGCAGTTCCGTGTTCTGACTCAGGGCGAAGGTTCTATCCCGGCACGTACCGACCACGTACGCGTGCATTATACCGGTAAACTGATCGATGGTACCGTGTTTGACAGCTCTGTTGCGCGTGGCGAACCGGCTGAATTCCCGGTTAACGGCGTGATCCCTGGCTGGATTGAAGCACTGACCCTGATGCCGGTAGGTTCGAAATGGGAACTGACTATTCCTCAGGAACTGGCTTACGGTGAGCGTGGCGCTGGCGCGTCCATTCCTCCGTTCAGCACGCTGGTATTTGAAGTTGAGCTGCTTGAAATCCTGTAAGCAGTAACTTCTGTTCCCCCCGACGCTGGGGGGAGCAACAAAATAGCGTGAAAAGCTATAGTTACGTCGATGTCGATATTTTATCTTGCAAATGATGTTATTGCGTGTATTTTTGTGAACTGATTCTCGCTATCAGAGTGATATGACACTCACTTTAAACATAAAATTAACATTATATCTAAATCTTAGTATTCATCCCGCCGATTCTTACCTAATATCGATGAGTCCTGCCAACAGGATCGTCGTATCATAGACACACTAAAGGCCGTAGAGCCTGAACAACACAGACAGGTACAGGAAGAAAAAACATGGTAGATCAGGTAAAAGTCGACGCCGTTGAAGAGGCTTCGTCTGAACAGTCGCTACGGCGCAATCTCACAAACCGTCATATTCAACTTATTGCCATTGGTGGCGCTATTGGTACCGGCCTGTTTATGGGCTCAGGGAAAACCATCAGCCTCGCCGGGCCGTCGATCATTTTTGTCTATATGATCATCGGTTTTATGCTGTTTTTCGTGATGCGGGCAATGGGAGAATTACTGCTCTCGAATCTCGAATACAAATCCTTTAGTGATTTCGCCTCCGACCTGCTCGGGCCATGGGCCGGGTATTTTACCGGCTGGACCTATTGGTTCTGCTGGGTGGTTACAGGGATGGCAGACGTCGTTGCGATTACGGCGTATGCGCAATTCTGGTTCCCCGGACTGTCAGACTGGGTGGCATCACTGGCGGTGATCATTCTGTTGCTGGCTCTTAACCTCGCCACGGTGAAAATGTTTGGTGAGATGGAGTTCTGGTTTGCGATGATCAAAATCGTCGCCATTGTCGGCCTGATTGTCGTCGGTCTGGTGATGGTACTGACGCACTTCCAGTCGCCAACCGGCGTTCAGGCTTCGTTCACGCATCTGTGGAATGACGGTGGCTGGTTCCCGAAAGGTCTGAGCGGCTTCTTTGCTGGCTTCCAGATAGCAGTTTTCGCGTTTGTTGGTATTGAGCTGGTAGGTACGACGGCTGCAGAAACTAAAGATCCGGAAAAGTCTCTGCCGCGCGCTATTAACTCGATTCCAATCCGTATCATCATGTTCTACGTTTTCGCGCTGATCGTGATTATGTCCGTGACGCCGTGGAGCTCGGTAGTACCAACCAAGAGCCCATTCGTTGAGCTGTTTGTGCTGGTCGGTCTGCCTGCGGCGGCGAGCCTGATTAACTTTGTGGTGCTGACTTCAGCGGCCTCTTCCGCAAACAGCGGCGTGTTCTCTACCAGCCGTATGCTGTTCGGCCTGGCACAGGAAGGCGTTGCGCCTAAAGCGTTTGCCAAGCTGTCTAAACGCGCGGTTCCGGCGAAAGGTTTAACCTTCTCCTGTATCTGTCTGCTGGGCGGCGTGGTGATGCTCTATGTGAACCCGAGCGTGATTGGCGCGTTCACCATGATCACCACCGTGTCGGCAATCCTGTTTATGTTTGTCTGGACCATCATTCTTTGCTCATACCTGGTGTACCGCAAACAGCGTCCACACCTGCATGAGAAATCGATCTACAAGATGCCGTTAGGCAAGCTAATGTGCTGGGTATGTATGGCGTTCTTTGTCTTCGTACTGGTGCTGCTGACTCTGGAAGAAGATACCCGTCAGGCGTTGATGGTGACGCCGCTGTGGTTCATCGCGCTGGGTCTGGGCTGGTTGTTTATCGGTAAGAAACGTATGGCGGGTATGCGTTAAGCGTTGTCATATCGGACACAAAAAAGGCCACATAAGCAGTGGCCGAATTCGGACTTCAGGAAGGCGCTCTCGGGCGCCTTTTTTTACTCCCCTGCGAGGGCACGCGGGAACAACACATTGTTTTCCAGGCTGATGTGTTCCATCAGGTCATCGATCATTTCGTTAATGCCGTTATACATGGCTTTCCAGGTGGTGCAGGCTTCTGGTGGCGGCGTCACGTTATGGGTGATGTGTTTGATCACTTCCACCAGTTCACCCGCATCGTCATGTTCGCTTTCCATCACGCTGATTGGCCCCATCGCCTGGCTACCCATGCCCTGTTTGATCATTGGGAACAGGATCTGCTCTTCTTTCATCATGTGGCTGGACAGCTCTTCATGCAGCATCGTCAGGTTCTTCGCCAGACCACGCGGTACGCTCGGCTTGTCGGCATGAACACGTTCAACTTTAGTGGCCTGCAGGATCAGCTCCGGCAGCTGTTCGCGGTGGCGATCATGATATCGAATGACGATATGGTCGATGATTTCTGCCAGTGCCACGGTACGCCAGTCTTTTTCCAGCGGTTGTTCAGCCAACTGGGCGAGCTGCGCCTCGATAGCTTCCACATCCAGCTCTTTACGTGCGGCAGCGCGTGCCAGCGTTTGCTTACCGCCGCAGCAGTAATCCATATCGTATTTACGAAACAGGGCCGAAGCGCGAGGAATAGAGAGCGCCAGTTCACCTAAAGGTTGATCGCGATAAGACATAGCCGTTACCTCATTCTCAATAATATAAGATGTATTTTAAATGCAACTTATGAGGAAGGATATAACCCTTTCGGGTCAGAGGATTTTGTGATGATTGTCACGAAAATTTCTTATCTCGTTAACATGCTGAATCTTATTGAAAAGGGACAAAGCGGCGAAAAAAGCTACGCCACAAGATTAAATAAGCCGACGCAGCTGCCGATAGTTAGACCTCAGACAATACCTGCATAATTAAAAGGCAACAGATGTTCAAACGAATCAAAGTGATAACCTTACTTATCACCGTGTTACTCGCCCTGGGCGCGATGCAGCTCATTTCCGCAGGCGTATTTATTGGCGCGCTTAAAAACGACAAGGAAAACTTTAACGTTTCTCAACTTTCCAGCCAGAACGTGGCGGAGTTTACCGATGCATGGATTAGCCTGAACCAGGCTCGCGTCACGCTCAACCGGGGCATGCTGCGTTTACAGGGTACGATGGCCAGCGATATTAACGGCGGTCAGTTGAAGGAACTGGTAAACACGGCAAATCGCCTGCTGGCCGAGTCGAAAGAGCATTACGATACCTACTACGCCTTGCCGGAAACGCCGGGGCTGGATGAGCATCTGGCCGATCGACTGGAAGAACAGTACGGCATCTATTCTGCGACGCTGGCAAAAATGAACGCGCTGCTGGCTGAAGGCAAGCTGGAAGAGATGTTCAAACAGAACGCCGAGCAAAAGCAAACGGCCATGCAGGAAGTTTATCAGGAATGGCGTGCCGCGCAAACCGCGCTGGCAAATGAGGGCGTTCGGGATAACGAAAATGACTACCAGAAAATTATCTGGTTGTTATCCGCCATACTGTTGATTGTGTTGACCGTCATTATCGTCAGTTGGATTGCCATGCAGCGTGTCCTGCTGAAACCACTCCACGAGGTGATGGGGCATATTCGGCATATCGCTTCAGGTGATCTGACCCATACTATTACTGCTGATGGCCGTAACGAAATGGCGCTATTGGCCCAGAACGTCCGCGAGATGCAGCAGGCGCTGGCGAACACTGTCAGCGTAGTGCGTGACGGGGCTGACACCATCTATACCGGCGCGGGTGAAATTGCCGCTGGCAGTAACGATCTCTCTTCACGTACCGAGCAGCAGGCTGCTTCTCTGGAAGAAACTGCTGCCAGCATGGAACAACTCACCGCAACCGTGAAACAGAATGCGGATAACGCGCGTCAGGCGACCAGTCTGGCAAAAAATGCCTCGCAGACGGCGCAGAAAGGTGGAGCCGTGGTCGACGGTGTGGTGCGTACGATGGATGAAATCGCCACCAGTTCCAGCAAAATCGCGCAAATAACCAATGTTATCGACGGCATAGCTTTCCAGACCAATATTCTGGCGCTGAACGCGGCGGTAGAAGCGGCGCGCGCGGGCGAACAGGGGCGCGGCTTTGCTGTCGTTGCCGGTGAGGTCCGCACGCTGGCGCAGCGTAGCGCTCAGGCGGCAAAAGAGATTAAGGCGCTGATTGATGACTCGGGGAATCGGGTTAATGCCGGTACAGCGCTGGTGCATGAAGCGGGTGAAACGATGGCGGAAATCGTCAGCGCCGTGACCCGCGTGACCGATATTATGGGCGAGATAGCCTCGGCCTCCGATGAACAGAGTCGGGGTATCGATCAGGTCGGCCAGGCGGTGGCTGAGATGGATCGCGTCACGCAGCAAAACGCCTCGCTGGTGGAGGAGTCCGCTTCCGCCGCCGCCGCGCTCGAAGAGCAGGCCGCGCGGTTGAACCAGACGGTGGCGGTGTTTAAAGTGTCGCGCCGGATGGCGGCGTAAACGCCTTATCCGGCCTACATTAGATCGTACAGTCCTTGTAGGCCTGGTAAGCGCAGCGCCATCAGGCATCCCCCGAAACCGGCACTACCGCCGGTTTCTGCGGTTTTGACCGCACCGCAATCACCACGCCTATTATCAGCAGCGCAATACCGCTTACCGTCAGCAGCGGCGGAAATTCCTTGCGCAGAATAAAGGTGTACAGCAGGCCAGCCAGCGTTTCGAAGACAATCAACGGGCCGAGGATCACCGTCGGCAGCTTCTGGCTGGCGACGTTCCAGCACAGTGCGCCAACCCACGAACACAAGACCGCAATGGCTATCATCAGGCCGATAAACACGCCTGGACGCGGACCGAAGGGCAGAGCGAAGTCCGGCGTTTGCCCGTTCAGCCACAGGCAGGCGGCAACATAGCCGAGCAGAGAAACAGGCAGCGTCACCAGTGCCTGGGCCGTCGCCCACATCATCGGGTGCTTATCCGGATTCTCGCGCAGCCAGCGGGCATTACGCAGCGCATACCACGCCCAACACACCACCGAAATCAGCGCCAGTGCGATGCCAGAGCCATATCGCCAGCCGCTAAAGTCGGGGAGTCCCTGATTCAGCTCTGAGATATTCACGCACAGCAGGCCTATACCAATCAACACCAGCGCAGGCGACAAACGCCACCATGATAATTTGCCGTCACGCTGGCTGTAGAGCAGGTTAGCGAAGAGCGGGATCACCACCGGCAATGTACCAATAATCATCGTGGAGACCGGTGCGCCGGTGCGCTGGATAGCGCTTGCCAGACAAACGTAATAAATCAGATTGCCCATCAGGGTTAACGCCAGAGCGGTTACCCAGTCTTTACGCGTCAACTGACGCAGTCGTCCGCGACCCAGCCAGGCAATCGGCAATGCGATCAGCCCCAGCGCCAGATAACGCCCCATCGACTGTAACACCGCCGGGTATTCCGGAACGATCAGCGGCCCAACAAAAATTAATCCCCACATCAGCCCGGCCAGCAGGGCATACAACACACCGCTAATCATTTTTGACATCCACATCGCTTAACATAAGGTCGAGTGTAGGCAGGAAAAATGCCGCCGTATTGTATGAGATTGCTGATCAACGCCGGACGACTTGTTTCTGATAACGTACCGGCGTAATGCCGTAGCGATGGGTAAAGGCGCGGGTGAGATGCGACTGGTCGGTGAGGCCGGTTGCGGCGGCGACCTCTGCGGCGGGCATACCGTAGGTAAGAAAACCTTTGGCTCGCCACAGACGGATCGCCATCAGCATCTGGTGCGGCGTGACGTGGAAATGCAATTTGAACTGGCGCTGAAAATGCCAGGGACTCAGCGATGCCACCCGCGCCAGTTCATCGAGCGTGACCGGGTGCATGTAATTATCGTGCAGATACTCGCGCACGCGTTCAAAGCGATGCGCCCCCTCCGGTAATACCGGCGCATGGCGGGCCAGCGGTTGGAACGTGTCGATCAGATCGAGTAATAATCCTTTTTGCGCCAGCGGATCTTCCGTGTTCCACAGGCCGTGGATCAGTGAGCAGATCTGGCGCGAGCGCAGCGGATCGTGACGCGTTACGTCATGGAACCACCAGTGGCGGATCCCGGTGACCTCTTCCAGAAGATCGGGCTCAAGATAGATCATCCGATAGCGCCAGCCGTCGGCGGTTTCGGCCTCGCCGGTATGCAGCTCATCGGGATTCATGGTGACGACGGAATGGGCGGGGGCCACGTACTGCGTGCCGCGATAGCGAAAACGCTCGGCTCCGGCTTCTATCGCGCCAATGCCGAACGCTTCATGGGTGTGCGGCTCAAAGGCGTAACGTGAGATGTGCGCATGATACAGCTCTACGCCCGGCACCTGCGCCAGATGGCGAAAGCGGGCGCTGTCTTTCTCATCAATAAACTGCTCAGGTACACCTTGCACGTTTTCTCTCCCCACGCATCATCCTGTCATTATCAGAGAGGATGCGCGGGGATGCCACCACAATTAACTAATTTTTAACACTTACACGATGCCTTTGACGCTGTCAGCCAGCGAGGTGGTCGGGCGACCAATCAGTTTGCTTAGCGTATGGCTGTCGTCGAACAGACCGCCTTTGGAGGCGCCAGTGTCTGAGTCAGCCAGCATGTCCGCCAGCCCGGCTGGTAGACCAAAGCCCTTTAGTGCGGCGGCAAAGTCAGTTTCGCTCAGGTTCTGATACACCACTTTTTTACCGCTCTGTTTTGCCAGTTCGGCAGCCAACTGGCTCAGGGTCCAGCCTGCGTCGCCCGCCAGCTCATAGGTTTTACCGGCGTGACCGTCTTCACTGATGACGCGCGCGGCGGCAGCGGCATAGTCGGCGCGGGTCGCTGAGGCAATTTTGCCTTCACCTGCAGCCCCGATAAATACGCCGTGTTCCAGCGCGGCCGGTGCGCTGGCGAGATAGTTTTCGGTGTACCAGCCGTTACGCAGTAGCGCGTAGGCGATACCGGATTCAGCCAGCATCTTCTCGGTTGCGATATGCTCATCAGCCAATCCCAGTGGGGAAGAGTCGGCATGTAGCAGGCTGGTGTAGGCGATAAATTTCACGTGGGCAGCTTTCGCCGCGTTAATTACGTTGCGATGCTGCGGGGCGCGTTGACCCACTTCGCTCGACGAGATCAGCAGTAGCTTGTCGATACCCTGTAGGGCAGCTGTAAAGGCGGTTTCATCGCTGTAATCCGCCTGACGAACGGTAATGCCCTGCTGGCTAAGCGCCGTCGCTTTCGCAGGGTTACGCACGATTGCCACAATCTGGCTGGCAGGAACGGTTTTCAGCAGAGATTCAATAACGTGTTGGCCCAGTTGGCCGGTGGCGCCGGTAATCGCGATCATGGGGTGACTCCTTGGTATTGGTCTTGTGTTTAAACACGCTAACACCTAAACTAACTTTTAGTAAGTACGCACAAAAAGGTAAGTATGAAAATGACAGCTTCGACGCTCTCCCAGCAGTTACGCGATGGCAACTTGTTTGCCGAACAGTGTCCCTCCCGCGAGGTGTTAAAACACGTCACCAGCCGCTGGGGCGTATTGATTCTGGTGGCGCTGCGCGACGGTACGCACCGGTTCAGCGATTTGCGCCGTAAGATGGGCGGCGTCAGTGAAAAGATGCTGGCGCAATCTCTGCAGGCGCTGGAGCAGGACGGGTTTATCAACCGGGTATCGTATCCGGTCGTACCGCCGCATGTGGAGTATAGCCTGACGTCGTTGGGTGAGCAGGTGAGCGATAAAGTCGCCGCACTGGCGGACTGGATAGAACTGAATTTGCCGCAGGTTTTAGCGCAGCGGGAAGAGCGGGCGGCGTAAAGTATTGCCGGATGGCGGCTAACGCCTTATCCGGCACTAAAGTTACTTACTCAAATCCAACTGATAAATGGCGAAACCGATGTCATCGGTCGCGACTTTTTTCAGCGGATACTGGCCTTTCTCTTTAATAAACGCCGCGGCTTTATCAGACGGTGATGTTTCAAAGCGAATATCCAGTGGCGTATCGCTGTGAATTGGCGCCAGACGCCAGTTGTTATCTGCCGCCGGATGAATTTCACCGGCACGCTTCGTCTCCGCACCAATCCACGCGGCCAGCACCGAGCGGTTTTCATCCGGAGAAGCAAACGCGATGTGGCTGTCGCCGGTTCCGGCAAACTTACCGCCGTAGGCGCGGTAGTTGTTGGTCGCGACGAGGAAGGTGGCATTCGGATCGATTGGTTTGCCGTTAAAGGTCAGGTTTTTAATACGTTCCGCTTTCGGATTAATGGTCTGACATTCCCCGTCGTAGCGGGCGGGTTGTGAAACATCAATCTGATAATTCACGCCATCAATCACGTCGAAATTATAGGTACGGAAGCCGTCCCAGTTAATCAACGACTGTGGTTTGCTGCTGTGGATATCAATCTGATTGAACTGCCCGGCGGAACATTCCAGCCACTCTTTCACCTCTTTACCGCTGGCTTTCACCACCACCAGAGTATTGGGATAGAGATACAAATCGGCGGCGTTACGGAAGGTAAGCTGACCTTTTTCGACTTCTACAAAGCTTGCCGGATCGTTCTTACGCCCACCGACCTTAAACGGCGCAGCGGCGGAAAGTACCGGCAGTTTCGCCAGATCCGGATCGCCCTGAATAAAGTGTTCCACATAGGCTTTCTGCGCGTTGTTCACCACCTGTACGGTCGGGTCATCCTGTACCAGCGCCAGATAACTGTACATATTGTCGGCGGATTTACCGATCGGTTTGCTCACAAACTCACGCGTGGCATCGTGATCGGCTTTCAGGATCTCAACGATTTTTTTGTCTTCTGCTGCCAGTGATTTTTTCGCTGCCGCGTCATAAATCGGGCGTGCTTCAGCTTTCGACTGGGTGACCTGCCATTTACCGCTGTCGTTATTCAGCACTAAATCCACCACCCCCAGATGATCGCCCCACATGCCCGGCATCACCGCAGGAACGCCATTGAGCGTACCTTTTGTGATATCAGCACCTTTGATGTTGGCAAAGTCTTTACCGGGGAAAACGGCGTGAGCGTGACCAAACATAATGGCATCCACGCCCGGGACTTCACTGAGGTAGTAAACGGAGTTCTCCGCCATTGTCTGATACGGGTCGGCTGAAAGCCCGGAGTGAGCTACCACCACCACCACATTCGCGCCTTTGGCTCGCATCTCAGGCACGTATTTACGTGCGGTTTCGGTGATGTCGTTCACCGTCACTTTACCGCTGAGGTTGGCTTTATCCCAGGTCATGATCTGCGGCGGCACAAAACCGATATAGCCTATCTTCAGCGTCTGCTTGTTCCCTTGCTGGTCGACAACCTCAGTGTCTTTGATCAGATAAGGCGTAAACAGCGGCTTTTTGGTCTTAACGTCGATGATATTGGCATTAACGTAAGGGAACTTCGCCCCGGCTAGTGCGTTGTGCAGATACTCAAGACCGTAGTTGAATTCATGGTTGCCGAGGTTACCCACCGCGTAATCCAGCGTATTCAGCGCCTTATAGACCGGGTGAGTTTCGCCCGCTTTCAGCCCCTTGGCCGCCATGTAATCCCCGAGCGGACTGCCCTGAATCAAATCGCCGTTATCAACCAGCACGCTGTTTTTGACTTCACCACGCGCAGCGTTGATAAGACTCGCCGTACGCACCAGGCCAAATTTTTCAGTCGCCGTATCTTTGTAATAATCGAAATCCATCATATTGCTATGCAAATCAGTTGTTTCCATTATCCGTAGATCGACGGTCGCGGCATTCACACTGGCTGCAATCAGCGTTGCCAGAAGCGTTGCACTAAACTTAATCATCAGGGGCATCCTTTTAAGATCTAAGCCACAAAAGAAAATGTATATAAATCTTCTTGCTTACAGAACTGTGAATCATGACATGAATATAGCGTTTAAAACCGCAGACGCTATCACAGTTGGCGGATCCCCTGGCGATCGGGTATAAGTAAAACAACGAGTTAACACCACGAAAGAAACGAGGTGGAGAATGTTAGAACATGTATGCCAGCTTGCACGGAACGCGGGCGATGCCATTATGCAGGTCTACGATGGACTCAAACCGATGGAGATTACCAGCAAGCAGGACGATTCTCCGGTCACGGCGGCAGACATCGCAGCGCACACTGTGATCCTCGAGGGATTACTGGCGCTGACGCCGGATATTCCGGTTCTGTCTGAAGAGGCGCCTCCGGGCTGGGATGTTCGTCAACACTGGCAGCGCTACTGGTTGGTCGATCCGCTGGATGGGACCAAAGAGTTCATTAAGCGTAACGGTGAATTTACCGTTAACATTGCGCTTATCGAGAAGGGAAAGCCGGTTCTGGGCGTGGTTTACGCGCCGGTAATGAAAGTGATGTACAGCGCAGCAGAAGGTAAAGCGTGGAAAGAAGAGTGCGGCGTGCGCAAACAAATCCAGGTGCGTGATGCGCGTCCGCCGCTGGTGGTGATTAGCCGCTCCCATGCCGACAATGAGTTAAAAGAGTATCTGCAACAGTTGGGTGAGCACCAGACCACCTCGATTGGTTCCTCGCTGAAGTTCTGCCTGGTGGCGGAAGGGCAGGCGCAACTGTATCCGCGTTTTGGACCCACAAACGTGTGGGACACCGCTGCGGGCCACGCGGTTGCTGCCGCAGCCGGAGCGCACGTTCACGACTGGCAGGGGAAACCTCTGGATTACACCCCACGTGAATCGTTCCTCAACCCCGGCTTCCGCGTCTCTATTTACTGAGCAGTTTGTGCAGCAGGGCAATCACCTGCTGCACCTCATCCTGCGTTAGCGCCCCATCTTTTGCCCACTGTACGCGTCCGTCTTTGTCGAGAACGACGATAGCGGAGCTCTCTTCATCCAGTTGCCAGGCCTTACGCGCAATGCCATTGCTGTCGACAATGAATTGCGACCACGGGTAGAGCTTCTTATTGCTCTCCAGACTGCTGCGCACAAACATACCGGAGCCGGGAATGGCGTCATCGGTGTTGACGATAGTGGTGGTCTGGTATTTATCATGCGGCAGATTGGCCGCTTTGATGGCTTCAATCAGTGTCGCATTTTTCTCTTTGGCGGAGGTACGTCCAGCGATGTGTTGCACAATACGGACTTTCCCTGGCAGTTGCGCGCTATTCCAGCTTTTGTAGCTAAACTTATCGTTATCAAGAATCAGTTCGCCGCGATCGGCAATACCCACCGGCGGCACGCGCTGGTTAGTCTCAAACGAATGTGCGGAGGCAATCATCGGCAGCAGCAGGCACGATAGGGCCAGCAGTTTTTGTAAGGTCATGGGTTTTCCTTCTTTCTTTATTTTGCAGGTGATCCGACCACTTGGGCCTGGAATTTAATCATATGTGCGAATGATGCTTTTTCCCGCAAGCGCGATGCCAGTTTGCGGACGGGCGCACAAATCCTGCGAAAAATGAAGGCTTATACTGAAGACAGCGAAGCGTTGAAAAGATAATTCTGAATAATTGTAACCTGAAGGTAAATAAACTTATACACGCTGGAAACATCGTTCAGATAGTCTATAGTCATAAGGCATTAAAATTTGCGCCTGAGGATTGTCGGACCGATTGTGGTACCGCAAAGGCGTAACGCTCAGCAGGAGATACAATGAAAATTTTCCAACGATACAACCCGCTGCAGGTGGCGAAGTACGTGAAGATCCTGTTTCGTGGACGGTTATATATCAAGGACGTAGGCGCTTTTGAGTTTGATAAGGGTAAGATTCTTATCCCAAAAGTGAAGGACAAACTGCATTTTTCTGTTATGTCCGAAGTTAACCGTCAGGTCTTGCGTCTGCAAACTGAGATGGCTTGATCAAAGTGCTATGCAGTAGTTAAAAAAACGGCTCCTGATGGGAGCCGTTGATGTTTCTGGCGGGATTACGCTTTGGTCTCTTCTTTTGCATCCGGCAGCTTTGGTACCAGAACGGTAGGTTTGCTGTCCAGGCGCGTCACCAGCAGCTGATCGATCTTGTAGTTATCGATATCCACCACTTCAAATTTGTAGCCAGAATACTTCACCGAGTCGGTGCGTTTCGGGATTTTACGCAGCATGAACATCATGAAACCGCCGATGGTTTCATAGTTGCCGGACTGCGGAAACTCGTCGATATCCAGCACACGCATCACGTCATCAATCGGCGTACCACCATCAACTAACCATGAGTTCTCATCACGCGCCACAATCTGTTCTTCCAGACCCTGGCCGACTAAGTCACCCATCAGTGTCGTCATTACGTCATTAAGCGTAATAATCCCCACCACCAGTGCATACTCGTTCATGATGACGGCAAAGTCTTCACCTGCGGTTTTGAAGCTTTCCAGCGCTTCTGAGAGCGTCAGCGTATCCGGAACAATCAGCGTATTGCGGATCTGTACGCCGCTGTTCAGCGCCATGCTTTGATTTGCCAGTACGCGGTTGAGGAGATCCTTTGAATCAACATAGCCAATGATGTGGTCGATATCTTCGTTACAGACCAGAAACTTGGAATGCGGATGTTCCGCCACTTTGTTCTTCAGGCTCTGTTCATCTTCGTGCAGATCAAACCAGATAACGTTTTCGCGCGAGGTCATTGAAGACGGCACGGTACGGGATTCCAGTTCAAATACGTTTTCGATCAGCTCATGTTCCTGCTTGCGCAGAACCCCTGCCAATGCGCCGGCTTCTACTACGGCGTAAATATCGTCCGAGGTGATGTCGTCTTTGCGCACCATCGGGATCTTAAACAGACGGAAAATGTTATTTGCCAGACCATTAAAGAACCATACCAGCGGGCGGAACACGAGCAGACAGAAGCGCATCGGGTTGATGATACGCAAAGCTACAGCTTCTGGCGCAATCATACCGATGCGTTTCGGGGTTAAATCCGCGAACAGGATGAACAGACCAGTCACCAGGGAGAACGACAGAATAAAGCTTAACTGTTCGGACAGCTCTGGGGCGAAGTATTTCGAGAACAGACCGTTAAATGCCGGTGAAAACGCCGCGTCACCGACGATACCGCCAAGAATAGCAACCGCATTAAGACCAATTTGCACAACGGTAAAGAACATGCCGGGGTTTTCCTGCATCTTCAAAACACGCTGTGCGTTTACGTTGCCTTCATCGGCAAGCAGTTTAAGTTTGATTTTGCGTGACGCAGCAAGCGAGATCTCGGATATCGAGAAAAACGCACTCACGGCGATCAGGCAGAGAATGACTAAAATACTGTTTAACATATCTTATCCGACCGTTAAGGCCAGATCCTCGGAAGGGATAAATTGATAAATCTGTGTGAAATACACATTGAAAACCGGTCCGAAGGGAGTGGACCGGCAATTTCAGGAGCTAGTATAGCGTAAGGTACTGTAAAGCCGCCAGAGGGCGGCGATTATCCTTGCGGCGGCAGGCAAACGCCTATGCCGCCAATGCCACAGTATCCATAAGGGTTTTTATGCAGATACTGCTGGTGATCGTCCTCGGCGTAGTAGAACGGGGTCGCCGTGCTGATTTCCGTCGTAATCTCGCGTTCATCGCCTGCGGCGGTCATTGCTGCCTGAAAACGCTCAAGGCTGGCTTTTGCGGCGGCGGTTTGTTCCGGCGTTAACGGGTAAATGGCGGAGCGATACTGCGTACCCTGGTCGTTCCCCTGACGCATGCCCTGCGCCGGATCGTGATTTTCCCAGAACACCTGCAGCAGTTGTTCGTAGCTGATAACATGCGGGTCATAGACGACGCGTACCGCTTCGGCGTGTCCGGTATCGCCGGAACAGACTTCCCGATAGGTTGGGTTAGGGGTATAGCCACCGGTGTAGCCGGCTGCGGTGCTATATACGCCGGGTAATGACCAGAATAAACGTTCAACGCCCCAGAAGCATCCCATGGCGAAATAAGCTATCTCCATACCATCGGGCACGTTGGTCATCGAATGTTGGTTAACCGCATGCAGCGTTGCCACTGGCATCGGGGTGTTGCGTCCAGGTAGGGCATCTGCTTGAGTAACGAGATGCTTTCTATCAAATAAACTCATGGCCGTTCTCCCGAAATCAGTCATTTGGGTTAAGGTTGTAACGAGACGCGTCTTTGCCCAAAATAAACAGCGTGAATGCGTCTAGAGTTAAACATAAGAAATATTTGGGTTGTCGTCTGTTTTTCAACTCTTATTGTTGATTTTTTGTTAAGCCGAGGAACGGCATAGTATTTTTTTCCAGGGGTGGAAAAAAGGATATTCAGGAGAAAATGTGCCACATATCCGTCAGTTATGTTGGGTGGGATTACTGTGCTTAAGTGGCTCCGCCGCTGCTGCGAATGTTCGCTTACAGGTCGAAGGATTATCAGGGCCGCTGGAGAAAAACGTCCGTGCGCAGCTGTCCACGATTCAAAGTGACGAAGTCACACCAGACCGACGCTTTCGTGCGCGCGTTGATGATGCTATCCGCGAAGGGCTAAAAGCGCTGGGCTACTTTGAGCCGACCATTGATTTTGAACTGCGTCCGCCGCCGGCGAAAGGACGCCAGGTGCTGATTGCCAAAGTGACTCCCGGTGAGCCGGTGCTGATTGGCGGCACAGAAGTGATTCTGCGCGGTGGCGCACGTACGGATAAAGATTACCTGGATCTGCTGAAAACACGCCCGGCAATCGGCACCGTGCTGAATCAGGGCGATTATGACAGCTTCAAAAAGTCGCTCACCAGCGTGGCATTGCGTAAAGGCTATTTCGACAGCGAATTTAATAAAAGTCAGCTCGGAATTGCACTCGATCGCCGCCAGGCATTCTGGGATATTGATTACAACAGCGGAGAGCGCTACCGCTTTGGCCATGTCACTTTTGAAGGTTCGCAAATTCGCGATGAGTACCTGCAAAACCTGGTGCCGTTCAAAGAGGGCAAAGAGTACGAGTCGAAAGATCTGGCAGAGCTAAACCGTCGCCTTTCGGCAACCGGATGGTTTAATTCCGTGGTGGTGGCGCCTGAATTTGATAAAGCCCGTGAAACCAAAGTACTGCCGCTAAAAGGCGTGGTCTCGCCGCGCACCGAAAATACCATCGAAACCGGGGCCGGCTACTCTACTGACGTGGGACCGCGGTTGAAAACCTCGTGGAAAAAGCCGTGGATGAACTCCTACGGCCATAGCCTGACCACCAGTGCCAGTATTTCTGCGCCCGAGCAGGTCCTTGATTTCAGCTATAAAATGCCGCTGTTAAAGAACCCGCTGGAGCAGTATTACCTGGTGCAGGGGGGCTTTAAGCGTACCGATTTAAACGACACCGAGCAGGACTCAACCACGCTCGCGGTCTCCCGCTACTGGGATCTGTCGAGTGGCTGGCAGCGTGCAATCAACCTGCGCTGGAGCCTCGACCACTTTACCCAGGGTAACGTCACCAATACCACCATGCTGCTTTATCCGGGGGTGATGATTAGCCGGACGCGCTCGCGCGGCGGCCTGATGCCCGTCTGGGGCGACTCCCAACGTTATTCCATCGATTACTCCAACACAGCCTGGGGTTCAGACGTTGATTTCTCCGTTTTCCAGGCGCAGAACGTCTGGATCCGTACACTGTACGACAAACACCGTTTTGTGATGCGCGGTAACCTTGGCTGGATTGAAACCGGTGACTTCGACAAAGTCCCGCCAGATCTGCGTTTCTTCGCCGGGGGCGACCGTAGTATCCGCGGCTACAAATACAAATCTATTTCACCCGAAGGCAGCGACGGCAAGCTGAAAGGGGCCTCGAAGCTGGCGACGGGCTCGCTGGAATACCAGTACAACGTGACCGGGAAATGGTGGGGCGCGATGTTTGTCGATAGCGGTGAAGCGGTCAGCGATATTCGCAAAAGCGATTTCAAAACCGGTGCCGGGGTTGGCGTTCGCTGGCAATCGCCGGTCGGACCTATCAAGCTCGACTTTGCCGTCCCGGTCGGCGACAAAGATGAACATGGTTTACAGTTTTACATCGGTCTGGGGCCTGAATTATGAGTTTATGGAAGAAGATAAGCCTCGGGGTACTGGTTGTTATCCTGCTGTTGTTAGGTACCGTCGCGTTCCTGGTGGGGACAACCTCCGGTCTGCATCTGGTCTTCAAGGCAGCTAATCGCTGGGTGCCTGGGCTGGAGATCGGTCAGGTCACCGGCGGCTGGCGGGATTTATCACTGAAAAATATTCGTTATGACCAGCCCGGCGTGGCGGTGAATGCTGGCGAAGTACATCTGGCCGTGGGGCTTAATTGCCTGTGGAACAGCAGTCTGTGCGTCAACGATCTGTCGCTGAAAAATATCAACGTAGCGATCGACAGCAAAAAAATGCCACCATCAGCGCCGGTGGAGGAAGAAGAGAGCGGTCCGCTTAACCTTTCCACGCCTTACCCCATCACGCTTTCACACGTGGCGCTTAACAACATCAATATCAAAATTGATGACACCACGGTTTCCGTGCTGGGTTTTACCTCTGGCCTGAACTGGCAGGAAAAAACGCTGACCCTGAAGCCAACGTCATTGCAGGGGCTGCTGATTGCCCTGCCTAAAGTGGCGGAAGTGGCACAGGAAGAGGTCGTTGAACCAAAAATTCAAAACCCGCAGCCGGATGAAAAACCGCTCGGCGAAACGCTAAAAGATCTGTTCTCAAAGCCGGTGCTGCCGGAAATGGCCGATGTGCATCTGCCGCTCAATCTCAATATTGAAGAATTTCGCGGCGAGCAGCTGCGCGTGACCGGGGATACGGATCTCACGGTACATAACCTGCTGCTGAAAGTGAGCAGCATTGACGGCAACATGAAGCTGGACGCGCTGGATATCGACTCGAATCAGGGGGCGGTAAAAGCCAGCGGCACGGCGCAGCTCACCGACACATGGCCGGTCGATATTACGTTAAACAGCACGCTGAACATCGACCCGTTAAAAGGCGAAAAGGTGAAGCTGAAGGTCGGCGGCGCGCTGCGTGACCAACTGGAAGTCGGCATAAACCTGTCCGGTCCGGTGGATATGGATCTGCGGGCGCAAACGCGTCTGGCGGAAGCCGGGTTGCCGCTCAATCTGGAAGTGGTGAGTAAGCAGATTTACTGGCCGTTTACCGGCGACAAACAGTTTCAGGCCGATGACATCAAGCTCAAGCTGACCGGCAAGATGACCGACTACACGTTGTCGATGCGTACCGCCGTGAAGGGACAGGATATTCCTCCAGCTACCATCACGCTGGACGCTAAAGGCAACGAACAGCAGATCAATCTCGACAAACTCTGCGTTGCGGCGCTGGAAGGAAAAACCGAGCTGAAAGCGCTGGTGGACTGGCAGCAGGCGATCAGCTGGCGCGGAGAGTTGACGCTGGATGGCATCAATACGGCAAAAGAGATCCCGGACTGGCCGTCAAAACTGAATGGTCTGGTGAAAACCCGCGGCAGTCTGTATGGCGGAAGCTGGCAGATGGAGGTTCCGGAGCTGAAGCTGACCGGGAATGTAAAACAGAATAAGGTCAATGTGAACGGTTCGCTGAAGGGGAACAGTTACCTGCAATGGATCATTCCGGGCCTGCATCTGGAGCTGGGACGCAACAGTGCGGACGTAAAAGGTGAACTGGGGGTTAAAGACCTCAACCTCGACGCGATGATTGATGCCCCAAGCCTGGATAACGCGCTGCCGGGGCTGGGCGGTACGGCGAAAGGGCTGGTAAAAGTTCGCGGTACGGTTGAAGCACCACAGCTGCTGGCGGATATCACCGCCCGTGGTCTGCGCTGGCAGGAACTTTCCGTCGCTCAGGTACGCGTCGAAGGCGACGTGAAATCGGCCGAGCAAATCGCCGGTAATCTCAATGTTCGCGTAGAGCGGATTGTACAACCTGACGTGAATATCGGCCTCGTGACGCTCAACGCGAAAGGCAGTGAAAAGCAACATGAATTACAGCTACGCATTCAGGGGGAGCCGGTTTCCGGGCAACTGGATCTGGCAGGCAGCTTCGATCGCAAAGAACAGCGCTGGAAAGGGGCGTTGAGCAATACCCGCTTCCAGACGCCGGTTGGTCCGTGGTCGCTTAACCGCGCGATTGCGCTTGATTACCGTAATCAGGAACAGAAAATCAGCATTGGGCCACACTGCTGGAATAACCCGAATGCGGAACTGTGCGTGCCACAGACGATTGATGCGGGCGCGGAAGGGCGCGCGGTGGTGAATCTGAACCGTTTCGATCTGGCAATGCTGAAACCGTTTATGCCGGAGACAACCCAGGCCAGCGGCGTGTTCACCGGTAAAGCCGATGTGAGCTGGGACACCACCAAAGAGGGGCTGCCGCAGGGACAGGTCACGCTAAGTGGGCGTAACGTGAAGGTCACCCAGAGCGTAAACGATGCCGCGTTACCGGTGGCGTTTGAGACGCTGAATCTGACCGCTGACCTGCACAACAACCGTGCTGAACTGGGCTGGCTGATTCGCCTGACCAACAACGGGCAGTTCGACGGCCAGGTGCAGGTAACAGACCCGCAAGGACGCCGTAATCTGGGCGGTAACGTCAATATTCGCAACTTCAATCTGGCGATGGTGAACCCTATCTTCTCGAGAGGTGAAAAAGCCGCGGGAATGATCAACGCCAACCTGCGTCTGGGCGGCGATGTGCAAAGCCCACAACTGCTTGGACAACTGCAACTGAGCGGTCTGGATATCGACGGCAACTTTATGCCGTTTGACATGCAGCCCAGCCAGTTAGCCGTTAACTTCACCGGAACGCGTTCGACGTTAGCGGGCGTGGTGCGTACGCAGCAGGGGCAGATTAACCTGAGCGGCGATGCCGACTGGAGTCAGATAGACAACTGGCGGGCGCGGGTCGCGGCTAAAGGCAGTAGGGTTCGTATTACCGTACCGCCGATGGTTCGTCTGGATGTCTCTCCGGACGTGGTCTTTGAAGCCACGCCGAGTCTGTTTACCCTGGATGGCAACGTGGATGTGCCGTGGGCGCGTATCGTGGTGCACGACCTGCCGGAAAGTGCGGTAGGGGTGTCCAGCGACATGGTCATGCTCAACGACAACCTGCAGCCAGAGAAGCCGCAAAGCGCCGGTATTCCGATCAACAGCAACCTGAACATTCATGTAGGCAACAACGTACGTATTGATGCTTTTGGTCTGAAAGCGCGTCTGACGGGCGATCTGAAAGTTGCGCAGGATAAGCAGGGGCTGGGGCTGAACGGACAAATTAATATCCCGAGCGGTCGCTTCCATGCCTATGGTCAGGATCTGATTGTGCGTAAGGGCGAGCTGTTGTTCTCCGGCCCGCCGGATCAGCCGTTGCTTAACATCGAAGCGATTCGTAACCCGGATGCCACCGAAGACGATGTGATCGCCGGCGTTCGCGTCACCGGCACTGCTGATGAACCGAAAGCGGAGATCTTCTCTGACCCGGCAATGTCGCAGCAAATGGCGCTTTCCTACCTGCTGCGCGGACAAGGGCTGGACAGCGAGCAGAGCGACAGCGCGGCGATGACCTCAATGCTTATTGGCCTGGGGGTTGCACAAAGTGGTCAGGTTGTGGGTAAAATCGGGGAGACATTTGGCGTAAGCAATCTGGCACTGGACACGCAAGGGGTGGGTGACTCCTCTCAGGTGGTTGTCAGCGGATACGTACTGCCAGGTCTGCAGGTGAAATATGGTGTGGGTATATTTGACTCCTTAGCGACACTCACGCTACGTTATCGTCTGATGCCTAAGCTATATCTGGAAGCCGTGTCTGGCGTAGATCAGGCACTTGATTTGCTCTATCAGTTCGAGTTTTAGCAATGCGAATATTTGTCTACGGCAGTTTACGAACCAAACAAGGCAACAGCCACTGGATGACCAATGCCCTGTTGCTGGGAAATTTCAGTATCGACAACTACCAGTTGTACAGCCTGGGCCACTATCCAGGCGCAGTTCCGGGGAACGGAACGGTACACGGGGAAGTTTATCGTATTGACAACGCCACGCTGGCAGAGCTTGACGCTCTGCGTACGCGAGGTGGCGAATATGCACGCCAGTTAATTCAGACGCCGTACGGAAGTGCATGGATGTACGTGTACCAACGTTCAGTCGAGGGATTAACGCTGATTGAAAGCGGTAACTGGTTAGACCGAGACCAGTACTGATATATCGCTACGAGAATAAACAACGCCGCCTTCGGGTGGCGTTGTTTATTTAAGGCTTAAAACTCTACGCGCGCGCCGAGATTATAGCGACGGCCTTCCACCTGCGCGGATTCATTCCACGCGGTAGTCAGCTTCGGATCCTCATCCAGCACGTTGTAGACCCCTGCCATCAACTGCGTGTGCTTATTGAGCTGATAACGTACGCCCACATCAACCATTGTGTAGTCATCGTACTTGTAGTTATTACCACTATTGCGGTTACTGCTGCGATAGTTCACCGTACTCCACACGTCGAGACTCTGTGTTGCCGCCCAGGTCAGCGACAGATTCGCCATATGACGCGGGTAGTCGTTTAGCGCGTAGCCTTTATTGGCGCCGCTTTTCTGCTCGCTGTGGTTCCAGGTGTAGTTAGCGTTGGCTTTCACATCGGCGCTAATTTGCCAGTCGGCATTCAGCTCAATGCCGTATACGTCTGCCTCACTGACGTTAAAGTATTTACTGACGGAATCTGCTTTGTAGCCATTCACTGAGCACTGGTTTGTCGCCGAGGTTTCACAAATGGTTTGTTCAGCGATTTTGTCTTTGAACTGGGTATAGAAGACCGTGCTATCCAGCGCCAGCGCATCGCCCGTCCAGTAGAGGCCCAGTTCAGAGTTAACGCTTTTCTCTGGTTTCAGGTCGTCATTACCTACCGTCAGGAAGGGATAAGGCACGGTTGAGCCGTAAGGGGTGACGAAGTTGCTGGACGTTGCTCGCAGCTCTGGTTTTTTATAGCCAGCGGAAACGCCGCCTTTTAGCGCCCAGGCATCGCTGAAGGCCCAGTTGCCGTACATTTTTGGCGTAATATGTGTACCAAAGTTATCGTCCTGATCCATACGCGCCGAAGTGGTCAGGATGAAATCGTCAATACTCCAGCCATCTTCAGCAAACAGCGCCCAGCCGTTGCGGCTGATTTTGGTTACCGGCTCTGAGCCGGGCAGCGTTTTGTTAGCCACATCAAAGCGGTCATTTAACTCTTCGCGGGTAAAATTCGCCCCGATGGTCAGTTTATGGTTGTCGAGTGTAAATGTGGTTTGCGAATTAGCGACATAGTTTTCCATCTGTACATACTGTGGGGACTGACCGTCATAAACGTATTTTGAGCGACCCTTTTCGTAGTTGATGTAGTTGGTCGTCGCGATGGTGTCATCTGCATACCAGCCGGTATGTGTCAGGGTGGCGGCGTTACGATCGAACAGCCATGACCATGGCGCGCCGCGTTTCTGAGTGCGATTTTTCTCCTGCTCGCCGGTGACAACGTTGAGGTCGAACAGGTTGTTTTCGCTGGCGGCCAGGCCCAAAGTCATATCAATGGATTTACGGTTGTGTTTGCCGAAATAGTCATTGCGATCGTCATCGCGACGGTCGAGCCAGTCGGCCGCTACGCTAAGGCCGAGAACATCTGGCACAATCGGCCCCATGGTAAACAGATTCATCTGGCTGGTATTACCCAAATACTGGTGTTCCTGAAGCCAGGTATTCTCCGCAATCGCCGTCGTCCAGTCTTTCGCGCCGTACGGCTTTTTGGTAATCACGTTGACCACACCGCCGATGGCATCTGAGCCGTACAGCGAGGACATTGGCCCGCGGATAACTTCGATACGCTCAATGGCCTCCATTGGCGGTAAGAAGTTGGCTTCAGTACCGATATCATGGCCGTATGGGCGCGACTCACCGGTATTTTGTTTGACACTGTTGACCATAAAAGCGGTATAGGACGGGTCCATACCGCGGATCATAATGCTGCCCGCATTCATGCCGCTGCTGTTGGTAACCGAGACGCCAGGAAGGTTTTTAATCGCTTCACCAATGCTACGGTCCGGCTGAATATCCAGCGTTTTACGATCGATAACTGAAATGGTGGCCGGCGCTTCGCGCTTTTGCTGCGAGAACCCGGATGCGGTGATCACCATTTCATCTTCATTATTGCGTGAGGTTTCGGTGAGTTCTTCTGCCTGAGTGGGGAAAATAACCCCGCCAGAGAATGCAACGATCCCTGTCAGCGTAATAAGTTGACGCGTTTTCATAATATAAGACACCTGAAAAGTAAAAAATAAAAGCATCACCTTGCAACCCGGAAAAGCTGCAAGGTGTAAGAAGCGTTTTTAATTATTAATATTTAGAGAGATCGATTTTCAGCACGTAATCGGGCTTTACGCCAATCATTTCTTCCGGCTGTTTTACGCTGACATACAAGGTGTTAGCGTCCTGAGAAAGTGCAAGACTGTTAGGTAACGCAGTGGTTTCAATGCTTTGTTTTACCTGATAAGTCTTGCTGTCCACAATGCTGATGCGCTTTGCATTGCGGTGGGTGATATACACTTCCTGGCGTTTTTCGTTATATATAACTGCCAAAGAGTTAATGACCTTAATTGGCGCAATAACTTTGCCAGTATTAATATCGACAACCAAAACATCTGCTAAATCCGGATCGGTCAGGAACGCGCGGTTATTTTTTGCATCCAGCGCAATATTCAGGAAGAAATGTTTTTTAGTGGGTTCAATGGAAAAGCGGCTAATGATTTTGTGGCTGCTGGTGTCCAGCGTAATCAGCTCGTTTCTGCCATTCACCACATACAGGCGGTTCTTATTTGCATCCACCGCCATACCGGTCGGATACTGACCCATATTTTCAATGGTGGCGATTTTTTCGCGCTTTTGCGTATCCACTACCCAGACAATGCCTTTTTCAGCCACGCCGGAAACGTACAGACGGTGATGCTGCTTATCGAGCACCATTTCACGCGTATGGACGATTTCCTTTGGATTTTTGGTCTCGCTCAGTTGCAGTATCGCCAACTCTTTACCGCTGCGGGTATCAATTAGCGTTACCGAACCTTCCAGCGTGTTGCCCACATATAGCACCTGATTTTCTTCGTCAAGCGCGGTGGCAAAGGCACGACGGCTGGTGTCGATGACTTCGGTGGTTGTGAGTTTTTCCAGATCGAGTTTGTAGATAAGCCCGCGGGTTTTGTCTTTATCAAACGACGGAGACGAGGCGGCAAAGAGCGTGTTCTGCTGACTATCAACCGCCAGTTCATACACGCCGTTTCCGACGTCGTGGGTCAGAAAATCTTTCTCAGGTAGCGTCTGCGCCACGCTGGGCAGGCTGGTAAATAACAGTGCTGTGGCGAGCGCCACACAAGAATAGTGTTTCAGGGACTTCACAGTGTGGAGGTTCATTGACTTTTATTCACATTTATTTACATGTTGCGAATGATAATGAGATCTAATCTCATTCGCAATTAAGATAAATGAAATGTGACTACCCAATCTGGTAGGTCAAAAAGAAACCAGCGGGATACCGGGAAAATAAAGGGAGGAAAAGCACAGGCATAAAAAAACCCTTACTAACCAGAGGCTGGTGTTCAGGGTTTTCAGAGCAGGCGAACTTACTTCTTCGCGCGCTCGAAGGAAGCAACGATTTCAGCTTTAGCGGCTTCAGCGTTGTCCCAACCGTCAACTTTTACCCATTTGCCTGCTTCGAGGTCTTTGTAGTGCTCGAAGAAGTGGGTGATCTGCGCTTTCAGCAGGTCCGGCAGGTCGGTCACATCTTTAATGTGATCGTATTCTTTGCTCAGTTTGGTGTGCGGTACCGCAACCAGTTTTGCATCTTCGCCGGATTCGTCGGTCATTTTCAGTACGCCAACCGGACGGCAGCGGATCACTGAACCTGGCTCCAGCGGATACGGAGTCGGGACCAGAACGTCTACCGGATCACCATCCAGAGACAGGGTGTGGTTGATGTAACCGTAGTTGCACGGATAGAACATCGCGGTGGACATGAAGCGGTCAACGAACAGGGCGCCGCTCTCTTTGTCAACTTCGTATTTGATCGGATCTGCGTTTGCAGGGATCTCGATAACAACGTAGATATCTTCCGGCAGATCTTTACCGGCAGGGACGTTGAGTAAGCTCATGTCTGTTTCCTTTAAATAAGCTATGGCAAACAAGTGGCGGGTATTATAGCCAACTCGCGCCGAATGTCTCCGCTTGTTTTCGATTTCGCGGCGCACATTTTCTTCTTTTCCCTTCTCTTTTGTGACAGAAAAATCCATATCTTCAGCCGCATTTTTCATAGTGATATGAAAGCGATTACAAAGTTGTGATTAACGTTTTATTTACTTTTTTGAAGTGTGATGTAACGCAATTCGTTACATGCTCAATTGTCTATAGTTTTTTCGCGACTGTTTATTAACCAACAATAATCCCCCTACGAGGACGCACTTATGTGGAAGCGCTTACTTTTAGTCACAGCAGTTTCGACAGCCATGTCGTCTATGGCATTGGCAGCCCCTTTAACCGTAGGATTTTCGCAGGTTGGCTCTGAATCCGGCTGGCGCGCGGCGGAAACCAATGTGGCGAAAAGCGAGGCCGAAAAGCGAGGTATTACGCTGAAAATCGCTGACGGCCAGCAAAAACAGGAAAACCAGATTAAAGCCGTACGCTCATTTGTTGCGCAGGGCGTAGATGCCATCTTCATTGCGCCGGTCGTGGCAACGGGTTGGGAGCCGGTGTTAAAAGAAGCGAAAGATGCCAACATTCCGGTCTTTTTGCTCGATCGTTCCATCGATGTAAAAGACAAATCTCTCTATATGACCACCGTTACCGCCAATAACGTGCTGGAAGGTAAATTAATCGGCGACTGGCTGATTAAAGAGGTGAACGGCAAACCGTGTAACGTCGTTGAGCTGCAAGGGACCGTCGGGGCCAGCGTGGCGATTGACCGTAAAAAAGGTTTTGCCGAAGCCATCGCCAGCGCGCCAAACATCAAAATTATTCGCTCTCAGTCCGGGGACTTCACCCGCAGCAAAGGCAAAGAAGTGATGGAGAGCTTTATCAAAGCTGAAAACAACGGCAAGAACATCTGCATGGTTTACGCTCACAACGATGACATGGTGATCGGGGCTATCCAGGCGATCAAAGAAGCGGGTC
The DNA here is from genome assembly GCF_005280975.1 of Citrobacter sp. wls716. Lineage (NCBI taxonomy): Bacteria > Pseudomonadati > Pseudomonadota > Gammaproteobacteria > Enterobacterales > Enterobacteriaceae > Citrobacter > Citrobacter sp. wls716. Next base: position 38,982 of record NZ_SZWX01000053.1, read on the forward strand.
TGAAGCCGGGCAAAGATATTCTGACCGGTTCAATCGACGGCGTACCGGATATCTATAAAGCGATGATTGATGGCGAAGCCAACGCCAGCGTCGAACTGACGCCAAATATGGCAGGGCCGGCATTCGATGCGCTGGAGAAATTCAAGAAAGACGGCACGATGCCTGAGAAGCTGACCATTACCAAATCTATCCTCTATCTGCCGGATACGGCGAAAGAAGAGTTAGAGAAGAAGAAAAACATGGGCTACTAGTTTTGCTGTCGGTCTTCCGTAGGCCGGATAAGGCGTTACGCCGCCATCCGGCATTTATTGCCTGATGGCGCTGCGCTTATCAGGCCTACGAAACGCCGTGATTTCGTTCCGGAGGAATACCATGACCACCGACCAACATCAGGAGATCCTCCGCACCGAAGGATTAAGTAAATTTTTTCCCGGCGTCAAAGCACTGGATAACGTGGATTTCAGTCTGCGTCGGGGCGAGATTATGGCGCTGCTGGGGGAAAACGGAGCCGGCAAATCGACGCTCATCAAAGCGCTGACCGGCGTTTACCATGCAGATCGCGGCACTATCTGGCTCGAAGGCCAACCGATCTCCCCCAAAAATACCGCCCATGCCCAGCAACTGGGGATTGGCACCGTGTATCAGGAAGTGAACCTGCTGCCCAATATGTCGGTGGCAGATAACCTGTTTATTGGCCGTGAACCACGGCGTTTTGGTCTGCTACAGCGTAAGCAGATGGAAAAACGCGCGACGGAGCTGATGGCGTCATACGGTTTTTCCCTCGACGTCCGCGAGCCGCTGAACCGCTTTTCCGTGGCGATGCAGCAGATAGTTGCCATCTGTCGGGCAATAGATCTCTCCGCGAAAGTGCTGATCCTCGACGAACCCACCGCCAGCCTCGATACCCAGGAAGTTGAAATGCTGTTCGGCCTGATGCGTCATCTGCGCGATCGCGGTGTCAGCCTGATCTTCGTCACTCATTTCCTCGATCAGGTTTATCAGGTCAGCGATCGCATCACCGTTCTGCGTAACGGCGGCTTCGTTGGCTGCCGTGAAACCCGGGAATTACCGCAAATTGAACTGGTCAAAATGATGCTGGGTCGCGAACTGGATACCCATGCGCTACAGCGTGCGGGCCGCACATTGCTGAGCGATAAGCCGGTGGCGGCCTTTAGCGACTTTGGCAAAAAAGGCACCATCGCGCCGTTTGATCTACAGGTGCGTCCCGGTGAGATCGTCGGTCTCGCAGGACTGCTGGGATCCGGGCGAACGGAAACGGCCGAGGTGATCTTCGGCATTAAACCCGCCGACAGCGGCAGTGCGCTGATCAAAGGCAAACCGCAGACCTTGCGATCGCCGCATCAGGCTTCGTGTCTGGGGATCGGCTTCTGCCCGGAGGATCGCAAAACGGATGGCATCATCGCCGCGGCTTCGGTACGGGAAAATATCATTCTGGCCCTGCAGGCGCAGCGTGGCTGGCTGCGGCCTATCCCACGGAAAGAACAAAACGAGATTGCCGAGCGTTTTATCCGCCAGCTCGGAATTCGTACCCCCAACGCTGAACAGCCGATCGAGTTTCTCTCCGGCGGTAATCAGCAAAAAGTTTTGCTCTCGCGCTGGTTGCTGACCAAACCGCAGTTCCTGATCCTCGATGAACCCACGCGCGGGATCGACGTCGGCGCGCATGCGGAGATTATCCGACTGATCGAAACGCTGTGCGCGGATGGTCTGGCGCTGCTGGTGATTTCATCCGAACTGGAAGAGTTAGTGGGTTATGCCGATCGGGTCATTATTATGCGCGATCGCAAACAGGTAGCCGAGATCCCACTGGCTGAACTGTCCGTACCGGCGATCATGAATGCCATTGCGGCCTAAGGAGACTATGGTGATGCCTCAATCTCTCCCTCAATCCAACACCGCGAAACGACGGTTCCGTTGGCCAAAAGGTATGCCGCAACTGGTGGCGCTACTGCTGGTGCTGCTGGTCGACAGCCTGGTGGCCCCGCACTTCTACCAGGTGGTTTTGCAGGATGGTCGGCTGTTTGGTAGCCCGATTGATATTCTCAACCGTGCCGCTCCCGTGGCGCTGCTGGCGATTGGTATGACGCTGGTGATTGCCACTGGCGGCATCGATCTTTCCGTTGGCGCGGTGATGGCTATTGCAGGGGCGACCACCGCGGCGATGACGGTGGCCGGGCACAGTCTGCCGGTGGTGCTGTTTGCCGCCTTAGGCTCCGGCATTCTGGCCGGGTTGTGGAACGGGATTCTGGTGGCAATCCTCAAGATCCAGCCGTTTGTTGCGACACTTATCCTGATGGTGGCCGGGCGTGGAGTGGCGCAGCTTATCACTTCCGGGCAGATCGTCACTTTCAACTCGCCCGAGCTGTCGTGGTTTGGCAGCGGCTCGCTGTTACTGTTCCCCACGCCGGTGATTATCGCGCTGCTGACGCTGGTCGCCTTTTGGCTGCTAACGCGTAAAACGGCGCTGGGCATGTTCATTGAAGCGGTGGGCATTAACATTCGTGCGGCGAAAAACGCCGGGGTGAATACCCGCATCATTGTGATGCTCACTTATGTGCTGAGCGGCCTGTGTGCGGCTATCGCCGGTATTATCGTCACGGCGGATATTCGTGGGGCAGATGCCAATAACGCCGGATTATGGCTGGAGCTGGATGCCATCCTGGCGGTGGTTATTGGCGGTGGCTCGCTGATGGGCGGGCGCTTTAACCTGCTGCTATCGGTAATTGGCGCGTTGATCATTCAGGGGATGAACACCGGGATTTTGCTGTCGGGCTTCCAGCCGGAACTGAATCAGGTGGTCAAAGCCATCGTGGTGTTGTGCGTGCTGGTCGTGCAGTCACAACGCTTTATCAGCCTGATAAAAGGAGTGCGCGGTCATGATAAAACGTAATTTACCGCTGATGATCACCCTCGGCGTGTTTGTGCTGGGCTACCTTTACTGCCTGACGCAATTCCCGGCTTTTGCTTCCACCCGGGTGATTTGCAATATCCTGACCGATAACGCTTTTTTAGGGATTATTGCCGTGGGCATGACTTTCGTCATTCTCTCCGGGGGGATTGATCTTTCCGTCGGGTCGGTGATTGCCTTTACGGGGGTATTTTTAGCAAAGGCGATTGGTTACTGGGGGATTTCGCCACTGCTGGCGTTTCCTTTGATTCTGGCAATGGGCTGCGCGTTTGGCGCGTTTATGGGGCTACTGATTGATGCGCTGAAGATCCCGGCATTCATTATTACACTGGCGGGAATGTTCTTCCTGCGCGGCGTCAGCTATCTGGTCTCTGAAGAGTCGATCCCAATTAACCATCCGATCTATGACACGCTCTCAAGCCTGGCATGGAAAATTCCTGGCGGCGGTCGCCTGAGCGCGATGGGGTTGTTAATGCTGGGCGTGGTGGTGATTGGCATCTTCCTTGCGCATCGTACGCGCTTTGGTAATCAGGTTTACGCCATTGGCGGCAACGCCACCTCTGCTAACCTGATGGGCATTTCTACTCGCAGCACAACGATCCGCATTTATATGCTGTCTACCGGGCTTGCTACGCTGGCCGGCATTGTCTTTTCCATTTACACCCAGGCGGGTTATGCGCTGGCGGGCGTTGGCGTTGAGCTGGATGCGATTGCCTCAGTGGTGATTGGCGGAACGCTGCTAAGTGGTGGGGTCGGTACGGTGTTAGGGACGTTGTTTGGCGTTGCCATTCAGGGGCTGATCCAGACCTACATTAATTTTGATGGCACATTAAGTTCCTGGTGGACGAAGATCGCGATTGGCATTTTATTGTTTATTTTTATAGCGTTACAACGCGGTCTGACGGTGCTTTGGGAAAATCGTCAGAGCTCGTCGGTAACCCGAGTGGGTACGGCGGCAACACCAAAGTAACATCATGATTTTGCACAAAACATTTAAATACCTAAACTTTTTCCGGTTGTAGTCGATAGGTTCTGTACAGGTCTGTTTTAACCCTACAACCGGAAATATAACGATGCCAAAATCCCTTTCAATTCGATCAAGTTTGTTGGTGTTATTGTCTTTGCTGACGTTTCTTCTGTTGCTGACCGGCGGTATGGGGCTTTATGCCGCTACCCGCGTTATTAACTCTTTGGTTTATCACGGTATTATGAGTGCTGCCATGTTGGCTGCCATTGTGTTGCTGGCGGTCATTTGGTTTATGCTGCGAAATAAGTTTCTTAAACCGCTGGATAGCATAGTGGAGCAACTGGAACGTCTGGCGACGGGGGATTTGTCGCCTGTTAGCGCGTTATCGGCCAGCGCCGAATTCAACCGCCTGAACGCGGCAATGGATAACATGCGCCATGCGCTGGGCGACTCAGTACAACGCGTACGCGATGCCAGCTCGCAAATTGATATTGGCAGTCGTGAACTGACGGCCGGGAACCAGCATCTGGCACAACGTACAGAATCCACCGCCACGTCGCTGGAACAGACCGCCGCCAGTATGGAAGAACTCACCGCGACCGTGAAACAGAATGCGCAGAACGCGGAGCAGGCGCATCAGCTGGCAAAATCGGTATCGGATACCGCCGATAGGGGCAGTGAGATGGTGTGTTATGTAATTGAAAAAATGCGCGATATTTCCGGTAGCTCCAGCCGAATTGCCGATATCCTCAGTGTGATTGACGGTATTGCTTTCCAGACCAATATCCTTGCGCTTAACGCCTCCGTTGAAGCGGCGCGCGCGGGTGAGCAAGGCCGTGGTTTTGCGGTGGTAGCAGGGGAAGTACGCAATCTTGCCAGCCGGAGCGCCGAGGCGGCAAAAGAGATCCGTACATTGATCAGCGATTCCCATACGCATGTGGGTGAGGGAAGTGAACTGGCGCAGCAGGCGGGTGAAACCATGGATGAGATTGCGACCGAGGTCATGCGTATGACCAAACTGATGCGTGAAATTGCCAGTGCGTCCCAGGAACAGAGTCGCGGCATTGAGCAGGTGAATATTGCGGTGATTCAGATGGATGAAACGGCGCAGCAAAATGCGGCGCTGGTACAGCAGTCATCAGCGGCTACCCGCTCGCTGGAAGAGCAGTCTTCAGCGCTAATCGAAGCCATGGCCGTATTTAAGCTACAGACAGCCTAACCGAACGTAGGCCTGATAAGGCGAAGCCGCCATCCGGCAATATCATCGCATTGTGCCGGATGGCACTTCGCTTATCCGGCCTACAACGTGCTGTAGGCCGGATGTTGCGCTTATGCGTCCGGGAACTCGCGGATAAAGCGCTCTACATCGTCAACCATATGGTCGTTACCCACGAAGAAGGAGCGGCGTTGGTGCAGGCTTTCCGGGATGATATCCAGAATACGATTTTTACCGTCGCTCGCCTTGCCGCCGGCTTGCTCAGCCAGCAGGGCCATTGGGTTGCATTCGTACAGCAGACGCAGTTTCCCTTGCGGGTGGCTGGCGGTGCTTGGGTACAGATAGATCCCGCCTTTCAGCAGATTGCGATGGAAATCGGCAACCAGAGAGCCAATGTAGCGCGAAGTGTACGGGCGCTGGGTTGACTTATCTTCTTCCTGACAGAATTTAATGTATTTCTTCACGCCATTCGGGAATTTAATGTAGTTGCCTTCGTTAATGGAGTACGTGCTACCTTTCGCCGGGAAGCGCATACGTTCCTGGCTGAGGCAGAATACGCCCAGAGAAGGATCGTAGGTGAAGGCGTGCACGCCACAGCCGGTGGTGTACACCAGCATGGTGGAAGAACCATAAACCACGTAGCCCGCAGCAACTTGCTTGTTGCCCGGCTGCAGGAAATCCTCTTCCGTGACCGGCGTGCCGACGGGGGTTACGCGGCGATAAATAGAGAAAATCGTACCGACAGAGACGTTAACATCGATGTTGGATGAGCCATCCAGCGGATCCATTAGCACAACGTATTTTGCGTGTTCACAGCCTTCAAAGACGACAATTTCATCTTCTTCTTCTGAGGCAATTCCCGCCACGATGTCGCGTGCCTTCAGTGCAGCTTTCAGTTTTTCGTTTGCGAACAGATCGAGTTTTTGTTGCACCTCTCCCTGCACGTTCTCTGCACCGCTGGCACCCAGGATATCGACCAGACCGGCCTTATTGATATCGCGGTGGATGATCTTGGCGCCCAGCTTTATTGCCGACAACAAAGCAGTGAGTTCACCGGTAGCATGAGAAAACTCGTGCTGCTTTTCGACAATAAATTCACCTAACGTTTTCATAACACTTTCCCTGCAATTTATGTGGAGTAAAGCGACCGCAACAATATTAACAAATATTTCAGCTATCGCGCTCAGGTGAATCGCGCCAGCAAACTACGGAATATCCTGAAATGCGTTTCTCAGTTGCCAGACATGTGCGTAAAATGGCCCCCAGATTAAAAAAGGATAGTGACGTATGCGCATTCATATTTTGGGAATTTGTGGCACTTTCATGGGCGGTCTGGCGATGCTGGCACGCTCGCTCGGTCATGAAGTAACGGGTTCGGACGCCAATGTGTATCCGCCGATGAGTACCTTACTTGAGAAGCAAGGCATTGATCTGATTCAGGGTTACGATGCCAGCCAGCTCGACCCGCAGCCGGACCTGGTGATCATCGGTAATGCGATGACCCGTGGTAACCCCTGCGTGGAAGCGGTGCTGGAGAAGAACATTCCATACATGTCTGGCCCGCAATGGCTGCATGACTTTGTATTGCGCGACCGCTGGGTACTGGCGGTTGCGGGTACGCACGGCAAAACCACCACCGCCGGAATGGCGACCTGGATCCTCGAAGTCTGCGGCTATAAACCGGGCTTCGTGATCGGCGGCGTGCCGGGTAACTTTGAGGTTTCCGCGCGTCTGGGCGAAAGTGACTTCTTCGTGATTGAAGCGGATGAGTACGACTGCGCGTTCTTCGATAAGCGTTCTAAATTCGTGCATTACTGCCCGCGTACCCTGATCCTCAATAACCTTGAGTTCGATCACGCAGATATCTTTGACGATCTGAAAGCGATTCAGAAACAGTTCCACCATCTGGTGCGTATCGTGCCGGGCCAGGGACGCATCATCTACCCGGAAAACGACATCAATCTGAAACAGACGATGGCGATGGGCTGCTGGAGCGAACAGGAGCTGGTGGGCGAGCAGGGTCACTGGCAGGCGAAAAAGCTCACTACCGATGCTTCCGAGTGGGAAGTGTGGCTGGACGGTGAAAAAGTGGGTGAAGTTAAGTGGGGTCTGGTCGGCGAACACAACATGCACAATGGCCTGATGGCGATTGCGGCAGCCCGTCACGTGGGCGTCGTGCCTGCGGATGCAGCCAATGCGCTAGGCTCGTTCATTAACGCCCGTCGTCGTCTTGAACTGCGTGGTGAAGCGCACGGCGTGACGGTGTATGACGATTTTGCCCATCATCCAACCGCGATTCTGGCAACGCTTGCGGCGCTGCGCGGGAAAGTTGGCGGTACGGCACGCATTATTGCGGTGCTGGAGCCTCGCTCTAACACCATGAAAATGGGACTGTGCAAAGATGATCTGGCGCCGTCGTTAGGCCGTGCGGACGAAGTGTTCCTGCTGCAACCCCCGCATATTCCGTGGCAGGTAGCAGAAGTCGCTGAAGCCTGCGTTCAGCCGGCGCACTGGAGTGGTGATGTGGATGCCCTGGCAGATATGGTGGTGAAAACCGCGCAGCCAGGCGATCACATTCTGGTGATGAGTAACGGCGGATTTGGTGGTATTCATCAAAAACTGCTGGATGGTCTGACGAAGAAAGCTCAGGCAGAAGCGGAAGAGTAAAAAAATGCCCGGTGGCGCTACGCTTACCGGGCCTACAACGGATTGTAGGCCGGATAAGGTGGTTGCACCGCCATCCGGCACTTTCGGCAGACGAAGAGGTTAGGCTTCGTTTTCCGCCAGTTCACGCAGATACTGGAAGATCTGGCGGGAAGATTTTGGCGGCTTGTTGCCCGCTTTTTCTTTCCTGGCGTTACGCACCAGCGAACGCAGTTGCTGACGGTCGGCGTCAGGCCACAGGTTCATCACTTCTTCGATGGCTTCATCGCTACCGTCAACCATACGGTCACGCAGTTGCTCCAGCTTATGGAAGACAACGACCTGTTGGTTGTGACGGTTTTTCAGCTTGTCCAGCGCCTGACGGATAGGATCAACATCGCGCTGGCGCAACATTTTGCCAATCAGCTGCAGCTGGCGGCGGCGACCTTCCATCTTAATACGCTGGGCCAGCTCAATCGCGGCACGTAAATCCGCATCGAGCGGGATTTTATCCAGCGCGTTTTTCCCCAGTTTTACCAGTTCCACACCCAGGTGTTTTAACTCCTCGGCGTCACGTTTTATTTCACTTTTACTGACCCAGATAATTTCATCGTCTTCGTCTTCGATGTCATCACCGGGAACGTCGTCGAGCCAGTCTTCGGGCTGCTTAGTCATGTCAGGCTCCTTAAAAAAAGAGGCTAATGTTACCAGTTAAGATGCGCACTGAAAAACGGTTCTCTGTTAGACTTCAGAGAAACTCTCTCTACATTATGGCATTTGCGATGAAAGTAATCTCACAAGTTGAAGCGCAGCGTAAGATTCTGGAAGAAGCAGTCTCGACGGCACTGGAATTAGCGTCAGGTAAGTCGGATGGCGCGGAAGTCGCTGTAAGCAAGACCACGGGTATTAGCGTCAGCACCCGTTATGGTGAAGTGGAGAACGTCGAATTCAATAGCGATGGTGCACTGGGGATTACGGTTTACCACCAGAACCGTAAGGGCAGCGCATCGTCCACCGATTTAAGCCCGCAGGCGATTGCACGCACCGTGCAGGCTGCGCTGGACATTGCACGTTACACTTCGCCGGATCCGTGCGCAGGCGTGGCAGATAAAGAACTGCTGGCCTTTGAGGCGCCCGATCTGGACCTGTTCCACCCGGCGGAAGTTTCCCCTGATGAAGCCATCGAACTGGCTGCTCGTGCTGAACAGGCGGCGCTGCAGGCTGATAAGCGTATCACCAATACCGAAGGCGGCAGCTTTAACAGCCACTATGGCATCAAAGTGTTTGGTAACAGCCACGGCATGCTGCAGGGCTACTGCTCCACGCGTCATTCCCTTTCCAGCTGTGTGATCGCGGAAGAAAATGGCGATATGGAACGCGATTACGCCTACACCATTGGCCGGGCGATGGGCGATTTGCAAACGCCGGAGTGGGTAGGGGCTGACTGTGCTCGCCGCACCTTATCTCGTTTGTCGCCGCGTAAGCTGTCCACCATGAAAGCACCGGTGATTTTCGCCAACGAAGTGGCGACCGGACTGTTCGGACACCTGGTCGGCGCGATTGCCGGCGGTTCGGTGTACCGCAAATCTACCTTCCTGCTGGATTCACTGGGCAAACAAATTCTGCCGGAATGGCTGACCATTGAAGAGCATCCGCACCTGCTGAAAGGGCTGGCGTCGTCGCCGTTCGACAGCGAAGGCGTACGGACCGAACGCCGTGACATCATTAAAGACGGCGTGCTGACTCAATGGCTGTTGACCAACTACTCTGCGCGTAAGCTGGGGCTGAAGAGCACCGGGCATGCGGGCGGGATCCACAACTGGCGAATTCCGGGACAGGGTCTAAGCTTCGAGCAGTTGCTCAAGGAGATGGGCACAGGCCTTGTGGTTACCGAGCTGATGGGCCAGGGCGTAAGCGGCATTACCGGCGATTACTCGCGCGGCGCGGCGGGTTTCTGGGTCGAAAACGGCGAAATTCAGTATCCGGTGAGTGAAATTACCATCGCCGGGAACTTAAAAGAGATGTGGCGCAATATTGTGACCGTGGGGAACGATATTGAAACGCGCAGTAATATCCAATGTGGTTCGGTATTGTTACCGGAGATGAAAATCGCCGGGCAGTGATACTCGTTAAGGCGTTAATTTTTAATAATAAAAAAGGAAGTGAGCAATGCGTAAACACCTGTTAGCGATCGTCGCGGCTTCAACGCTGGTTCTTGGTTCTTCTGCGTTTGCAGCCGATCTTGAAGACGACATGGGGATCCTCAACGACAACCTGAAGATCGTTGAAAAAACGGATAATGCGACTGAACTGAAAGATGCGTTAACCAAAATGCGTGCAGCCGCGCTGGATGCTCAAAAGGCCACGCCGCCGAAGCTGGAAAACAAATCCCCGGACAGCCCGGAGATGAAGGATTTCCGCCACGGTTTTGACACGCTGATCGGCCAAATTGATGGTGCGCTTAAGCTGGCGAACGAAGGTAAAGTCAAAGAGGCGAAAGCCGTTGCGGAAGAGCTGAAAACCACGCGCAACGAAAACCACAAGAAGTTCCGCTAATCTGCGCTATCCGGCCTGCATACCCGTAGGCCGGATAAAATCCCCCGCTACTGCACGCCCCATAAGTAAACGCTATCCCCATCACATTTTTTCATTTTTATCGCCCATTCATTGTTCGCATTTCCTGCCATTTTGCGGCTCACTCTTGCGATCTCAATCACATTCTTCCAGTGATAAATTGCGAATCCCGCTTTTTTTGCGGCACAGATCACTATCGCTGACCCCCTTTCCACTTCGAAGTGGAAAACAACTCGCTACAAACTTTTAACCCCCACCGCTAATTTACCCTCAGAGCCATTAGTGGGGTAAGACGAGTGAATAACGGAGCTGTAATGAATGACATGGGGGAATCGGTGGAACTGGCCGACCGCATGCTGGCGCAGGTATATGCCTTGCTGCGTGAACGCCACATTATTCCCAACGCCGTACAGGAACAGATGCTGACGTCGCATGTTCGCGCCATGGCGCACCGCTCGATAACGGGTGAACCCTTACCAGAAGTCGATGCCAGCTTATTTGATGAAATTTCTGCCGAATCAATGGCGCTTGCCCGCGACGTGGTCGCTGAGTTTGGCAATCTTCCCGAGGAAGAGGCCTGGCTGCTGTCGGTGCACTTCGAAGTCGCGAAAGACAACCTTTAAGGAGCAAAAGATGGAACAGATTACCGTAGTGATTGGCGATCGTCTGGGTAAAGGCCAGAAAGTGGCGGCAGGCGTTGAGAAAGCGGGTGGCCGTGCGGTTGTGGTACCGGGCGTGGCGGCTGACATGAAGCTGGGTGACGTAATGAAAGCGGAAAACGCCACCTTTGGTATCTCGTTTTGCGGCAGTGGCGGGGCAGGGGCGATTACCGCACAGACCAAATACGGCTACAAGGCGAAATATGGCATGCGCTCGGTTGATGAAGGCGTAACGGCCATCAACGAAGGTTGCAACGTGCTGGGATTCGGTTTTATGGATAAAGAAGAGCTCGGTGAACGCCTGGTGCAGGCCTGGCAAAAGAAACACGGCGCTTAAGTATGAAAGAGCAATTCACCACCACGGTGAGAGTCACTGGCAAGGGCGAGGCCAAAGCGCGCGCCTTTGCCGATGCCCTGAACCACGTTCAGGCTGCGGTGATGAAAGCGTCGCCGCATATCTTACTGCGTATTGAGCCACAGGATGTGCAGGTTGTTCAAGCGCGTGAAACGGTGCGCAAAGAGGCGTTTTTATTCCTCTTTCTGCGCCGGGAAAGACGCACCTTCAGCGTGGAGCTGGATGTGACCGTCAACGTGACTGCCATCAATCTCGACAAGGTGGATTTCGTTACGCAACGCTGATTCTTTATTAAAAGGCATAAATATGTTCCTGATAATATTAATAAAATCGCTCATCATTGGTGGCCTGGTTGGCGTCGGTGTCGGCGCTGGGGCTGCACGCATGTTTCATGCGCCTACCACTCAAGGGATGGGCGCGTTTCGTACTCTGGGAGAACTGAATTCCTGCGAAGGGGATCCGGCTTCTCACTTCTCGTTCGGCCTGGGCTTCTTCTTTAACGCCTGGGCTTCTTCCGTTGCGGCGGGGGCGTTCACGCAGGATGTCGACCATCGCATCATTCCCAACTGGGGTGCCGCCGCGCTGATGGTTAAAAACCGCAACGTTGGTGAAACGCTACACGATCCCAAACGCATGGCGATTGCCTGTGGCGTTATCGGGATGATTGTCGTGACCTTCCTGAACCTCACCGCGTCATCCGTACCGGAAGCGCTGCAGGTTACCGCCGTCAAGGTGCTGGTGCCTGCGGCTAACCTGCTGGTTAATACCGTGATGCCGGTGATCTTCTGGCTGGCGGCGATCGACGCCGGTAAGAAATCCGGCTTCTGGGCCACCGTTTTTGGCGGCGCGGCGCAACTGATTATGGGCAACGCCGTTCCGGGTCTGGTCCTTGGTATTCTGATCGGCAAAGGCGTTGAAGAAAGCGGCTGGAACCACGTTACCAAAGTCATGATGGTGGCTATCGTCGCACTGTTTGTCCTGAGCGGCTTCTTCCGCGGCTTCGACATGAAGATGATCGAGTCCTTCCATCTGACCGTGCCGAACTGGTTGGAACTTATCCACAACTCGCTCAGCGGCAAATAACGGAGGTCATCATGGAACAGAATAAAGGTTTTTGGTTCGCTGACTGGTCGTTCCCGATCTTCGTTGGCCTGCTCTCCTCTGGCGTCTTTGCCGGAACGCACATGTACTACCTGTACGGTATCGGCGCATTTAACGAAGTCGCTTTTGTGGCGATGCTAAAGGCGGGAATGGACACCGGCTCTTACGGCGCGGTGGCGGCATTTGGCGCAAGTTTCCTGTTTGCCCGCATCATTGAAGGTTCGCTGGTGGGGATTTTGGATATCGGCGGGGCGATTCAGACCGGGGTTGGGTTAGGTGTTCCGGCGCTGCTGCTGGGCGCGGGCATTATCTTCCCGGTCGCCAACTTTGCCGCCTCTTTGGTCACCGGCCTGGTGATTGGCCTGGCGATTGGCTACATCATCATTCTGGCGCGTAAGTTCACCATCAACCAGAGCGATTCAACTTACGGAGCGGACGTCATGATGGGGGCCGGTAACGCCTCCGGCCGCTTCCTCGGGCCATTGATTATCCTCAGCGCGATGACGGCTTCTATTCCTATCGGAATCGGTTCTCTGGCGGGTGCGCTGCTGTTTTATCTGTGGCAAAAACCGATCACCGGCGGGGCGATCCTTGGGGCAATGATCCTGGGTTCCATCTTCCCTATTGCCATTAGCTAACTGTTGATTTGTAGGCCGGATAAGGCGGTTACGCCGCCATCCGGCAAAGGAGAGAGCGATGTTTGATTTACTCCTGCGCGGTGCGCGCCTCGTTGACGATACGGTGAGCGATATTGCGCTGAAAGACGGCAAGATCGCGGCGTTGGGCGAAGTTGATGGCCCGGCGCTGAAAACCATTGAGCTGGGCGGCGAGTGCTACGTCAGCGCAGGCTGGATTGATTCCCACGTTCACTGTTACCCGAAATCCCCGATTTATCATGACCAGCCGGACAGCGTCGGTATTGCGACTGGCGTTACCACGGTGGTGGATGCGGGCAGTACCGGGGCGGATGATATCGACGATTTTTACACCCTGACCCGAGAAGCGGCGACGGAAGTGTATGCGCTGCTGAACATCTCCCGCGTTGGGCTTATCGCCCAGAACGAGCTGGCTAACATGGCCAATATTGACGCTGATGCGGTGCGAGAGGCGGTGAAACGCCACCCTGATTTTATTGTCGGCCTGAAGGCACGCATGAGCAGCAGCGTGGTAGGTGAAAACGGCATCACGCCGCTGGATCGTGCCAAAGCGATGCAAACAGAGAACGGCGACCTGCCGCTGATGGTGCACATTGGCAACAACCCACCGAATCTCGATGAGATCGCCGAACGCCTGAGTGCGGGCGATATTATTACCCACTGCTACAACGGTAAGCCGAACCGCATTCTGACGCCGCAGGGCGAGCTGCGCGCATCTGTCACGCGGGCGCTGCAACGCGGCGTGCGTCTGGACGTTGGGCATGGCACCGCCAGCCTGAGCTTTGCGGTGGCAAAACGCGCTATCGAACTGGGTATTTTGCCGCACACCATCAGCTCCGATATTTATTGCCGCAACCGTATCAGCGGTCCGGTGTATTCCCTGGCGAATGTGATGTCGAAATTTCTCGCCATGGGGATGTCGCTCCCACAGGTCATTGAGTGCGTGACCGCCAATGCCGCTGACGGCCTGCGCCTGAAACAGAAAGGGCGACTGCAGCCTGGTCTGGATGCCGATTTAACCCTCTTTACGCTTAAGCGCCAGCCAACCGTGCTGGTAGATGCTGAAAACGACAGCCTGCAGGCTGAACAAATGCTGGTGCCGCTTGCCGCAATACGTGCGGGCAAGGGCTATATGACCGAACAAGGGAGCGCGGAACATGCCTTCGATTTTTGAGAAATACAATTTAAAACAGGTGATTAACACATCAGGCCGCATGACGGCGCTCGGCGTTTCCACGCCGCGACCAGAAGTGGTTGAAGCGGCGATGGCGGGGATGAATCAGTACTTCGAAATGAAAGATCTGGTCAATAAAACCGGCGACTACATCGCGAAATTGCTGGACGTGGAAGGGGCGACCGTCGTCTCCTGCGCATCGGCGGGAATCGCCCAGTCGGTGGCTGCGGTGCTGGTGAAAGACAGCGACTGGTTGCTGGAGAATCTGCACGTTACGCCTATCGAGAACAACGAAATCGTGCTGCCCAGAGGCCACAACGTCAACTTTGGTGCCCCGGTTGGCACCATGGTGGCGCTTGGCGGCGGCAAGCTGGTGGAAGCGGGCTATGCCAATGAATGTTCCGCGGCACAGCTGGCGGCAGCCATTACACCGCGCACGGCGGCGATTCTGTATATCAAATCTCACCACTGCGTACAGAAAAGCATGCTCAGCGTGGAGCAGGCCGCGGTGGTGGCGCGCACGCATAACCTGCCGCTGATCGTGGATGCGGCGGCGGAAGAAGATTTGCAGTGCTACTACCGCCTTGGTGCGGATCTGGTGATTTATAGCGGCGCAAAGGCGATTGAAGGGCCAACCAGTGGACTGGTGATTGGCAAAACCCAGTATGTTGAGTGGGTGAAACGCCAGACGGCGGGGATCGGCCGGGCGATGAAGGTGGGCAAAGAGGGGATTCTTGGCCTGACCTGCGCTATCGAACTGTATCTGAACGCGCAGAAAGAGAGCGGTGCGGAGATGGTCGAGAAAATGACGCCGTTCATTAATGCGCTAAATTCCTTTAATGGCGTCAGCGCCCGCGTGGTGTGGGACAGCGCAGGGCGCGACATCGCCCGTACCGAAATTAAGTTTGATGAAGCGGTAACTGGTATCGCCACGGGCGAACTGGTTGAAGCCCTGAAACACGGCGAGTACGCGATTTACTTCCGTGGGTACAAAGCCAACGAAGGCATTATCGAAGCCGATGTGCGCAGCGTGGATCGCGCGCAGCTGGAAATTGTGGCCCGTCGAATTGGTGAAGTGATTTCGCAGGAGAAAAACGCATGAAACTGACCCCTAACTTTTATCGCGACCGCGTCTGCCTGAACGTGCTGGCAGGCTCTAAAGAAAATGCGCGGGATATTTACGCGGCGGCGGAAGGACACGTGCTGGTCGGCGTGTTGTCAAAAAATTACCCGGATGTCGCAAGCGCGGTCGCGGATATGCGTGAATACGCAGCGCTTATCGACAATGCGCTCTCCGTGGGATTGGGGGCCGGCGACCCAAACCAGTCGGCGATGGTCAGTGAGATCTCTCGTCAGGTACAGCCGCAGCATGTTAATCAGGTCTTTACCGGCGTGGCGACCAGTCGGGCGCTGCTGGGCCAGCAGGAGACGGTAGTCAACGGTCTGGTCTCGCCAACGGGTACGCCGGGGATGGTGAAAATCTCCACCGGTCCGCTGAGCAGCCAGACGCCGGACGGCATTGTGCCGGTAGAAACCGCGATTGCGCTGCTCAAAGATATGGGCGGTAGCTCGATTAAATACTTCCCGATGGGCGGCCTGAAATGCCGTGACGAGTACATCGCCGTCGCGCAGGCCTGTGCCCGGCATGACTTCTGGCTGGAGCCTACCGGGGGTATCGATCTGGATAATTTTACTGAAATCCTGCAGATCGCCCTGGATGCCGGAGTGAGCAAAATCATTCCTCACATCTATAGTTCGATTATTGATAAGGTGAGTGGTAACACCCGCCCGGACGACGTGCGCCAGCTGATGGCGATGACCCGGGCTTGCATAGGCTAACTGACAGATGAGGAGACTGACGTGCGATTCCCCAACCAACGTTTAGCACAGCTGTTTGATATGTTGCAAAACGAAGCGCTTCCACAGGATGAGCTGGCGCAGCGGTTGTCGGTTTCTACACGCACCGTACGGGCGGATATCACTGCGCTAAACGCGCTGCTTACTCAGTACGGCGCGCAGTTTGTCCTCAGCCGGGGCAGCGGTTATCAGCTCAAAATTGACGACCCGGCAAGTTATCACTCTCTGCAAACGCAGCAGCCTGAAACGTTGCTGCGCATCCCGCGAACCAGCCAGGAGCGGGTACACTGGCTGGTGGTCCGTTTTCTGACGTCGGCCTTTTCGCTAAAGCTTGAAGATTTAGCTGATGAATGGTTTATCAGTCGTGCGACGCTGCAAAACGATATGGCCGAAGTCCGTGAACACTTGCAACGTTATCGTCTGACGCTGGAAACGCGTCCCCGTCACGGCATGAAATTGTTTGGCAGCGAGATGGCGATCCGCGCCTGTTTGACCGATCTGTTGTGGACGCTGGCACAGCAGGATCCGCAGCACCCGTTAGTGATGCAGGAGGCGCTGAATGCCGGGATCCCTGAGCAGCTAGAGCCTGTTTTACAGGACATTTTTGCTCGTTTTCATATTCGTTTGACCGACGAGGGCGAGCTGTTTTTACGCTTGTACTGCGCGGTGGCGGTACGGCGGATTAGTGAAGGGTATCCATTGCCGGAGTTTGCCGCTGAAGAAACTGAACAGGCGGTGTGCCTGGCCGCGCGTGAGATTGCGGCGGTTCTGCACCGGCTGGCAGACAAACCGCTTTCTGTTTTCGAAGAGAATTGGCTACAGGTGCACATCGCCGCCCGTCAGGTTCAAGAGATCGCCCCCAGCGCCATCAATGCGGATGATGACGAAGCGCTGGTTAATTACATCCTGCGTTTTATCAATACTCAATACAACTACAACCTGTTGAATGACAAACAGTTGCATGCCGATCTGCTGACGCATATTAAGACGATGATCACCCGCGTGCGTTACCAGATAATGATCCCTAATCCGTTGCTGGAAAATATTAAACAGCACTACCCGATGGCATGGGATATGACGCTGGCCGCCGTCTCGGGATGGGGGAAATATACGCCGTATACCATCAGTGAAAATGAGATTGGCTTTCTGGTCCTGCATATTGGCGTGGGGCTGGAACGTAGTTACAACATCGGTTACCAGAGACAGCCGAAAGTTCTGCTGGTATGCGATGCTGGAAATGCGATGGCGCGGATGATTGAAGCGGTGCTGGCGCGTAAGTATCCGCAGATTGAAATCGTCGATACCGTCACGTTGCGCGACTACGAACAGCGGGAAAGCATTAGCGAAGATTTTGTTATCTCTACCGCGCGGATCGGTGAAAAAGATAAGCCTGTAGCGATGATTGCGCCGTTTCCGACCGATTATCAACTCGAGCAAATTGGCAAACTGGTGCTGGTGGACAGAACCCGCCCGTGGATGCTGAACAAGTTTTTCGATGCTGCCCACTTTCGCGTGATCGACGGCACCATGGATCAGCAGACGCTGTTCAAAACGTTATGCCATCAGTTGCAGGATGAAGGCTTTGTCGACGCGGAGTTTCTTGATTCGGTGGTTGAACGTGAGGCCATCGTCAGCACTATGCTGGGTGATGGCATCGCGCTGCCGCACGCCCTCGGTCTGCTGGCAAAGAAAACGGTGGTCTACACCATCCTCGCCCCGCAGGGTATTGCATGGGGCGATGAAACGGCGCACGTGATCTTCCTGCTCGCCATTAGTAAAAGCGAGTACGAAGAAGCGATGGCGATCTACGATATTTTCGTCACCTTCCTGCGTGAACGCGCCATGACGCGGCTCTGCGCATGCCGGAATTTCACCGAGTTCAAAACCGTCGCCATGGAGTGTGTCAGTCGTTTTTGAGAGGCGTTATCCAGAATTCGATGTAATGCGTATGTAATGCTAAACTGCATTACACATTCGATTCTACTGGAGGCATAATGGCCACGCTGAACGTCCGTCTGGATGACAAACTCAAAAATGAGGCTTATGCCGTGCTGGAAAAACTGAACATTACTCCAACGGAAGCTGTGCGATTACTGTTTCAGTACGTCGCGGAAACGGGGCGCATGCCAGTGAAAACCGTCACCGTTAGCGACAGCGAAGATACACTGATTCAGACAGTCCGGGAGAGGCTGGCCAGCCCGCAAAAAGGAATCAAGGTTAGTCTGGATGACTTATGAACTGGAATTCGACCCGAGAGCCTTAAAAGAGTAGCATAAACTGGGTGATACGGTGAAGGCTCAGTTTAAGAAGAAGTTGGCCGACGTGTTGTTGAACCCCAGAATTGACTCTGCCCGTTTAAACGGTCTTCCAGATTGCTATAAAATTAAGCTTAAATCGTCCGGCTATCGTCTGGTGTACCAGGTTCGGGATGAGGTTGTGACCGTGTTTGTTGTCGCGGTCGGCAAGCGAGAACATTCGGCCGTTTATCTCGATGCAAACAAACGGCTTTAGCGATCAACGCAAATGATGTACGACCTGGTTGCTGCTGCCGCGCCAGATCAGCGCCGGGTCTTTAAGATCCTGCACGTATTTGCCATCGACCAGTACGTTGATGAGATCGACCACCTGCATTTGCGCGGCGTTGAGTTCATCGAGCTTGTAGCCGGTCCACACCCAGATATCTTTGCCGGGGCACTCAGCGCGAACGCGCTGTACCAGTTTCAGGATATCCGGCACGTTTTGCGGATGCAGCGGATCGCCGCCGGAGAGCGAGATCCCCTGACGTTTGATTCGCGTATCGTTCAGATCGGCAATGATCTTGTCTTCCATCTCTTTGGTAAATGGCTTGCCGGAATTGAGCCGCCAGGTGCTTTTGTTATAGCAACCGGGACATTCATGCACGCACCCGGACACAAACAGCGTGCAGCGGGTGCCGGGGCCGTTAACGATGTCGACGGGATAGTATTGGTGAAAGTTCATAGCTTGTAACCATGCCGGGTGGCGCTGCGCTTACCCGGCCTACAATAAGAGTGCGGTCCGTAGGCCCGGTAAGCGCAGCGCCACCGGGCATTAACGTAACAGCGGATTAACCTATCTGCCCGTTACCCAAATGCTTAACGCGGCGTTTCACTTCTTCCTGCTTACCGGCGTTAAACGGACGGGCGTCCGGGCTGCCTAAATAACCGCAGACGCGGCGGGTGACCGACACGCGCGCGGCGTCGTGGTTACCACATTTCGGGCAGGTAAAGCCTTTGCTGGTGCACTCGAACTCACCGGTAAAGCCGCACTCGTAGCATTCATCAATTGGCGTGTTGGTCCCGTAATACGGCACGTGCTGGTAGCTGTAATCCCAGACGTCTTCCAGTGCTTTCAGGTTGTGCTGAATATTCGGGTATTCGCCGTAGCAAATGAAGCCTCCGCTTGCCAGCGGCGGGTACGGCGCTTCGAAATCGATTTTGTCGTACGGGTTAACCTTTTTCTCCACGTCAAGGTGGAAGCTGTTGGTGTAGTAACCTTTGTCGGTAACGCCTGGCACCACACCAAACTCGGCGGTATCAAGACGGCAGAAACGGTCGCACAGGTTTTCGCTCGGCGTGCTGTACAGGCTGAAGCCGTAGCCGGTCTCGTCTTTCCACTGGTCGACCGCCTGACGCAGACGTTCCACAATGGCGATACCCTTGGCGCGCAGCTCCTCGCTGTCGTACAGATGTTTGTCACCAAACAGCGCGTTAATGGTTTCATGAATGCCGATGTAACCCAGAGAGATGGATGCGCGACCATTTTTAAAGATTTCAGACACATCATCGTCCGCTTTCAGACGCACGCCGCAGGCGCCTTCCATATACAGGATTGGCGCAACGCGGGCTTTCACACCTTCCAGACGCGCAATGCGGGTCATCAGCGCTTTACGCGCCAGCACCAGGCGATCGTCGAGTAGTTTCCAGAAGGTGGCTTCATCACCGTGCGCTTCCAGCGCGATACGCGGCAGGTTGAGGCTGATTACGCCGAGGTTGTTACGCCCGTCGTGAACCTGTTCGCCGTTCTCGTTTTCCCAGACACCGAGGAAACTACGGCAGCCCATCGGCGTTTTGAACGAACCGGTGACTTTCACTACCTGATCGTAGTTCAGGATGTCCGGATACATACGCTTGCTTGCGCACTCCAGCGCCAGCTGTTTGATGTCGTAGTTTGGATCGCCGAACTTGTGGTTCAGACCGTCGCGAATGGCGAACACCAGTTTCGGGAAGACGGCGGTTTTACGATTTTTACCCAGTCCCGCGATGCGGTTACGCAGAATGGATTGCTGGATCAAACGTGATTCCCAGCTGGTCCCCAGGCCAAAACCAAAGGTGACGAATGGCGTCTGACCGTTGGCGGTATGCAGGGTATTCACTTCATACTCAAGGGACTGGAATGCGTCATAGCACTCTTTCTCGGTACGAGAATGCGCATAGCCGTCGGCATCCGGGATCTGCCACTCTTCAGCGGTTTTACGGTGCTTATTAAAGCTCTCGGTGACGAACGGCGCGAGAACTTCGTCAATACGGTTAATGGTGGTGCCGCCATAAATGTGGCTGGCAACCTGCGCGATGATTTGTGCAGTGACGGCGGTCGCGGTCGAGATGGATTTTGGCGGCTCAATCTCCGCGTTACCCATCTTAAAGCCCTGCGTCAGCATGCCTTTCAGGTCGATCAGCATGCAGTTAAACATTGGGAAGAACGGAGAGTAGTCGAGATCGTGATAGTGAATATCACCACGCTCGTGCGCCTGGACGACATCACGCGGCAGCAGGTGCTGACGCGCATAGTGTTTGGCGACGATACCGGCCAGCAGGTCACGCTGGGTCGGGATCACTTTGCTGTCTTTGTTGGCGTTTTCGTTCAGCAGAGCAGAGTTGGTTTGCTCAACCAGACCACGAATTTCCTGGTTCAGACGGCCACGCTTTTCACGCTGTATATCACGGTCGTGGCGATATTCGATGTACGCACGGGCGAGTTGTTTGTACGGACCAGACATCAGCTGGTTTTCTACCGCTGTCTGGATCTCGTTGATATCGACCTGGCTGCGCTCATTCATCTGGCTACTAACGACTTCTGCGACGGTGGCACAGTAATCTGCGTCATCGACTCCCGCTGCTTTAGCTGCACGCAGAATGGCTTCTTTGATGCGCTCTGATTTAAACGGCACTTTACAGCCATCTCGTTTCATCACATGCGGTGTCATGATCACTCCATATTTATAAGAACAGGTTATCCACAGAGGTTGGGGAAGCGGCCATGGCTTTATTCATCTCTATTGCCAATGACTTCCCGCAATCCTGACCCACTTTATCCACAATTTCACCGTAAAGCGGTGCACTGTAGTTGTAGCAATTGTAGTCGATTAATACAACATATTGGGTCGGCGTGCATTTTAAGTTCTATATGTAGTGATTTGCATCAAGGATGTTTACGATTTATTTGATGTAGCGCAAAGTAAAAATCGGAGCGTACAGATGACGGGCAGTACAGCGATTGTAAATTGTGGCAAGAAAAATCTGATTAATTATTCAACAAAAACAGGAAGGTAAATGCAGTGTCAGCATTGAAGCCCGATAGCGCTATACGTACCGGGCTCAAAACCAATTGCAAGCTATTTTTGCACCCACCAGACGGCTTCGAAAGGACGTAGCGTCATGTCTGCGGGTTGGCTGGCGACCTCGGCATAGTTGTGCATCAGCACCTGCCAGTTTCCCCCGGTATGGGGCGGCTGCCAGCGTTGGAAGGCATCGCTCAGATTGGCAATGACCAGCAGTCGCTGCCCTTGCCACTCGCGCTGATAGCACCATATGTGCGGGCTGTCCGGTAACAGATCCTGATAGTCGCCCCAGGTGATAACCGGCTCCGTTTTGCGCAGTGCGATCAGCCTCTGATAGGCATAGAACACCGAGTCGGTATCGTTCAGCGCTGCCGCCACGTTGATCTCCGCCGCGTTGTCACACAGATTGATCCACGGCTCGCCCTTGGTGAAGCCCGCGTGTTGGCTGGCATCCCACTGCATCGGCGTGCGGCTGTTATCGCGGGATTTACTGGCGAGGATCGCCAGCAATTCGTTGGCATCTCGCCCCTGACCGTTCAGTTCGGCAAACATGTTATGGCTTTCCACATCGCGATAATCGGTAATTTGGCTGAAGTGCGGATTGGTCATGCCGATCTCTTCCCCCTGGTAGATATAGGGCGTGCCCTGCATGCCATGCAGCACCATCGCCAGCATTTTAGCGGCCGGCACGCGGTAATTACCTTCGTCGCCAAAACGCGACACGATGCGCGGCTGGTCGTGGTTACACCAGAACAGCGCGTTCCAGGCCTGATTGTGCATGCCCTGCTGCCAGTGGCGGAACAGGGTTTTCAGCGCGACATAATCGGGTTTGGCTAACGTCCACTTCTCACCGTTGGGGTAATCCACTTTCAGGTGGTGAAAGTTAAAGGTCATCGACAACTCACTACCATCTTGTGCGGCGTATTGCTGGCAATGTTCCAGCGTAGTGGATGACATTTCTCCCACCGTCATCAGGTTGCGTGGCGTGAAGACATCGCGGTTCATCTCGCGTAAAAATTCATGTGCGCGCGGGCCATCGGTATAAAAACGCCGTCCATCGCCGTCGGGATCGTTCGGGAAGCTCTGATCTTTAGAGATAAGATTCACCACGTCGAGGCGCAATCCGTCCACGCCGCGATCGGCCCAGAATTCGCACACTTTTTTCAGCTCGGCGCGTACCGCCGGGTTCTCCCAGTTCAGGTCTGCCTGTTCAGGAGCAAAGAGGTGCAGATAATACTGCTCGCTTGCGGCGTGCCAGCCCCAGGCGCTGCCGCCAAATTTGGAACGCCAGTTGTTCGGTGTACTATCTGGCGTACCGTCACGCCAGAGATAAAACTGGCGATACGGGCTGTCTTTATCCAGCGCCTCACGAAACCACGCATGCTGGGTTGAGGTGTGGTTAAACACCATATCGAGAATAATACGGATACCGCGCGCTTTCGCCTGCGCCACCAGTTCGTCAAAATCTTCCAGCGTACCGTAGGCCGGATCGACAGACAGGTAATCCGCGACGTCGTAGCCGTTATCAACCTGCGGCGAAATATAGAACGGCGTCAGCCAGATGGCATCGACGCCCAGCTTTTGCAGATAGTCGAGACGCTGGGTCACGCCGCGTAAATCGCCGGTGCCGCTGCCGGTGGTGTCCTGAAAACTCTTGGGGTAAACCTGATAGATAACGCCGTTTTGCCACCAGTGTGGAATAGTCATGGTTGTTTCCTGGAAATACGCTGGGGCGCAACTGCGCCCCGAAGAAAAGTTAGATAATTTGTAATGTGCCCAGACGGTATTTACGCTGGTAAACAAATGAGGTCAGTATCATTGGGATAACAATCGCAATGACCATCGCCATGCCAAATACCTGCCAGTAGGTCGGCTGGATAGAGAGGATGCCCGGCAAACCGCCGACGCCAATCCCGTTTGCCAGCACTCCGTTCAGGCCGCACAGCAGTCCGGCGAGACCGGAGCCGATCATCGCGCACAGCATCGGGAAGCGGTATTTCAGGTTGATGCCGTACATTGCCGGTTCAGTGACCCCGAGATACGCGGAGATGGCTGCAGGGACTGAGATTTCACGTTCGTTGTGTTTGCGACTGGAGATAATGATGCCCACCACCGCAGAGGCTTGAGCGATATTCGACAGCGCGATCAGCGGCCATACCGGCGTGCCGCCCATGCTCTGAATCATCTGCATGTCGATGGCAAGCGTGGTCTGATGCACGCCGGTGATCACCAGCGGGGCGTACAGGAAGCCGAACAACGCCGCGCCGATCGGGGCAAAGCTGCCGGTCAGCAGATGGCGGACCGCAAACGCGACACCGTCGCCGATCATGCGGCCAAACGGACCGATAAAGGCGTGCGCGAGAAACACTGCAAGGATCAGAGAGCACACCGGGACGATCACCAGATACAGATAATCCGGCACGATGCGTTTCATGCGCGTTTCAATAAACCCGAGCGCCAGCCCGGCCAGTAACGCCGGAATAACCTGTGCCTGGTAGCCCACTTTCTCAATGCTGAACAGACCGAAGTTCCACACCTCCGGCACCTGCTGACCGAGCAAATAGGCGTTCATCAGTTGCGGTGAAACCAGGGTTACGCCCAGCACAATACCGAGGATCGGCGTACCGCCCATTTTTTTCACTGCCGACCAGCAGATCCCGACCGGCAGATAGAAGAAGATCGCCTCGCCAATCAGCCACAGGAAGTCGTAAAGGGTTTTCAGCGAAGGATGCATCTGCGCCAGCGTCTGGCCGTTGCTCATCGGTAGATCGCCGATTACGTTACGGAAACCTAAGATCAAACCGCCGCTAATTAGCGCGGGCAGCAACGGGAAGAAGATCTCCGCAAAATGAGAAATCAGCTGTTCGTGCCATTTCATATTCTGCCGCGCCGCTTTTTTCGCCTGCTCTTTGTCGGCGCTGGCCTGTCCGGTTGTCGCCAGCAGCGCTTTGTAGTAATCGCCCACCTCGGTGCCAATCACTACCTGAAACTGCCCGGCGTTGGTGAAGCAGCCTTTGACCATCGGTAGCTGTTCGATCTCTTTGGGTCTGGCATTCGCGGGTTGATTCAACACAAAACGCAGGCGCGTAATGCAGTGACTCACCGTGGCGATATTGTCGCGCCCGCCTACCAGCTCAATCAGCCGGTCGATATCCGCTTGTTTTACTTTGCTCATGATGACGTGTGTTCCCCGTAGGTCGGATTAGACGCTTTCGCGACGTCATCCGGCAGCTGTCTCGTTGTTGGTGCCAGAGTATATCGTCGGTGAATATTTAAAAATGGGAACGTTCCCGAAACGCAGTGAAGATCACAAATTAGTGCTCAGAAAGCAATCAGGAGAGGCTGGAGGGAATAACGATTTGCCGCAGTTCGCTGCGGCCGTTGATCTGCTCGATCAGCTGCGAGGCCGCTTGCCGTCCGGCTTCAGCGTAGCCGGGATCGACGGTGATGATCTCCGGATGGAGGAATTTCATCAGCGGCGTATTACCGACGCTTGCCAGTTGCAGGTTGTCGATTCGCTGTTCCTGCAGATATTTGCTGACGCCAAGGGCAAGCGTGTCCGTCGCACAGACTAACGCAGTTGTTTCCGGCGTAATGACATCGGCGGCATGCTCATAGCCCTGTTTCATGGCCAGACCAGGCAGAGCAGCGACAGGATGCAGCTTATGTTTCTTGCAGAAGGTCAGGTAGGCCTCATGACGGCGCTTACCGGTGGTCACGTCGCTATGGGGGACGCCAAGGAAACTGATATGACGATGTTCGCGATCGTACAGACGCTGCATCAGGGTATGAATGGCGCCTTCGTCGTCATAACAGACGGAGGCAAAGCCTTTGGCATCCCTGGCCAGCAGAACCAGAGAGTCCTGCCAGGAGGTGAGCATGGTTTCCGTTACGCCGGTAAAACCAAACAACACGACGCCATCAATGTTGCGACGTTTGAGCATTCCCAGATGTTCTTCTACCAGTTCAGGTGAGAACTGGCTTTCCATCATAATCGGATCATAACCCTGCTCATAAAAGGCGGGTAGCATGGTCTGCACGGCGAGATTTTCCGAAAGTGAGTCCAGACGCGTGACGATAATCGCCACGACTTTGTCGCTTTGCCCACGCATGGCACGTGCGGAGCGGGAAGGGGAGAAACCGTGCTGATTCATCACTGCTTCAACACGTTCACGGGTGCGTTCGCTAACGCCGCTTTCGTTGTTGAGCACACGGGAAACCGTTGATTTCCCTACACCGCTTAAGCGGGCGATGTCTTTAATAGTCAGCCGATTTTGCATCCTGTTTTCCCGTTGCGCACTTTTTCAGTTATATCAAAGAGAGTAACTTTACCCATGTGGAGTGCAATGGGGAAAGTCTGCTTTAAACCGTTCACCCTTCAGGCGATGTGTATACGTTTGGTTTAGTTTCCATGCTGTATCATACCGCCATAATTGTCACAAACCTTATGGTTTTCTGCGTATAATCCGCAGCGCTTATCATTCACTTACCGGAGGCTATATGGATCCCGATCCCACCCCTCTCCCTAAATGGAGAACCCCCCCTCTCCGGTAAGCCTGTTTTCACTGTCTTACCGGAGCTGTAAGACAGTGACGTTCTGACGTCCCTGTTGTGATTTTAAAATTGCCACCAGGCAAGGCTTTGCCACGCCTGAAGGATTTACTGCGCCCGCTTATACTGGTGCAGAGGGACTGCCTATGTTCAAAAATATTACTCGCCAGCTGTTTGCCCGGCTAAACCGCCATTTACCGCATCGTCTGGTGCATCGCGATCCGCTACCCAATGCGCAGACCGTCGCCAGCACGCCGATCCCGCCTTCGCTGAGCGAACATTGCCTGAAAATGGCGCTGATGGACGAAGAAGCGCTGTGGAAAACGTTTGGCGCGCACCCGGAAGGATTGAACGCCGCAGAAGTGGAAAACGCTCGCGAGTTACATGGCGAGAACCAGCTACCGGCGCAGAAGCCGTCGCCATGGTGGGTACACCTGTGGGTCTGCTACCGCAACCCGTTTAATATTCTGCTGACTATTTTAGGCGGCATTTCTTATGCCACCGAGGATCTGTTCGCTGCCGGCGTCATCGCCTTGATGGTTGTCATCTCCACGCTGCTGAATTTTGTCCAGGAAGCGCGTTCCACCAAAGCGGCGGATGCGTTGAAAGCGATGGTCAGCAACACTGCTACGGTGCTGCGCGTCATCAACGAGAAAGGGGAGAACGGCTGGGTTGAACTGCCGATCGACCAGTTGGTGCCTGGCGATATTATTAAGCTGGCAGCAGGGGATATGATCCCAGCCGATCTGCGCGTGGTGCAGGCGCGCGATCTGTTCGTGGCCCAGGCTTCACTGACCGGTGAATCGTTGCCGGTGGAGAAAGTCGCCACCAGCCGCGACCCGCAGCAAAGCAACCCGCTGGAATGCGATACCCTGTGCTTTATGGGCACTAACGTGGTGAGCGGAACGGCACAGGCTATCGTCATTGCGACCGGAGCCAATACCTGGTTCGGGCAACTGGCGGGCCGTGTTAGCGAGCAGGAAAGCGAGCAGAATGCCTTCCAGAAAGGGATCAGCCGCGTCAGCATGCTGCTGATCCGCTTTATGCTGGTGATGGCGCCAATTGTTCTCATCATCAACGGTTATACCAAAGGTGACTGGTGGGAAGCGGCGCTGTTTGCCCTGTCTGTCGCGGTGGGGCTGACGCCGGAAATGCTACCAATGATCGTCACCTCAACGCTGGCGCGTGGGGCGGTGAAGCTGTCAAAACAGAAGGTCATCGTCAAACACCTCGACGCCATCCAGAACTTTGGCGCGATGGATATTCTGTGCACCGATAAAACCGGCACGCTGACACAAGATAAAATAGTGCTGGAGAATCATACCGATATCTCCGGCAAGCCCAGCGAACATGTCCTGCATTCCGCGTGGCTGAACAGCCACTATCAGACCGGGCTGAAGAATCTGCTGGATACGGCAGTGCTGGAAGGCGTGGACGAAGAATCCGCCCGCCGGCTCTCTACCCGTTGGCAAAAAATCGATGAGATCCCGTTTGATTTCGAACGCCGCCGCATGTCGGTGGTGGTCGCTGAAGAAACCGATGTGCACCAACTGGTATGTAAAGGCGCGCTGCAGGAGATCCTCAGCGTTTGCACCCAGGTGCGCCATAACGGTGAGATTGTCCCGTTAGATGACAACATGCTGCGTCGGGTGAAACGCGTTACCGATACGCTGAATCGTCAGGGGTTGCGTGTGGTGGCGGTGGCAACCAAATACCTGCCTGCGCGTGAAGGGGACTATCAGCGTATTGATGAATCCGATCTGATCCTCGAAGGGTATATCGCGTTCCTCGATCCGCCGAAAGAGACCACCGCCCCGGCGCTGAAAGCGCTGAAAGCCAGCGGTATTACGGTGAAAATTCTCACCGGTGACAGCGAACTGGTTGCGGCGAAAGTGTGTCATGAAGTGGGTCTGGATGCAGGTGATGTGGTTATCGGCAGCAGCATTGAAGGGTTAAGCGACGACGAGCTGGCCCGACTTGCCCAGCGCACCACGTTGTTTGCCCGCCTGACGCCAATGCACAAAGAGCGCATTGTCACACTGCTCAAGCGTGAAGGTCATGTGGTCGGCTTTATGGGCGATGGCATTAACGACGCCCCGGCGCTGCGCGCGGCGGACATTGGTATCTCCGTTGATGGTGCGGTTGATATTGCCCGTGAAGCGGCAGATATCATTCTGCTGGAAAAGAGCCTGATGGTGCTGGAAGAAGGGGTGATCGAAGGACGCCGTACTTTTTCTAACATGCTGAAGTACATTAAAATGACGGCCAGTTCTAACTTCGGTAACGTATTTAGCGTGCTGGTGGCGAGCGCCTTTTTACCGTTCCTGCCGATGCTGCCGCTGCACTTACTGATTCAGAACCTGCTGTACGATGTATCCCAGGTGGCGATTCCGTTTGATAACGTCGACGAAGAGCAGATCAAAAAGCCGCAGCGCTGGAATCCCGCCGAGTTGGGCCGCTTTATGATCTTCTTTGGACCGATCAGCTCGATCTTCGATATTCTGACTTTTTGCCTGATGTGGTTCGTCTTCCATGCCAATACGCCTGAACATCAGACATTGTTCCAGTCGGGCTGGTTCGTGGTGGGTCTGCTGTCGCAAACGCTGATTGTGCATATGATCCGTACCCGTCGCGTGCCGTTCATCCAAAGCCGCGCCGCATGGCCGCTGATGCTGATGACGCTGGTCGTGATGGTGGTGGGCATTGCGTTGCCGTTCTCACCGCTGGCCAGCTATCTGCAATTGCAGGCGCTGCCGCTGAGCTACTTCCCGTGGCTGGTTGCGATTCTGGCGGGTTACATGACATTAACTCAGCTTGTGAAAGGTTTTTATAGCCGCCGCTACGGCTGGCAGTAATCCTCAACTTCTCTTCTGCAGGATGGTGTTAATACCATCCTGCATTTCACTTTTTCATTCGAAAGATATTCCCTCGAAATATTGGTGTTTTATTTTTATTGAAATGCTCACGCGGTAATTAGTATCAAATTGCCTTCTTTGCGTTGCTTTTTTATCAATAAAACGATCTGCATTGCAAAAATGAAACAGTGTGCTAAAAATAATGAGCGTCTGTGATTTTTTGTGAACACAGTCATCGAAATAAGTTGTTACACCAGTTAGTCTGCACAGGTAACATCGTTAAGAAAGTTTCACGCTGCCCATTTTTAATTCCGGCAGTCATTTGCTCTGCAAGCTATTCCTGTTAATGGATATTATGAACTTCTGGAGAAGGACAAATGAAACTGACAAAAAACCTGTTAAGTCTGTGTATTGGCGCGTCGGTATTACTGGCGAGTCATGCAACGCTGGCACAAACCTTTCGCGCCGCAGATGTGCATCCGGCTGATTACCCGAACGTTGTTGCCGTGAAACATATGGGGGAAAAACTGAGTGCCGCCACCGACGGTCGTCTGGAGATTAAAACCTTTCCCGGTGGCGTGTTAGGTGACGAAAAACAGATGATTGAACAGGCGCAATTA
This sequence comes from Citrobacter sp. wls716, assembly GCF_005280975.1. NCBI lineage: Bacteria > Pseudomonadati > Pseudomonadota > Gammaproteobacteria > Enterobacterales > Enterobacteriaceae > Citrobacter > Citrobacter sp. wls716. Next base: position 68,717 of record NZ_SZWX01000053.1, read on the forward strand.
GGCGCTATCGATATTATTCGCGTTTCAATGACGCCGGTTGCCGCCATTCTCCCTGAAATTAACGTCTTTACCCTGCCGTATATCTTTCGTGATGAAGACCATCTGCATAAGGTTCTCGACGGCATGATTGGTCAGGAGATTGGCGACCGCCTGACGGCAAACACCAAATCGCGGCTGGTGTTCCTCGGCTGGATGGATGCCGGAACGCGCAACCTGATCACCAAAAATCCGGTGGTGAAACCGGAAGATTTACACGGCATGAAAATCCGTGTTCAAGGGAGTCCGATAGCGCTGGATACCCTGAAAGCGATGGGCGCTAACTCCGTTGTGATGGGCGTCAGTGAAGTCTTTAGCGGCATGCAGACCGGCGTTATTGATGGTACGGAGAATAATCCGCCAACGTTTGTTGCGCATAACTATTTGCCGGTCGTGAAAAACTATACCTGGAGCAAACATTTTATTATTCCTGAGCTTTTTCTGTTCTCGAAAGCTAAATGGGATAAGTTGAAAAAAGAAGACCAGGATCTCATTATTAAGCTCGCTAAAGAAGCCCAGGTAGAGCAACGCAAACTTTGGCAGGATTATAATGCGAAATCGCTGGAGACCATGAAAGCCAATGGCGTTCAGTTCCACGATATTGATACGGACTATTTCTATAAAGCCACGCAGTCAGTGCGGGATAATTACGGTAAAGACCACCAGGATTTGATCAAACGGATTCAGGATGTGAAGTAATTCATCAGGTGGAGGATATCAACCCTCCGCCTGAATCTTTTGATTAATTCGAGGTGATGATTATGGGTGAATGCTATTCATCGGTAATGGATTTTCTTTATCGGGTATCAATGTGGATTGCCGGTATCGCATTATTAGTCATGGTTGCCATTATCCCTATTGGCATATTCGCGCGTTATGTTCTGAATAACGCTCTGTCATGGCCTGAGCCCGTCGCCATTCTCTGTATGGTGACATTCACCTTTATTGGTGCGGCGGTGAGCTATCGCGCAGGTTCGCATATCGCAGTGAGCATGGTGACTGATCGTCTGGGTGATGCTTCCCGTCGTTATTGCTCGATAATCGCAGACGTTATGCTGGTGGCGATAAGCCTGTTTATCCTCTGGTACGGAACCAATCTCTGTCTTGAGCTGTGGGGACAGCCCGTGGCTGAATTCCCGCTTTTAAGTGCCGGGCAAAACTACCTTCCATTGCCGATTGGCTCTGCCATAACGCTGCTGTTTATCGCAGAAAAGATTTTCCGTGGTCCGCAGTACCAACGTCCCGTTGTCATGCTGGGATCGACCAGCTAGTTACCGCCCCCATTTCAGAAAGGAAAGCAGATGGATGCATTTATTCTCGTCTTTACGCTCGGCATTATGCTGGCAATTGGGGTACCGGTAGCGTATGCGGTTGGCATTAGCGCCATCATTGGCGCCTGGTACATAGATATTCCGCTGGAAGCGGTGATGATCCAACTGACCAGCGGGGTGAATAAGTTCTCCCTGCTGGCGATCCCGTTCTTTATTTTGGCCGGAGCGATCATGGCCGAAGGGGGAATTGCGCGGCGACTGGTGAACTTTGCCTATATTTTTGTTGGCTTTATTCGCGGCGGACTGTCGCTGGTAAACATTGTGGCATCAACCTTTTTTGGCGCAATTTCTGGATCGTCTGTAGCTGATACCGCATCCATTGGTTCGGTGATGATCCCGGAGATGGATAAAAAAGGCTACCCGCGCGATTTTGCCGCGGCGGTTACTGCCAGCGGCTCGGTGCAGGCGATCCTCACACCGCCCAGCCATAACTCGGTTATTTACTCGCTGGCAACCGGCGGCACGGTGTCGATTGCCGCGCTATTCATCGCCGGGATCCTGCCGGGCCTGCTGTTAAGTTTCAGTCTGATGGTAATGTGTGTGGCGTTTGCGCACAAACGCGGTTACCCAAAAGGGGAACGCGTGCCGTTTCGCCAGGCGCTGAAGATTTTCGTCGATACGCTGTGGGGCCTGATGACGGTTGTGATCATCATGGGCGGTATCCTGTCAGGTATCTTTACCGCGACGGAATCAGCGGCAATTGCCTGTCTGTGGGCCTTCTTTGTCACCATGTTTATCTATCGTGACTATAAATGGTCTGAGCTGCCAAAGCTGATGTTCCGCACGGTGAAAACGGTCACGATCGTCATGATCCTGATAGGCTTTGCCGCTGCGTTCGGCGCCGTCATGACTTATATGCAGTTGCCGATGCGTATCACTGAAGCCTTCACCAGTATTTCGGACAACAAATACGTCATTCTGATGTGCATTAACATCATGCTGTTGCTGATCGGTACGCTGATGGATATGGCGCCGCTGATCCTGATTTTGACGCCGGTTCTGCTGCCGGTGACCAACGCGCTCGGCATTGATCCGGTCCATTTTGGCATGATCATGCTGGTGAACTTAGGGATCGGTCTGATTACGCCGCCGGTAGGGTCAGTGCTGTTTGTGGCCAGTGCGGTGAGTAAGCAGAAAATAGAGCAGGTGGTAAAGGCGATGCTGCCGTTCTACCTCGTGCTGTTCCTGGTGCTGATGCTGGTGACGTACATTCCGGCGATTTCGCTGTTCTTGCCGAAACTGTTTGGCGTGATGTGATAAATGCCCGGTGGCGCTCGCGCTTACCGGGCCTACCTAAATTCATTCCGGGCTTCCATGCCCCTTTTTTTTTGTGTTTCACACAATGCAGCTAAATATTTTCTGAATTATGGCATTGCCAGTGTCTTCCAACAGAATACGCTAGATTATAAATGTTAACATCTTGTCATGTTAATTATTCTCAGGAGGCATTATGAACGCTTATATATTGGGGAGAGAGGAACCTGAATATAGTATTGATGTTGGAAGTGGTGAATGGTGCAGTGCGGGGCATTTTTCAGATCAATTTTATTATTATAAATATTACCTGGAGCAATTGATTGATGGGAGCTTATATTTAAAGTATCGCTATCCTTTTGCACGAGAAAATTTACTGCATTATTTGCAAAATACGGGTGAAGACATACATATTAACTTAACTGATATGATGGGAAAATCAGCCCAGTTAAGGGATAATTATGTGCAATTATTGGATGCAGCAAAGAGTTTTTGTAAAACATTACCGCCAGGTCAGCATGAGTTTACTTCTGCGCATGTTAATACTGATGATTTTATTTCTAGCGATCCAGACTTGTTTTATGCTATAGGAGGTTATCAATACTGGGGCAAAGGTCGAGTGCAAATTACCGAAGATAAGTATAAAAATACAATGAGCAATGGTAGTAGACTATGTAGTTATAATTTGACATTTCAGTTTAAGTTTTTTGACAGGTATAACTGGAATGTTAGTGTCGTAAATTCTGGAGTTCGTTTAGGTAGTATCGTTCCTGTGAATGATACTTTTATGGGGAGGTTTCATCAGGAGTGTCTGGCCAGAGAGTACAATATTTTTGGTGCCATTGAGTCAGAGGTAAAATGGCATGACTGAGCATGGCACTTTATTTTACATAGAAAAAATACTTACTTTCGCTTTAGTTTGTGCTTTTTGTTATATGCTGTATATTATTTCGGTTTGCTGGTTACCAGTACGTGAAAGTCACTATCTTCTGGTTGTACAATGGTGCCGTAACGATGATTCAAATACCCACTATGCAAAGAATTTATCCTGGCATGGTTTATATGTTTATTTGGAGAAATCGTCTGGGAATATTATTGTAAGGGAAATGAACACTCCTCTACACGATCCATTTCAGCCTTATCGGTACGTTTACCGTAAAATTGCACATGAAAATGATATATCCTTGGTCGCAGAGAAATGGGGGGTAATTAAGTGTCAGGGAAAAAATAAAGCGCTCATTGGTTCATCTGGTTATTCTTTTTTATGGAGACATGGCCAATGAAGACTTTTATAAGACGAGCTACTATAAAAATATTTTTTTTACTAATTATAATGTTTATCTGTATTTTTTCTATTAGTTCAGTTGAAAGATATAACAACATTGTTGGTTTTAAAATTCACAATAAGGTAGTTTATACATTGGAAAAGATGAAGAATGATAGTGATGATGATCTTAAAATTAATATTTATAGTTCAAGGTTGAACTGGGTTTTAGGACAAACCTGTTTCTCAGAGAATATAGAATCACAGCAAAAAGGGGAAATGGAATTATATAATTGGGGTGTGGGGATAATCGAAAATGAAACCATCACCTTAAAGAATAATGGAAGAGAATTGATTTTTTCAGTTATAGGCTGCAATACTTAAGGAACCCTGCCAGAGCAGGGCTCTCTAATAAGACTTAGCGACGAACGGCGATCGCTTCAATCTCGATTTTCACGTCTTTCGGCAGACGGGCCACTTCCACGCAAGAGCGTGCCGGGAAGGTCGCGTTGTGCTCGGTGAAGAACGCTTCGTAGGTCGCGTTGACGGTGGCAAAATCGTTCAGGTCTTTAACGAAAACGGTCGTTTTTACGATATCGCCCACTTTCAGGCCTGCTGCTTCAACGATAGCTTTTACGTTTTCCAGCGACTGACGTGCCTGAGCGGACACGTCTTCCGCTACGGCACCGGTTTTCGGATCGACCGGGATCTGACCGGAAGTGATTACCATGCTACCCAGGTCAACACCCTGAACGTATGGGCCGATTGCTGCTGGTGCATTTTCCGTCGCGATAGTCTTGCTCATGATTTCTCCTGAATTACAGCGGTAATAGAATGTTCCCGCTCATTATAGGGAGCCGGGATCTCATAACCAACCCTAATTAGTTGGCCAGCACCACATAATGCGAAAACTCTTTTTCACAGTATTTGCATTTGAGTGCGATGTCATCGGCGCGCTTTTTCACTGCAAAACTGGAGGAAACCGGCTCAGCATGGCTGATACAGTTGCTGTTCGGGCACACCAGTACGTTGTCGATGCGCTCCGGCAGGCTGGGGCGTGATTTACCCACCACATCATAATCGTCAATGCGGTTTACCGTTGCCTGCGGAGCGTACAGGGAGAGCTGGTTGACCTGCTCGTCGGTCAGGAAGGTATTTTCGATTTTAATCAGGTCTTTACGGCCCATCTCGCCAGACGGCAGGTTCAGTCCGATAGTGATGCGCTGGTCGGTTTCGGTCAGTTTGAACAGCGTCAGCAGCTTAAAACCAACCTGTGCGGGGATATGGTCAATCACGGTGCCACGTTTGATGGCTTCAACCTGCAGTTTGTTATCGTGTGTCATCTCTTTTTCTCCCTTACAGTGCCAGTTCGCTATTCAGTACCAGTGCCAGTAACGCCTGGCGGGCGAAGATGCCGTTGCCAGCCTGCTGGAAATACCAGGCGTGCGGCGTCTTATCGACATCGGTGGTGATCTCATCGATGCGCGGCAGCGGATGCAGCACCTTCATGTTCTCTTTGGCTCCCGCCAGATCGCTGGCGCGCAGAACAAACTGTGCTTTCACGTTGGCGTATTCGGACGGGTCCAGACGCTCTTTTTGTACGCGGGTCATGTAGAGGATATCGACCTCCGCCATCACCTCTTCGATAGTGCCATGCAGGCTCCAGGCAATACCTTTTTCATTCAGCATATCCAGAATGTATTGCGGCATGGCCAGCGCGTCCGGGGCGATAAAGTAGAAGCGGTTACCTTCAAACTTCGCCAGCGCCTGGGTCAGGGAGTGGACGGTGCGGCCATATTTCAGGTCGCCCACCATGGCGATGTGCAGATTGTCCAGCCGACCCTGCGTTTCCTGAATGGTAAACAGATCCAGCAGCGTTTGGGTCGGGTGTTGGTTGGAGCCGTCGCCGGCGTTCAGTACCGGAACGTTACCGGAGAACTCCGTTGCCAGACGCGCAGCACCTTCCTGCGGGTGACGCATCACGATGGCGTCGACATAAGTGCTGATGACGGAAATGGTGTCGGCCAGCGTTTCGCCTTTTTTGCCAAGCGACGTGTTGCTGCTGTCAGAGAAACCTACCACGCTGGCGCCCAGGCGGTGCATCGAGGTTTCAAAGGATAAACGGGTGCGGGTTGACGCCTCAAAGAAGCAGCTGGCGATGACCTTATGCTTTAACAGCTCCGGCTGCGGGTTGGCTTTTAATTTCGCCGCCGTCGCGAGGACCAGATTGAGGTCGTCGCGGCTGAGGTCGTTTATGGAAATGATGTGTTTTTGATAGAGCGGGTTAGCCATGTTTATCTCCTGACGCCTGGGCAAAAAAAAAGCCCCTCAATTGAGGGGCTCGGAATGGATGATCAACGGAAAGAAAAACGGCAGGCCAGCGTCCTTTTTCAGACGCGGTAAGACAAAATGTCGTACACACTGAACCATACATCCTCCCGGCAAATTGTCCGCGATTATACTCAGCTCCGTTATGGGATCAAGCGAAAAATGCACGATTTATTCATCGCAAACGGTTCTTATGAATTTTAATTCATTTTAAATAGATAGTTAATCTGCTTGTGCACCAGCCCCGTTCGCTGCACGACTCGCGGCGCAACCCAGACAATACTGCTGCCAGCGATGACACCCAGAATCTCTGGTAACGCGTGGTAATCGAGGATTCTGGCAACGGCACGGCCATAACCTGCTGCAGTATGAATGAGGATAAACTCGCTATTGTGTTCCACGCTGACCACCATTTCAGCAATCGATCGGGCAGCATCAGGAGCGGGTCGCGATTGCGGATTTACAGAATAAATTTTTTGCCCTTTTGTATTTCTTATCTTTATAGCACCGAGCAGTTTCAACAGACGAGATACCGTTGACTGGCTAATCCCGGTAAAGCCATGCTGCTGTAGATCCCGACGCAGCGCTTCCTGGGACAGGTAGCTTTTTTCAGTAATCAGGCGCTGACAAATCGCCAGCTGTTTCTGTTCTTTGGTCGAGTAATCATCGAATTCCTTCATAAAAACACCCTAAATTTATTATTTGTATCAATGCGATGGCGAAATTCACCACATTTGCTATATCAATAACGGCTCAAACGGGCGGTTGTGCAGAAAAACGAGAGCACGCTCAAAAAAGCCGTCGGGAGCCGACGGCCAAAACGGCTACAGCATTGCGCCGATACTCAGGACGACCATGTTCAGCACCGTCAGAATCAGCAGCAGCGGGGCGACCCATTTCAGGTAGCGCACATAAGGAACGCGAGCGATAGCCAACCCGCCCATCACGACGGCTGAAGTGGGGGTGATCAGATTCACAATGCCAGAAGCGGATTGGTACGCAGTAACGACCAGATCCCTTTGCACATGGGCGAAGTCGGCCAGCGGGGCCATAATGGGCATCGTGAGCACCGCCAGACCAGACGAGGAAGGGACCAGGAAGGAGAGCAATACTTCCAGCCAGTAGGTCACATTGATGAAAATGGTGGTGGAAAGACCGGAGACTAAATTTTCGGCGCTGTGCAGAATGGTGTGGGTAATCATACCGTTATCCATCACCACGACGATACCGCGCGCAATGCCGATAATCAGCGCCACGCCGAGCAGATCCCGCGCACCGTCAATGAAGGTACTGGTGAAGGCTTCTTCGCTCATGCGGGCAATCACGCCGACGATAATCGCAGAAGCCAGAAAGACTGCGGATATTTCTGCCATCCACCATCCGAGTACCGCGACGCCATAAATCATTACCGCAAAGGCGGCGGCGAATATCAGCAGGATCCACTTACGCGTAGCTGTGAATTCAAGGTTAGCGTTGCCGCGATTGCCGAGGAAATGCGCGCGGTTTTCCTCCATTTTATCCGCCACAATCGACAACTCCGGGTGATTGCGGACTTTGCGCGCATAACGCATGACCCACACTACGCAGATAACATAGCCGACGACCAGCAGCAGAATGCGCATCAGCATTCCCTGGGTGAAGGGGATCCCGGCGGCGTTAGCCGCGATAACCGTCGCGAAAGGGTTGATTGTCGAACCGAGCGTGCCGATGCCTGCGCCGAGTAGCACGGTCGCCGCCGCAACCAGTGGATCAAAGCGCGCGGCCATCATGACCGGAACTAATAAGGTGTAGAAAGGGAGTGATTCTTCCGCCATGCCGTAAATCGTGCCTCCGGCGGCGAAAAGCCCCATCAGAATGGGGATCATCCACTCTTCTTTGCCGTTCAGCCTGACCGTCACGCGTTCGATGCCTGCGTCGATGGCGCCCGTTTTGTTTACCACGCCGAGAAACCCACCGATGATCAGGACAAACAGCGCGACATCAATTGCGCCTGCGGTGTAGGTTTCGTGGTTATAAAGCCCGTCAATCGGTGCCAGCAGGACAGCGGTTATGCCTTGTGGATGCGCCTCGGTCGGGGCATAAGTACCGGCAACCGGCACTTCTTTGCCGAGGGTAGCATTCATCGCCATCTGGTATTTCCCTGCCGGGACAATCCAGGTCATAACGGCGACGAGTGCAATAAGAATAAACAGGATGGTATACGCGCTGGGAAATTTGAATTTGCCCATGATGTTCTCCGGATAGCTTGGGCATATGCCGCCAGGCGACACATGCCCGCAGGGGTTAGTCGCCGAGTGTCGCTACCATGACCGCTTTGATGGTATGCATCCGGTTTTCCGCTTCGTCGAAGACGATGGAATGCGCTGACTCGAATACCTCTTCCGTGACTTCAAGTCCTTTCAGACCGTAAGCCGCTTCGATTTCACGGCCCACTTTGGTGTGCTCATTATGAAAGGCGGGCAGGCAGTGCATGAATTTCACATTGGGATTGCCGGTCGCATTGATGACCTGCTGATTAATCTGGTAGGGCGTCATCAGGCTGACGCGTTCTGCCCACGCTTCTTTAGGTTCGCCCATCGAAACCCAGACATCGGTATAGAGGAAATCTACGTCGTATACCCCTTCCGCAACATCGTCCGTGAGCGTAATGCGTGCGCCCGTTACGCTGGCGATTTCGCGGCATTCGGCAACCAGCGCCTCGTCCGGCCAGAAGGACTTTGGCGCGACCAGACGAATATCCATCCCCATTTTCGCCGCGCCGACCATCAGCGAATTACCCATGTTGTTGCGGGCGTCACCGAGGTAAGCGAAGCTCAGCTCCGGCAAGGTTTTACCCGGCGCGTGTTCCAGCATGGTCATCAGATCCGCGAGGATCTGCGTAGGGTGGAATTCATTCGTTAGCCCGTTCCAGACCGGCACACCGGCGAATTGTCCCAGTTCTTCCACGATCTCCTGGCCGTAGCCGCGGTATTCGATGCCGTCATACATGCGACCCAACACGCGGGCGGTATCTTTCATCGACTCTTTATGGCCGATCTGCGAGCCGCTTGGGCCGAGGTAGGTGACCTGTGCGCCCTGATCGAAAGCGCCGACTTCAAAGGCGCAGCGGGTGCGAGTGGAGGTTTTTTCGAAGATCAGCGCGATATTTTTACCGACCAGCGTTTGCCTTTCGCGCCCGGCTTTTTTTGCCGTTTTTAACTCGATAGCCAGATCGATCAGGTACTGGATTTCTGCAGGGGTGTAGTCCAGCAGTTTGAGAAAATTGCGATTTTTCAGGTTAACAGTCATGAAAATGTCCTTATGTAGGCCGGATAAGGCGCAGCCGCCATCCGGCAAAAAAAGCCCTAAGCGTGAGCGTCGGTGGTTTCGAGACGAATGAGCGTGCCTTTGTCGCCGGCGAGAATGGCCGGACCGTCGGCCAGTGAACCGATGCCAGCAATTCCCCGACAGTGAGAGACGAATTCCGCGCAGGCGGTGACTTTGGGGCCCATTGAACCGGCGTCGAATTGCATTTCACCGAGCAGTTCCGGGGTGACCTGGGCCAGCGGGCGCTGGGTAGGTTTGCCCCAGTCGAGGTACACGGCGTCAGCATCGGTGAGGATCAACAACGCATTGGCATGGAGTTGGCGGGCGAGCAGGGCGGCGGAGAGATCCTTGTCGATCACTGCTTCAATGCCGTGGAAGCCATCGGCTTTTTCCACCACCGGTACGCCGCCACCGCCGTTGCAAATCACCAGATGATCGCGGGCGATCAATGTGCGAATAGCATCACTTTCAACGATACGTTTGGGTTGTGGAGAGGGCACAACGCGACGGAACGCTTTACCATCGGCTTTGAAAATCCAGCCCTTTTCCGCGTGTAGCGTTTTAGCCTGATCGTTGTCGTAAATCGGTCCGATATATTTGGTCGGATTACTGAAGGCTGGATCGTGGGCATCGACTTCAACCTGAGTCAGCAGGACGCTAATTTCACGTTGCGGCAGCTGGTTTTTCAGGGCTTGTTGCAGCATATAGCCAATCATTCCCTGACTTTCCGCACCGAGAATGTCGAGCGGATAAGGGGTGACGCGGTCATAAGCGCTGTTCTGTAACGCCAAAAGTCCAACCTGTGGGCCATTGCCATGCACCAGAATCACGCGCCATTGCTGCGTAAGCTGAGCGATAGTTTTTGCCGCCAGCTCAATATTCTTGCGTTGGATGTCAGCTTCCAGCGGTTCACCGCGTTTGAGCAGCGCATTGCCGCCCAACGCCACAACCAGAGTAGGTTTGTTTTCCATAACGTCTCCTTAAATACCGTCGCGTTCCAGTGGGCAGCTCATGCAGCGCGCGCCGCCGCGTCCGCGTCCCAGTTCGTCGCCAGGAATGGGTAAAACGGTGATACCGGCTTTGTCGTATTTTTCGTTGGTCCAGATGTTGCGCTCGTAACCCACCACCACGCCGGGGCGCAGCGTCAGAACGTTGTTGGCGTCGTTCCACTGTTCGCGTTCAGCTTCGAAGGCGTCGCCACCGGTGGTGATCAGCGTGATTTGGTCGAGGCCCAGCGCTTTTTCGAGGGCGTGTACCAGCGTGCTTTCCTGGGTGCGTTTCAGGCCGCCGCGCCCGTCTGGCGTCAGGGTCCAGCACTGGACATCCGGGCGTACCACTTCCGGGTAGACGGAGAAGGTATCGATATCGATGTGGGTCATGACGGTATCGAGGTGCATACAGGAGCGATGTTTCGGCAGTTCAACCGCGATGACGCGTTCAGCCTGGCGATGCTTAAACAGCGACTGGGCAAGGAACTCAATGCCCTGCGGCGTGGTGCGTTCCGACATACCGATGAGTACCGCGCCGCGACCAATCACCAGCACATCGCCACCTTCTAATGTGGCGTGGTCGTAATTAATATTTTCATCGCCGAAATATTTAATAAATTCACCATCGGCAAATTGTGGATGCCAACGGTAAATTGCTCGCAGGTTATTGGTTTCCCGCTGGCGTGCGGTTTTTGCCATCGGGTTAATGGATACACCGTTATATATCCAACAGGAGGTATCGCGAGTAAATAGGTGGTTGGGTAATGGCTTCATAATAAAGTCATTAATATCGTGAGTATCGACCACCATATTTTTGATGGAGGCAGGAATTTCCCCGTAGGTTAGCCCGCCGCTTAAATGCCGGGCGAGTTCCCGGTGCTGCATATCTGCAAGCCATGCGCGAATATCGGTAGCGAAAGCGGGGCCAAGGCGATAATCAGAGATTTGTGTCTCCAGCAGCCAGCCTTTGGCATCCGGGACATCTAAGGTTTGTGTCAATAAATCAGTGAGTAACAGAACCTCAATCCCTTGCTGACGTAACGTGTTGGCGAAAATGTCATGTTCTTCTCCTGCACGTTCTACCGAAAGAACATCATCAAAAAGCAGTTCCTGACAATTTGATGGCGTCAGCCTTTTTAAGCTGAGGTTAGGGCGATGTAGCATTACGCTACGTAATTGACCGATTTCAGACCCGACATAATGCTTTTCCATCATTATTCCTTTAATACGATTTTAAAAAATAAAGAGGAGGTGCCTGCAAATAATATTTATTGCAGCCATGATTTTTCAGCTGATTTCAGAATCTATATTTAGATCTTATTTGATGAGGAAATGTGATTTATTTCACAGTCAGGTCGATGGTTGGCTTTTGTTGTTTAATTTATGAGATGGCTCTGAGAATTAACAAAATAAAAATTCGAATAATTGAATTACTACGCGGGAATATGTCTTGTTATTTATCGGTGTTAATTTTATGTACATGTTTAAAAGTGCTGCAATATAAGTAATGTATTGATTTGTTTGTGCTTTTTTATGTGTAATGAATTATTATGCGAATTTATGATTTTATTATTTGCACTGTAATGCTTATTTCAAAATAAATATGATGATGAAGAAGGATAGTGAAGGAGATGTGAACTGTGATCGATGGCTGGTTTTTCTAACAAAGTTTTTAAGAACAGTGGGTTACTGATTGGATTGAAAAAGGGTGGCCGAAATTTATGCAGAGTTTATGCATAACCTGTTGCTGAGAGTTAGCAATTATTTAACATCATCAGCGATAAACATGCGTTGACGCAAAATATCAGCAAATAGCAGTGGTATGGCAGGCGGTTTTTTCGTATAACAACAAAAATGAAACGTTGTTTTAATTGAGGGGTTTGAGATGATTGTCGGCAATATTCACAACCTGGATGCCTGGCTGCCGGAAGAGCTGCGTCAGGCAATTGAACACATTAAAGCGCATGTGACGGATGCGACGGAAAAAGGTAAGCACGACATTGACGGCGATCGCCTGTTTTATCTGATTGCCGAAGATATGACGGAGCCGTTTGCACAGCGCCGCGCCGAGTATCACGCCCGCTATCTGGATATTCAGATTCTGCTCAAAGGCCAGGAAGGAATGACCTTCAGCACGCAGCCTGCGGGCGCGCCGGAAACTGACTGGCTGGCGGATAAAGATATCGCCTTCCTGCCGGAAGGGGGACAGGAGAAAACGGTGGTGCTGAACGAAGGTGATTTCGTGGTGTTCTATCCGGGTGAAGTGCATAAACCGCTGTGCGCGGTCGGTGCTCCAGCGCTGGTACGCAAAGCTGTGGTGAAAATGCAAGTGGCATAAGCGTATTTGCCGGGGGCGGCTGCGCCTTACCCGGCTTACGGGAGCACGGTTGTAGGCCGGATAAGATGCTTAGCATCTTATCCGGCATTCTTTTCATCCATGCCCTCACTTCGCCAGCGTCGCCACCATCACCGCTTTGATGGTGTGCATCCGGTTTTCCGCCTGATCAAATACGATGCTGGCGGGTGATTCAAAGACCTCATCGGTCACTTCCATACCGCCGTGCAGACCATATTCCTGTGCCATTTGTTTGCCAAGCGTGGTTTGATCGTCATGAAACGCCGGCAGGCAGTGCAGGAATTTCACCTGTGGATTGCCGGTCAACGCCATCATCGTGCTATTAACCTGGTACTTACGCAGCAGCGCAATACGCTCGGCCCACTTCTCTTTTGCTTCGCCCATTGATACCCAGACGTCGGTATAGATAAAGTCCGCACCTTTCACGCCCGCGGCGACATCTTCGGTCAGCGTAATATTGCCGCCGTTTTTCAGCGCCAGCGCTTTGCACTCCGCCACCAGGCTCTCTTCAGGCCAGCATGCCTGCGGCGCAACCAGGCGCAGATCCAGCCCGGTTAACGCAGCGGCTTCCAGCATGGAATTGCCCATATTGTTGCGGGCATCACCGGTGTAGACCAGCGTCATCTCATTAAACGCTTTACCCGGCAGGTGTTCCTGCATAGTTAACAGATCCGCCAGCAGCTGGGTAGGATGAAACTCGTTGGTTAATCCGTTCCACACCGGAACTCCGGCATATTCCGCCAGCGTCTCGACAATCTCCTGGCCGTGGCCCCGATACTGAATACCGTCGTACATGCGGCCGAGCACGCGGGCGGTGTCTTTGATCGACTCTTTATGGCCAATCTGGCTGCCGCTTGGCCCGAGATACGTCACGCGCGCGCCCTGATCGTATGCGGCAACTTCGAAAGAGCAACGGGTGCGGGTTGAATCTTTTTCGAAGATGAGCGCGATGTTTTTACCGGTGAGTTTAGCGACCTCAGTACCGTTGTTCTTATCCGCCTTAAGCTGCGCGGCGAGCTGGAGCAGTGACGTGAGTTCAGCAGAGGTGAAATCAAGCAGTTTCAAAAAGTGCTTCTGATAAAACGCAGACATGGTTCCCTCACATGGCTTAAGCCATTTATTGAATTAAAATTCAATTTATATGGATGTTTATTCATTTGCAACCTTGTTTAACAAATCTTTCCTGGAAAGGTGGAGGCAATGACAGCGGTATGTGACAATAAGAGTATCGGCAGGACATTATGAGGAACGAGCCATGGCAAACCCGGAACTACTGGAAGAACAGCGTGAAGAAACGCGCTTGATTATTGAAGAGTTACTCGAAGATGGCAGCGATCCAGACGCGCTGTACACCATTGAGCATCACCTTTCCGCGGATGACTTCGAAACCCTGGAAAAAGCGGCAGTAGAAGCCTTCAAGCTGGGTTATGAAGTGACCGAGCCGGAAGAGCTGGAAGTGGAAGAAGGCGACACGGTTATTTGCTGTGACATCCTGAGCGAATGTGCTCTGAATGCCGAGTTGATCGATGCTCAGGTTGAGCAGCTGATGAACCTGGCTGAAAAATATGATGTGGAATACGACGGGTGGGGTACCTATTTCGAAGACCCTAACGGCGAAGAAGGTGAAGACGGCGACGATGAAGATCTCGTCGACGAAGATGATGACGGCGTGCGTCACTAAGTCATCTACTGACCTGCGGTAGCCCAGGCTGCCGCAGGCCAAGGACAATGTATGGATTACCTGCAAATACTCTCCCCGATCCACAATTTCCTGCACTGTAAAACGCCCCAGGCCTGGCTTGATAAAGCGCGAGACCCGGCTAATCTGCCTCTGTTATTGACCGACCACCTCGTCTGTGAGCTGAAAGCAGCGCAAACGGCGATGCTGCTGGTGCGTAAGTATGTCGCAGATAAACAGGGATCTCAGGCGCTGCTGGATTGGCTGAAACCCTATGAAGCGTTTGCTTTCAGAGAAGGGGATGAGCCGGATTTTATCGCGCTGAATAAACAGATAAGCAAAAGCGTGATGCCGCAAACCGACGACCCGTGGGGACGCAAGCTTATCGACAGCATGGTTTTGCTGATCAAGGAAGAACTGCATCATTTCTGGCAGGTGCGTGAGGCGATGATGAGTCGCAACATTCCCTATATTAAGATTACCGCCAGCCGTTACGCCAAAGGCATGCTCAAAGAGGTGCGCACCCACGAGCCGCTGACGTTAATCGATAAACTGATTTGCGGGGCTTACATTGAGGCGCGTTCCTGTGAACGGTTCGCCGCGCTCGCACCGTATCTGGATGACGATTTGCAGGCGTTTTATCTGTCGCTACTACGATCAGAAGCACGCCATTATCAGGATTACCTGGCGCTGGCGCAGCAGGTTTCTGCTGACGATATCAGTAGCCGGGTGCGATTCTTTGGTGAAGTGGAAGCATCGCTGATCCTGTCTCCAGATGATGAATTCCGCTTTCACAGCGGCGTTCCTGCTTAGCCTCCTTCTCTGACGCGCGGCAGACATTTCCGCGCGGTTTAACCCTTCCTGTTGCTTGTTAGCAAAATCTGGTGGCTGGCAATCGCTTGCTGCTGCCGTAATAATCAAAACGCGCGAAGGGGAAATATATCCCCAGAACAGAGACGATTTATCATAAGGATGGTTAATGAACTGGGCACACGTATTGTTGGCGGGTTATATCGGGGCGGTGATTGCTATCGTCGTTGGCATGTTTCGCAAAAAAGGCTGGCTGGGCAAGCTCTCCGGCGTGGTGGTCTTTGTGGTGGCGATTATCGCGTGGAATCTGTTTGATGTGCACTACCTGATCCCACGCGAAAGCCCGGATTATGGTCTGACGGATGCGCAGAAATTTGAAAACGCGATGCTGTCCATGCCTGTTTATCAGGTGCTTAAGGAGCAGGAGCCAGCGCTGTGGCAGAACATCCTCACCCAGGCAACGCAGCTGAAGGAGGCGGGGAAAAGTGAGCAACAGATTATCGACGCTATTCAGCCGCAGATCCTACAGCTACAGATGGCGCGTTTGCAGCAGGCGCCTGATGCCAACGTGATCGAGTATATGAAGATTAATCTCGAGCAGATTGCCGCGGTGGCAAAAGTGGGCAATGACGAATGTTTTCGCTTTTTATTCCCGGCAGTGAAAGGCGGGATTAACCCGGTGCGTATTATTCCGCGCGAGCTCATGAACCGTCGTATGGCCAGCGACATGAGTATGATGCACGCGGCCTATGGCCCGAACAAACATACGGTTACGGCGGAAGAAAAACAGTTGGCACTTCAGGATCTGCAATCCATCAGTCCGGGGCTGGTACAGCGCTTTGGACCGGATATCCAAATCATGGCCGATCCGAGTAAAGGCGTGGGCAAAGAGAAAGTCGTCTGTGAAATGGTGCAAGATTTATGGTCACAGGTGCTGAAGCTGCCAACCGCGCGCGCGGCTGGCGTGATTCGACTGATGCTTTCAGCCGAAATGCAGTAAAGCAGAAATGCTCCTTTGCCTGACGTCAGAGGGGCTTTAACATCCTTACTTCGCAATCGACGTGGCCGGTGCAGCCGAGCGCCTCACTGATGTGCTCAAACCCTAAATGTTCATACAGACGAATAGCTTCAGTCAGAAACGCGGTGGTTTCCAGATAGCACTGCTTAAAACCCTGCTCGCGGGCATGTTCAAGTGCCATCAGCGCCAGCTTTTTCGCCAGCCCCTGACCGCGCGCGCTTGAGAGGAAGTACATCTTTTGCAGTTCGCAAATGTCCGGTTCGCTACACCCTAATGGTGCCACGCCGCCGCCGCCCACGACTTCACCGTTTAGCTCAACCACCCAATAAGCCGCGCCCGGCTGGCTGTACACCTGGAACAGCTCATCCAGATTGGGGTCGGCAACCGTGTAGCCTTTATCGGCGGTCAGGCCGTGTTCGGCGGAGACCTGGCGGATAACGTTGGCAATCGCGGCGTTATCATCGGCAGAAATTCGACGCAGCGTCGCCGCGACGGAGGTTATGGCACTCATAGCGAACTCATGACAAAAAAGTGGGACATATGCAGTTAATACCACTGCGATGAGGGGAAGCGCAAGCGAGGATAATTCAAGAAAAAGCCTCTGAGCGAGAACGCCAGAGGCTTTATCGGGTTCACGAGCTGTCGGTTGCTTATCCGACCTACGTTGACGGTGCCCGTAGGCCGGATAAGCGCAAGCGCCATCCGGCAAACGTATGGGCACGATTTTTACAGCGCGGCGATGACCGCCTGCTGTTCAATCAGCTTCGCTTTGGCTTCTGCGTAACCGTCCAGCTTCTCACGCTCTTTGGCGATCACCGCTTCCGGTGCGCGGGCAACGAAGCCTTCGTTGGAGAGTTTGCCTTCGATACGGGCAATCTCACCTTCGATTTTCGCGACTTCTTTCGCCAGACGCGCCAGTTCATCTTCTTTGTTGATGAGACCTGCCATTGGGATCAGCAGCTCGGCGCCGTCGATGATTTTGGTCACCGAAACCGGACCTTTGTCATCGGCAGGCAGCACGGTGATGCTTTCCAGACGCGCCAGGTTCAGCAGGAAGCTCTTGTTGTCGTTAACGCGACGCATCGCATCCGCGCTGCAACCACGCAGCATCAGCTCCAGCGGTTTGCCTGGGGCAATGTTCATTTCCGCGCGGATGTTACGTACGGCAACGATCGCCTGCTTCAGCCATTCGGTATCAGCCAGTGCCGCTTCATCAACCTGAGCCGCGTTATATTCCGGGAACGGCTGCAGCATGATGGTATCTGCGGTGTTGCCACAAATCACTTTCACGCGCTGCCAGATGGTCTCGGTGATGAAGGGGATGATCGGATGCGCCAGGCGCAGCAGGCCTTCCAGCACGGTCACCAGCGTATTACGGGTGCCGCGCAGTTCAGCATCAGTTCCTCCGGTCATTACCGGCTTGGTCAGCTCCAGATACCAGTCGCAGAACTGGTTCCAGGTGAACTCGTACAGAATGCCCGCGGCGATATCGAAGCGGAAGTTATCCAGCGCTTCGCGGTACGCTTTGATGGTCTGGTTGAATTCAGCCAGGATCCAGCGGTCGGCCAGAGACAGGGTCATTTCGCCGCCGTTGAAGCCGCAATCCTGATCTTCGGTGTTCATCAGCACGAAGCGGCTGGCGTTCCACAGCTTGTTACAGAAGTTACGGTAACCTTCCAGACGCTTCATATCCCAGTTGATGTCGCGGCCGGTAGAGGCCAGCGCCGCCAGGGTGAAACGCAGGGCGTCGGTACCGTGCGGCTCGATGCCGTTCGGGAACTGCTTCTCGGTGCGCTTGGCGATCTTCTCGGCCAGCTGCGGTTGCATCATGTTGCCGGTACGTTTTTCCAGCAGCTCCGGCAGCGAGATACCGTCGACCATATCCAGCGGGTCAATCACGTTGCCCTTGGATTTGGACATCTTCTGGCCTTCGTCGTCACGGATCAGACCGGTCATGTAGACGGTATGGAACGGAACCTGCGGCTTGCCGTTTTCATCTTTGATGAAGTGCATGGTCATCATGATCATGCGGGCAATCCAGAAGAAGATGATGTCGAAGCCGGAAACCATCACGCTGGTTGGGTGGAACTGACGCAGCGCATCGGTGTTTTCCGGCCAGCCGAGAGTAGAGAAGGTCCACAGCGCGGAGGAGAACCAGGTATCCAGAACGTCTTCGTCCTGACGAAGCGCAACGTCGGCACCGAGGTTGTTTTCCTGACGCACTTCATCTTCGGTACGGCCAACGTAGACGTTGCCGTCGTTGTCATACCATGCCGGGATACGGTGACCCCACCACAACTGACGGGAAATACACCAGTCCTGAATGTCACGCATCCAGGAGAAGTACATGTTTTCGTACTGCTTCGGTACGAACTGGATGTCGCCGTTCTCAACCGCTTCAACCGCCGGTTTTGCCAGCACGTCGGCACGGACGTACCACTGGTCGGTCAGCATCGGTTCGATAACCACGCCGCCACGGTCGCCGTAAGGAACGGTCAGATCGTGAGGTTTGATCTCTTCCAGCAGGCCCATCGCATCGATGGCAGCGACGATCGCTTTACGCGCGGCAAAGCGTTCCAGCTTCTGGAATTCAGCCGGGATAGCGTTGGAGTAAACGTCAGACTCTTCACCTTTGGTATCATACACTTCCGCGGTTTCGCGGATGTCGCCATCAAAGGTCAGAATGTTAATCATTGGCAGGGCGTGACGACGGCCGACTTCATAGTCGTTAAAGTCGTGCGCAGGGGTGATCTTCACGCAGCCGGTGCCTTTTTCCATATCGGCGTGTTCGTCGCCCACGATAGGAATACGGCGGTCAACCAGCGGCAGCATGACGAATTTGCCGATCAGGTCTTTATAACGCGGGTCTTCCGGGTTCACGGCCACGCCGGTATCACCCAGAATGGTTTCCGGACGGGTGGTCGCCACGACCAGGTAATCTTTACCGTCTGCGGTTTTCGCGCCGTCGGCCAGCGGATAGCGGATGTGCCACATCGAGCCTTTAGACTCGCGGTTTTCCACTTCCAGGTCAGAGATGGCTGTGCGCAGTTTCGGGTCCCAGTTTACCAGGCGCTTGCCTCGGTAAATCAGGTCTTCTTTGTACAGGCGAACGAAGACTTCTTTCACGGCATTGGAAAGGCCTTCGTCCATGGTGAAGCGCTCGCGCTCCCAGTCAACGGAGTTGCCGAGACGGCGCATCTGACGGGTAATGGTGCCGCCGGATTCCGCTTTCCACTGCCAAATTTTGTCGATAAACGCTTCGCGACCGTAGTCGTGACGGGTTTTACCTTCTTCAGCGGCAATCTTACGTTCAACCACCATCTGGGTTGCGATACCTGCGTGGTCGGTACCGGCCTGCCACAGGGTGTTTTTGCCCTGCATGCGCTGGTAGCGAATCATGGTATCCATGATGGTTTGCTGGAAAGCATGACCCATATGCAAACTGCCGGTGACGTTCGGCGGCGGGATCATGATGCAGAAGGACTCTTTGCTTTCATCGCCGTTAGGTTTGAAATAGCCCTGCTTTTCCCAGTGCTCGTAAAGCGGCTGTTCGATATCTTGTGGGTTGTATGTCTTTTCCATTATTTCCAGGTTGCCGTATTCAGGTTAAAACCAGCCACGCGGTAAGCTTTGTAGCGATCGCGTGCCGATTGTTTCAAAGAATCTTCGTAAGGAACGAAGTCTATCACTTCTGTGAAAGCGGTGGCAAAATCTGCAAAGCCAACGCGTAAACTGATGAGCAGGTCGCGCGGGCTGCTGTTGCGTTTTTCCGGCCAGGCAATCTCTACCGGGGCGCCGCCTCTGGGGCCTTCACCCGCCAGATTATGTGGAACAAAACTTTCTGCCGGTCTCGCCCACAGGGCTTCATCCAGTCGAAGAGCCTGCTTTTCGTTTTCACAGGCGATCAGCACACGCTTGCCAGCCCGCCAACGTTCTGCGGCAATTTCACACACCAGTTGTTCAACGGCGCTGAGGCCGTCGATGGTGTTGTCATTGTCCAGAATATAAAAGGTCGCATTCCTCATATCTATACCCGTCGTCTTTCAAGTTGCCTCATTGTTGGCTGCCTTCACGCACCCCAGTCACATAGTAAACTATGCTCCTGGGGATTTGTTCAGTTGCCGCCGCGATGCAACTCGAAATCCATAGGGTATAGAATTCTTATTGCTCGATCTTGTAGGCCGGAAAAGCGCAGCGCCATCCGGCAATCATGCAAACTACTCTTCGCCGTTAAAACCGGCACGATTGAGCAGGAACTGCGACAGCAGCGCCACCGGACGACCGGTTGCGCCTTTGGCTTTCCCGGAACGCCATGCGGTGCCGGCGATGTCCAGGTGCGCCCAGTTATACTTACGGGTAAAGCGCGACAGGAAGCAGCCTGCGGTAATGGCTCCACCAGGACGTCCGCCAATGTTCGCCATATCCGCAAAGTTGGACTCCAGCTGTTCCTGGAACTCATCACCCAGCGGCAGACGCCATGCGCGATCGCCAGCCTGCTCGGACGCGCCGATCAGCTCATGCGCCAGCGGGTTGTGGTTCGACATCAGGCCGGTGATGTGATGGCCCAGCGCAATCACGCACGCGCCGGTCAGGGTCGCAACGTCAATCACCGCCTCCGGCTCAAAGCGTTCGACGTAGGTTAACACGTCGCACAGCACCAGACGGCCTTCGGCGTCGGTATTGAGCACTTCAACGGTCTGCCCGGACATAGTGGTCAGCACATCGCCTGGGCGATACGCGCGGCCACCCGGCATGTTTTCGCAGCCCGCCAGTACGCCGACGACGTTGATGGGTAGTTGAAGCTCGGCCACCATGCGCATTACGCCGTACACTGCCGCCGCGCCGCACATGTCGTACTTCATCTCATCCATGCCTTCGGCTGGTTTGATGGAGATACCGCCGGAGTCGAAGGTTAACCCTTTACCGACCAGCACAATCGGACGCGCGTCTTCGGACGGATTGCCTTTGTACTCGATGACCGACATCAGTGACTCGTTCTGCGAGCCGTGGCCGACGGCGAGATAAGAGTGCATACCCAGCTCTTTCATCTGCTGCTCGCCGATCACGCGGGTCACAACATTTTTGCTGTAGCTGTCTGCCAGTTGACGCGCCTGAGAAGCCAGATAGGCGGCGTTACAAATATTTGGCGGCATATTGCCGAGATCTTTCGCTGCTTTAATACCGGCGGCGATCGCCAGACCATGCTGAATAGCACGCTCGCCGCTGGTCAGCTCACGGCGGGTCGGTACGTTGAAGACCATTTTACGCAACGGGCGGCGCGGCTCGCTTTTGTTGGTCTTCAACTGGTCAAAGCTGTACAGCGTTTCCTGGGCCGTCTCAACGGCCTGACGCACTTTCCAGTAGTTATTGCGCCCTTTGACGTGCAGCTCAGTCAGGAAGCAGACGGCTTCCATTGAGCCAGTATCATTCAGCGTATTGATGGTTTTCTGAATGACCTGCTTGTACTGGCGCTCATCAAGTTCACGCTCTTTGCCACAACCAATGAGGAGGATTCGCTCAGACAGAACGTTAGGAACATGGTGCAGCAACAGGGTTTGACCCGGTTTGCCTTCCAGTTCGCCACGACGCAGCAGTGCGCTGATGTACCCGTCGCTGATCTTGTCGAGCTGCTCTGCAATCGGAGAGAGGCGGCGTGGTTCAAAGACACCCACGACGATGCACGCACTCCGCTGTTTCTCCGGGCTACCGCTTTTTACACTGAACTCCATGCACTACGCTCCTGAATCTTAAAGACAACAGCGGTGGCTACGGATAGAATTGCAAGCTTTCGTAACTCATACCCGCTGTTGCGGTGACTTCGTGTTAATCTTAACGTTATTACGGCATTGGCACGTCAGAACAATTTCTGAGAGGTGGATCCGTTGAGTATAATGATCTTAGCGACGATTTCGACGACTCAAGAGAATAAATGACGTTTAAGCCATGAAACAAGCTAAATTCCGGCAAAAGACGGGTTTTTACGGGCGTATTTAAAGTGATAATCATAAGATATCTGGTTCGGGAAACGCTCAAAAGCCAACTTGCGATCCTATTCATCCTGCTTTTGATCTTCTTTTGTCAAAAGTTAGTCAGGATCCTGGGTGCGGCTGTTGACGGTGATATCCCGGCGAATCTGGTGCTCTCGCTGCTGGGGCTGGGCGTGCCAGAAATGGCGCAACTTATCTTGCCCTTAAGCCTGTTCCTTGGGCTGCTAATGACGCTGGGCAAACTGTATACCGAAAGTGAAATTACGGTCATGCACGCCTGCGGGCTGAGCAAGGCTGTGCTGGTAAAAGCGGCGATGGTGCTGGCGTTGTTTACCAGTATCGTTGCGGCAGTCAACGTAATGTGGGCCGGACCGTGGTCCTCCCGGCATCAGGATGAAGTGCTGGCGGAAGCAAAAGCGAACCCCGGCATGGCGGCGCTTGCTCAAGGGCAATTCCAGCAGGCAACGAACGGCAGTTCGGTGTTGTTTATCGAAAGTGTTGATGGTAGCAGCTTCAAAGATGTGTTCCTCGCGCAAATCCGCCCGAAAGGTAACGCCCGTCCTTCGGTGGTTGTGGCTGATTCCGGACATCTGACTCAGTTGCGTGACGGCTCTCAGGTCGTGGTGCTGAACAAAGGTACGCGTTTTGAAGGGACCGCGCTGCTGCGCGATTTCCGCATTACCGATTTCCAGGACTACCAGGCGATTATCGGCCATCAGGCTGTGGCGCTGGATCCCAACGATACCGACCAGATGGATATGCGCACACTGTGGAATACCGACAACGCTCGGGCCCGTGCGGAGCTGCACTGGCGTATCACATTGGTATTCACCGTATTTATGATGGCGCTGATGGTTGTCCCGCTGAGCGTGGTTAACCCGCGTCAGGGTCGCGTGCTGTCCATGCTGCCAGCCATGCTGCTCTATTTGCTGTTCTTCCTGGTGCAGACGTCGCTGAAGTCGAACGGTGGCAAAGGTAAACTGGATCCGGTGTTCTGGATGTGGGTGGTAAATCTGGCCTATCTGGCGCTGGCGATTGTGCTTAACCTCTGGGATACGGTGCCGATGCGCCGCTTGCGTGCCCGTTTTATGCGTAAAGGAGCGGTATAATGCAGCCCTTTGGTGTACTTGACCGCTATATCGGTAAAACCATTTTTACCACCATCATGATGACGTTGTTCATGCTGGTGTCGCTCTCCGGGATCATCAAGTTTGTCGACCAGCTGAAAAAAGCCGGGCAGGGGAGCTACGATGCGATGGGCGCCGGGCTGTATACCCTGCTCAGCGCACCGAAAGATATCCAGATCTTTTTCCCGATGGCGGCGCTGCTGGGTGCGTTGTTGGGGCTGGGCATGTTGGCCCAGCGCAGTGAACTGGTGGTGATGCAGGCTTCCGGCTTTACCCGTATGCAGGTAGCGTTGTCGGTGATGAAAACCGCGATTCCGCTGGTGCTGCTGACGATGGCCATCGGGGAATGGGTGGCACCGCAGGGTGAACAGATGGCGCGTAACTACCGTGCGCAGCAGATGTACGGCGGCTCGCTGCTCTCTACCCAGCAAGGACTGTGGGCGAAAGATGGCGACAGCTTTGTTTACATCGAGCGAGTGAAAGGGGACGCCGAATTAGGCGGAATCAGCATTTACGCCTTTAACGACAAGCGTCGTTTGCAGTCCGTTCGCTATGCCGCCAGCGCGACGTTTGACCCGGAGCAGAAGGTCTGGCGTTTGTCGCAGGTGGATGAGTCCAACCTGACCGACCCGAAACAAATTACCGGTTCGCAGACGGTGAGCGGCACCTGGAAAACCAACCTTACGCCCGACAAGCTCGGCGTCGTGGCGTTGGATCCTGACGCGCTGTCGATTAGTGGTCTGCATAATTACGTGAAGTACCTGAAGTCGAGCGGCCAGGACGCCGGACGCTACCAGCTCAATATGTGGAGCAAAGTGTTCCAGCCGCTGTCAGTGGCGGTCATGATGCTGATGGCGCTGTCATTTATCTTCGGCCCGCTGCGTAGCGTGCCGATGGGTGTGCGTGTGGTGACGGGGATTAGCTTCGGTTTTGTGTTCTATGTGCTGGACCAAATCTTTGGCCCGCTGACGCTGGTGTACGGCATTCCGCCGATTATCGGCGCGCTGCTGCCAAGTGCCAGCTTCCTGCTGATTAGTCTGTGGCTGATGCTGCGTAGGTCGTAATCACAGTAAAGCGCAGTGCCTGATGGCGCTGCGCTTATCAGGCCTACAGGCCCTGGTAGGCCTGATAAGGCGTTTATGCCGCCATCCGGCACAGTAACACGGACACTAGCGTTTTCTCCCGCCCATCAAACTCCCCAACATGCCGCGGATTATCTGATTAGTGACCTGTCGCGCCGCGCTTTTCGCCACGCTCTGTACCACGCCATCGCGCTTGCCGCCGCGCGGTCCTGTGCTGCCAAACAAAATATCCTTCAACCCACCGAGAATACCGTCGTCAACCTCGACCGCTTTACCGTTGGCGGGAGGCGTATTTTGCTGCCCGGTGCTGGCTTGCACGCCTTGCTGTAAACGCTCATAGGCGGATTCGCGGTCGACCTCTTCCTCATATTTGCCGTACAGCGAGGAGTGATTGATCAGCCCGTTTCGCTCATCGTCGGTTACCGGCCCCATACGGGAGCAGGGCGCAATCACCATTGCCCGCTCCACCACCGACGGGCTGCCTTTGGCGTCCAGGAACGACACCAGCGCCTCGCCGGTGCCCAGCTCCTGAATAGCTTTCTCGGTATCAAACGCCGGGTTGGCGCGCATGGTTTGCGCCGCGCTTTTCACCGCTTTCTGATCTTTCGGCGTGAACGCGCGCAGGGCGTGCTGCACGCGGTTACCCAACTGACCAAGCACGTTGTCCGGAATATCCGACGGGTTTTGCGAGACGAACCACACGCCGACCCCTTTCGAGCGGATCAGGCGGATCACCTGTTCGATTTTATCCAGCAGCACCTGCGGGGCGTCGTTGAACAGCAGATGCGCTTCATCAAAGAAGAACACCAGTTTGGGTTTCTCCAGATCGCCTGCTTCCGGCAGCTGTTCGTACAGTTCGGAGAGCATCCACAGCAGGCTGGCGGCGTACAATTTGGGCATCTGGTAGAGCTTCTCGGCGCTGAGGATGTTGATCATCCCTTTGCCGCTGGCGTCGGTTCGCATCCAGTCTTTGATATCCAGCATCGGTTCGCCAAAGAAGTGCGCCGCGCCCTGTTGTTCCAGTGACAACAGTCCGCGCTGGATAGCGCCCACCGAGGCGCTACTGATGTTGCCGTACTGGTTCTGGAACGATTTAGCGTTATCGCCGATGTACTGCGTAATGGCCCGCAGATCTTTGAAATCCAGCAGCAACAGACCCTGGTCATCGGCAATACGGAAGATAATATCCAGCACGCCGGACTGCACGTCGTTGAGATTCAGCAGACGAGCCAGCAGCAGCGGCCCGAGATCAGATACCGTGGCCCGCACCGGGTGACCCTTTTCGCCAAAGATATCCCATACCGTGACCGGATTGGCATGCGGTTGCCAGTCGGTAATGCCGATGTTTTTCAGGCGGGCGAGCAGCTTTTCAGAGGCTTGTCCTTCCTCGGCCACGCCGGTTAAGTCACCTTTCACATCGGCCATAAATACCGGTACGCCAATCCCGGACAGCGATTCGGCAAGCTTTTGTAACGTGACGGTTTTGCCGGTCCCGGTCGCGCCGGTAATCAGCCCGTGACGGTTGGCCATGCCTGGCAGTAACAACAGTTCAGTGTCCGGCGTGCGGGCAATTAGCAGGGGTGCGCTCATTGAGATTTCCTCCATTTATCCTGCCTGGAGTATAGGCAATGTCCATCAAAGAGAGTATGCGATGGTGAGAGAAAATGACTTAAAGCGTATTGCCGTGATAAATCTGATATCCAAGATCCACGGTGTTGTGGTTATGGTCGTTGTTCTTGATTTTGCTCAGCAACATCTGCGCCGCCATGCGGCCAATGTCAAAACGCGGGGTGATCACGCTGGCGAGACTTGGGATCATCTGCCTGCCCATTTCCAGCCCGTGAAAACCGGCAATTGAGATCTGTTCCGGAACGGCCAGCTCGCGCTCGCGGCACAGCAGCAGCGCGCCCATCGCAATATCGTCGTTGGTGCAAAACACGCCGTCTACATCCGGATGCGCAGCCAGCGCGTCCCGCATCATTTGGGTGCCAAGATGAATGGACGAAATAGCGCGCGGATTGACGCGCAGCGGCACCAGACCTCGACGCGTCATGGCATCGCAGTAGCCGCGATAGCGTTGTTCATCGCGGACGTCGTCTTTCGAACCTAGGTAGAGGATTTTGCGCCGCTGACGTTTATCCAGCATGGTGCTGACCATATCAAACGCCGCCTGACGGTTATCGAAACCTACTTCCATGTCCAGACGATCGCCCTGAATATCCATCAGCTCGACCACCGGAATGTTGGCTGAACGCAGAAATTTAACTGTGCGCAGAGTGTGATATTTCTCGGACAAAATAATGCCGTCGATATTGTACGACAGCAGGTTAATCACCGACTCTTCCTCTGATTCCCGGTCGTAATTGTAGTTGGCGATCAGCGTCTGATAGTTATGGTCCGAGGTGACTGACTCAATACCGGCCAGAATATCTGCGAACAACTGGTTTTGAAACGAGGGGATCAGCACGCCGAGCGTGTAGCTTTGCGCGTTCAGCAGCATCGCGGGCGCGCGGTTGGGGATGTAATTAATCTCCTCCATAATCTGCGCGATGCGTTCACCGGTTTCCTTTGCGACCTTTTTCGGCGAGCGAATGTAGCGGCTCACCGTCATTTTGGTCACGCCCGCCAGCGTGGCGATGTCTTGCAAAGAAATTCTGTGGTTCCTCATTTTCTCTCCAGTGCCGGGGAGCGCAGACCAGTGCTCCCCGGTGATGACCGTCTTAATGCAGGATGGCGTTCAGCGCCAGAACCCCCAGCAGCCCCATAATGGAAATCAGTGTCTCCATGACCGTCCATGTGCGCAACGTTTCCCCCACGCTGAGATTAAAATAGCCTTTAAACAGCCAGAATCCCGGATCGTTAACGTGGGAGGCAATCACGCTGCCCGCGCCGGTAGCCAGCACCATCAGCGCCGGGTCGGCATGCGTGACGTTGATAATCGGCAGCACCACGCCTGCGGTGGTGATTGCCGCCACGGTGGCTGAACCGAGCGCGATGCGCAGCAAGGCGGCAACCGTCCAGCACATCAGCAACGGAGAAAGCGACGTGCCGGTCATCAGGTGCGAGATATATTGCCCCACGCCGCTGTCGACCAGAACCTGCTTAAACGCACCGCCCCCGGCGATGATAAACACAATCATCGCGATTGCGCCGATAGAGTCGCCAATGATATCCATAATTTGCTCGATCGTACGCCCGTTACGTCGACCAAGGGTAAAAATGGCGAGCACGATAGCAATAAACAACGCGACCGCAGGGTTACCGATAAACTCAAAGAACACCCGCACGCTGTTGGTCTTTGGCAGCGTAATTTCGCACACGGCGGCGACCGCCATCAGTATGACCGGGATAACCGCCGCAAAGATACTGTTCCAGAACGACGGCATCTCTTCTTCGGTGAACAGATGCGGGTTGAATAATCCTTCCGGCGGCGCTTTCTCAAAGCGGGTCAGCAGCTTAGAAAACAGCGGCCCGGCGACAATCACCGTCGGGATAGTAATAATAAAGCCGTACAGCAGGGTGGTACCGAGATTGGCCTCAAAAATGGTGGCAATCGCGGTCGGCCCCGGGTGAGGCGGCAGAAAACAGTGGGTCACGGACAGCGCGGCGACCATCGGTACGCCAACATACAGCAGCGGCAGGCCGGACGAGGCCACCACCGTAAACACCAGCGGCAGCAGCAGCACAAAGCCGACTTCGAAGAACATCGCCAGACCGACAACCAGACCGGTGATCACCAGCGCCCACTGCACGCGCTTTTTACCGAATGTGCCAATCAGCGTGGTGGCGATGCGCTGGGCCGCGCCGGTATCGGAAATCAGCTTGCCGAGCATTGCGCCGAAGCCGAGGATCATCGCCAGCCCGCCAAGCGTGCCACCGATCCCGTTTTGTATTGAGTGCAGAACGGCCTGTGCATCCATCCCTTCGGCAAAACCAACGACCGCCGCCACCAGGACCAGAGCAATAAAGCCGTTAACTTTAAAGCCAATCATCAGGACCAGGAGCAGCGCGACGCCTGCCGCAATTATTATTAATGGCATAATCGTTTCTCTTATATCCCCGTCATCCTTCAAGCTGCAGGTGTGTTGGCTGCAACTCGAATTATTCAGGGGGGAGCCAAAAATGCAGCGCCTGGGCGCTGCGTGATGTTGCGTTGTGTGGTATCAGACGGCGACCAGCATGCCGCCATCGACAAACAACAGGTGCCCGTTAACAAAATCGGATGCTTTAGAAGAGAGGAATACCGCCGCGCCGATCAGCTCCTGCGGATCGCCCCAGCGCGCGGCTGGCGTACGTTTGCACAGCCAGGAGGTGAAGGCTTCATCCTCTACCAGCGCTTTGGTCATTTCGGTTTTGAAGTAGCCCGGCGCGATCCCGTTGACCTGGATATTGTGGCGTGCCAGCTCAACACACATCCCGCGGGTAAGCATTTTCACCGCGCCTTTCGAGGCGGCATACGGCGTGATGGTGTCGCGGCCCAGTTCGCTCTGCATGGAGCAGATGTTGATGACCTTCCCGGCCTGACGTTCCACCATGCGACGCGTTACCGCCTGGGAGACCAGGAATACCGCCGTCTGGTTCACGGCAATCACATCGTTCCAGTCCTGCTCCGGGAACTCGGTAAACGGATGGCGACGCTGGATACCGGCGTTATTCACCAGCACATCAATTTGGCCAATGTCTTTTTCGATATGGTCGATGGCGGCGTCAATGTCCTGTTTATGCGTAACATTGAACGGCGCGGCCACGGCGCGGATCCCTTCCTGCTGCAGTTTGGCGACGGCGGCCTCCGCGCGCTCCGGCGTAATGTCATTGACGATAATCTGCGCGCCATATTTACCCAGCCCGGTCGCCAGTAAATAACCAATACCCTGGGCCGAACCGGTGATCAGAATATTTTTGCCGTCCAGTGAAAAAAGATCGTTCATCATTCTATTCCTTATTTTATGTCTTCGAAAACGAGCTGGACTTTCGCCGCCTGGGTTTTATCCCCGGCGAAGATCAGCGCCTGTTCAAGCTCGGTAAAGGGATATTCAGCGCTGAGTAACGGCAGCGGATCGATAACGTTATTCGCCAGCCACGACACCGCGGTGTTGAACTCGGTGGTAAAGCGGAACGAGCCTTTGAGCGCGATCTCTTTGCCGATCAGCATCATCATTGGGAAGTCCGGCACCGCGCCGCCCATGCCGACCTGCACCATCACGCCTTTCGCGCGGGTCACTTCCAGACAGGTGGTGATTGAGGACGGATGGCCGGAGACTTCGAAGCTGACGTCGAAGTAGCCTTTCTCTTTTTTCCACTCATCGAGCGAGTCCTGCTGCGGGTTAATCAGCGTGTCGGCTCCCATTTGTTGCGCCAGCGAGAGCGAACGTGAACTGATATCCGCACAGACGATTTCTGCCGCGCCGAGCGTTTTTACTGCGCTGACGATGAGGCAGCCGATAGGCCCAACGCCGGAGATAAACACGCGCTTGCCCTGCAGGTCGCCCGCTTCATGCGCGGCGTGGATTGCGACCGCCAACGGTTCGGCAAAGGCCATGACTTTTTCATCGGCCTCCTGAGGGTAGGGGATGCACTGCGCAGTATCGACGGTTTTAAACTGAGTAAAGCCGCCGTCGACGTGGGGAAAATACATGGCGCTGCCAAAAAAACGCATTTCCGTACACTGGTTTTCTTCATGCTGCAGACAGTATTTGCAGTGACCGCAGGGCTTCGACGGATTAATCGCCACCGACTGACCTTCATGTAATTCTGTTGAATCGCTGTGCACTACTTTACCAATAACTTCATGGCCTAAAATCATCGGCGCTTTAACGGTAAAATTACCAACTTTGCCTTCCTGATAATAATGTAAATCGGAACCACAAATTCCCCCGCGGGTAATTTGTACCAGCGTTCCTTTATTATTCCATTCTATATTTTGGTCGGTAATGGCAACAGTTTTCTTACCCGCGACAACGCAGGATTGGGTTTTGACTTGCATAAATGCCTCACTGGTCAGGTAGTAACCTCGGCAGCATTTAAACGGTTTTAATTGTTATTATTTGTGACGCAGATCACGCTGGGAAATTGTTACACTACAATGTTACGCATAACGTGATGCGCCCTGTAAATCTGCTCAGTCGCGGCGAAAAAAGGTGAATTCTGCAATGTGGAAGGCGTAGTATCGCGCCATGGAATATGAATCTGGAGTTTTTTCAATGGCCGGGGAAAGTTATATTTTGATGGGCGTTTCGGGAAGCGGTAAATCTTTAATTGGCAGCAAAATTGCCGCAATGTTATCGGCTAAATTCATTGATGGCGACGATCTCCATCCCGCTAAAAATATTGATAAAATGTCTGACGGTATTCCATTAACCGATGAAGACCGACTGCCGTGGCTAGCGCGATTAAATGACGCCTCATACAGTTTATATAAAAAGAACGAGACCGGGTTTATTGTTTGCTCGTCATTAAAAAAACAGTACCGCGATATATTGCGTCAGGGCAGCCCGAATGTGCATTTTCTGTGGCTGGACGGCGACTACGAGACTATTCTGGCGCGCATGCAGCGTCGGGCAGGGCATTTTATGCCGGTGGGATTACTCAAAAGCCAGTTCGACGCGCTGGAGTGCCCGCAGGACGATGAGAAAGATATTGCCCGCATCGACGTGAACCATGACATTGAGCATGTGACGGAACAGTGCCGCCAGGCGGTGCTCGCGTTTCGTAACGGGCAATAAGCCCAGCCCCTTGCGGGACTGAGCCCGGCATCAGAAGTCGGCTTTCAGCACCACGCGGTAGCGGGCCTTGCCGTCACGCACGTGCTGGATTGCTTCGTTAATTTGCGACATCGGGTACAGCTCGGTGGTAGGCGACACCTTGCTGCGCCCGGCAAACTTCATCAGCTTACGCAGCTCGAATGGCGTCCCGGTCGCCGAACCGAAGATGCTGCGATCCCCGGCAATTAAGGTAAATGCCGGCACCGGCAGCGGCTTCAGCACCGCGCCGACGGTATGGAAGTTTCCGCCGTAGGCCAGCGCTTCAAAATAGGGCTGCCAGTCGAGATCGACGTTAACCGTGTTAATAATGAGATCGAACTGGCCCGCCAGCGCTTTTAGCGCATCCGGATCGCGGCTGTTGACCACCTTATCCGCCCCCATCGCCAGCACTTCCTGCTCTTTCGCCGGATTGGAGCTGAATGCGGTCACTTCGCAGCCCATCGCGTGTAACAGCTTAATGGCGATATGCCCCAGGCCGCCGATACCGATCACCCCGACGCGGCTGGTGGCGGTGATATGGTGCATCAGCAGCGGTTTGAACACGGTGATACCGCCGCACAGCAAGGGGCCAGCCGCCGCCAGATCAATGCTCTCCGGTAGCGGGATCACCCACTGCCAGTCGGCTCGCAGCTTCTCGGCAAAGCCGCCGCGATTGAGAATAGTAGGAACGGACCCTTCCAGGCAGTTAATCTGATTACCGCTGATACAGGCGTCACAATGTCCGCAGCTGCGCGCCGTCCAGCCAATACCGACGCGCTGACCAACCTTCAGACCCTTATCCTGCGCCGCGCTGCCGAGCGCTGCCACGCGACCAATCACTTCATGCCCGGCAACCAGCGGATACTGAGAGAATCCCCATTCGTTGTCGATCATCGACAAATCGGAATGGCAGATACCGCAGTAATCGACCTGGACTTCGACATCTTCCGGCTTGAGCTCGCCCGCATCATATTCATAGAGTTCGAGTTCGCTGCCTGCTTCTTTGGCGGCGTAGCTTTTTATCATCGACATCGTGTTTCCCTCAGTGTGGTGTTGAACTGGAAGTGTAGAGCATGGGGAAACGGGACGCTTCGCAGAAGGGGGGATTAAGAAGAGGGCAAACTGTGATGAGGGTTACAGCTAAGAAAGGTAATGCTGAAATTTTCAACACTTAGCAGGCCAGACACACGCTGGCGCTTGCATGGCGGCGCACGACAGGTATAATCCACAACGTTTTCCGCATCCCTTCCGTGCCGGAGTGGCGAAATCGGTAGACGCAGTTGATTCAAAATCAACCGTAGAAATACGTGCCGGTTCGAGTCCGGCCTTCGGCACCAAGTGATGCAATAATTAGCTACCTAAGGGTGGCTTTTTTTGTGTCCATTTTCGTCCAATTTCGTCCATATCCGTCTGTAATTAAAAGATAATTTATTTTTCGGTAATAACCATTTTTGTTTTGTGGTCTTTCCGTGTTGGTCGTTTTTCATCCATTGACATCCACACGATTTGGGGGCAAAAAAGGGGGCAAACCCGGTTCGATAGAGGAGTGACCCCCAAATGGCGCTTACAGATCTCGCAATCCGGCATGCCAGGCCGCTTGACAAGGCATACAGGCTCTCTGACTGTCACGGACTTTACATTCAGGTTAACCCCAGCGGATCTAAGCTATGGTATCTGAAATTTCGCTTTGGAAACAAAGAGAACCGTATGGCATTAGGCCCTTATCCGCTTATTTCTCTGGCACTGGCGCGAGAGAAGCAAGCGGATATAAGAAGGCTTATTTTAGAAGGCATTAATCCGGCGGAAAAACGCAGAGAGGACAAGCGGGGTGGAGAGCCACTTTATACGTTCGAGTCCGTGGCGCGCGAATGGGTCTCCAGCAACGTGAACTGGTCGGCAGAACATAAGAAGCGGGTGTTGCGTTATTTCGAGCTTTACGTCTTTCCCACGAACGGTAGCTGCGACATTACCAAAATGAAGGTCAAAGACCTGCTGGTACCCATCAAAGAGGTGGAGAAAGCGGGCAAACTGGATGTCGCTTCTCGTCTCCAGCAACGTACCGCCTGCGTGATGCGCTACGCCGTCCAGAACGGCATTATCGATCATAACCCTGCATCAGATTTAACTGGCGCGGTCTCCACGCCCAAAGTACGTCACCATCCAGCGCTGGATTTGAATCTTATCCCTGATTTCCTGGAAAGAGTCGACGACTTCAAAGGACGTAAGTTGACACAACTGGCGGTAAAGCTGGCGTTGTTGCTGTTTATCCGCTCCAGCGAACTGCGCTTTGCCCGCTGGGATGAAATTGACCTGCGTAACGCCATGTGGACAATCCCCGCCGAGCGTGAGCCGATCCCCGGCGTTAAATATTCAGCGCGTGGGGCGAAGATGCACTCCCCACACCTGGTCCCATTGTCACGTCAGGCCATCGAACTGCTGCACGAGGTGCGGCAGCATTGCCGACCGGGAACTGAACTGGTATTCCCCGGCGATCATAACTACCGCAAACCGATGAGCGAAAACACCATCAACAAAGCGCTGCGGGTGATGGGCTACGACACCCAGAAAGACGTCTGCGGCCACGGTTTTCGCACCATGGCCTGTAGTGCGCTGGTGGAGTCAGGCCTGTGGTCAAGCGACGCGGTAGAGCGCCAGATGAGCCATCAGGAGCGCAAGCGCGTGCGTGCGGCGTATATTCATAAGGCGCAGCACCTGGAAGAGCGCAGGGAGATGATGCAGTGGTGGGCGGATTATCTGGATGCGAACCGCTTCAGGCATGTGGTGCCGTATGGCTTCAAAAAGTCGCCGGGAGGCGCACTCGACCATATGAGTTTCCAGGAGCGCAATGACCGGCAGCTAGAGGGGCTGAAAGCCAGAATACTGGCCGACTCGGAATGGCTGACAGCATCTGAGTTATCGGCAAAAGCGGGTTTCCGTTCCGCCGATCCTGATGCTGGCCCGAAAGGCTGGAAAGCGGCCGGGAAGATATTCTCGCTGAAGGTCGACGGGGAGGGTCTGTACCCGGATTATGTTCTGGATGAGAAAATGCGGCCCCTCAAGGTTGTCAGGCTGATTCTCTCGCTGTTTAAAGAACGTAAGACCCCGTGGGGGTTGGCTATCTGGTTCGGCTCGGCAAACCGCAGGTTGAGAGGTGGGAAGCCGAAAGATTTGCTGGTGTCAAAGTCAGAGTTGGTTCTGCTGGCGGCTCAGGATGAGGTGGAGTCGGGGGAGTGAAGCTTATACTGATATGTAATTGAAGTGGCTTAAAATCAAAATCCTTCCAGGCCGCAATTGTAGGATTTTAAATATAAGAATTCCCTGGCCAACCCACCTGGTTATCATCACTTTCATGATAATAACTATCCATATGGCCACTTCAGTAAATTGCTGTGTCGTTTTTTCCACTTATCCGATTTTTCATTATTCTGCAGTTTTCGGAAGTGAATTATGCCGTTAACAGGGAAGCGGGATTCTTCATTCTAGCTGACTAGGTTTTGAGAGAGAGAGAACTAAATCACATCTGGTAGTGCTATCATCGTTTCAGGGCACCGTATGTTGTGTTTTGTAGAGTGGTGCGGTGATTTCGGAGCTCAGAAGAGGAAGAGAGAAATTATTGCTTAGAAATCACAAAAACCAACAAGTTACTTTTTAAGTAAATTAGCGGTTAATGATTAACATTGCAGCAGCAATAATGGCTGAACGGCATACTCGCGCCGTTCAGCCAGACTGGTCAGGGGTGATTAAATCTTGCCACGACGGAACCACTAATCCCTAGCTCCTGTTTCCAGCTGGTTGTAACCCAGCCAGACAGAGGGTTTTCATCAGTTGCATGCCACGAGGAACTGAAAGGCTGCCCGTCGGGATCGCTCAGCATGTGAAGGGAGCCAAAGACATTGTTCCGGACTAGCAGGGAGTAAAATCCCACATCATTATCCCATACCTGATAGATCCTACAGTTATTGATCCTGACTGGCATAAGGCCATCGAGACCACTCTTCATGTCCAGTGTGATCCCCAGTTCCGCAAACCTTTCAGCGTGGTAGCTCATTTCACGCAGCTCGCTTCCCAGATGGGTTCCGAAGAAAATCAGCGTATAGTCTTCATTGTCGGCAGTCATCTCCCTTAAATGCTTCAGCAGTTCATATTCGTCGCGAACGTTGATTGTTTGGAGGGGCTGCAGTTGACTCAGTCCATTGTAAACGTCACGAAGCAGAGTGAGTTTGACGTCAGAAAGCGATGCCAGTATTCCGGAATTAGTACTGATTCCACGGGCTAAGATATTTTTAGGCATGGTTCCGTTAACTGACCTGGCTGTCCATGTTATCTCCCCGCTGTTTGATGTACTGTAAGAAAATCGGGAAAGCAGTGCATCCTGGGCAAGCATAGAGGGTAGTTCATGGGTAAGAGTAAGATCCGTATTTTTCAGCAACTCAGTATCAATTTCAGCGTTAAGAAGTTCTGAATGCATGCTCCGGCTGAAAGCCTGAATATAGGCATCAAGAGTTTCATTAAAACAGGATATCTTCTCTTTAAAGGCTTTATTAGACATTAAATATCCATCCGATGGCATGTCTTCACGACGTTTAATTCCCTGGAGTTGATAAATGATCTGTTCCTTCTGATGATAAGTGAACAGATTATCGTTCAATGCCATACTTACGCGCTGGGTGACAGGCAGGGACTTAACGGAAAGATAAAAAGCTATATCAGCATAACTGGCGTAAATATTCCTGACATCTTCATAGGTTCCCATATAGATACGCCCGGATATGATCTCAGTTTCATTAAATGATGAAAAAGCCTTTACGAGATCAGACTGCGTCTTGTACCAGGAATCCTCACTGTCGCACGGACGACATTCCAGCCTGATAATAATGTCAATA
Organism: Citrobacter sp. wls716; assembly: GCF_005280975.1. Classification (NCBI taxonomy): domain Bacteria; kingdom Pseudomonadati; phylum Pseudomonadota; class Gammaproteobacteria; order Enterobacterales; family Enterobacteriaceae; genus Citrobacter; species Citrobacter sp. wls716. The sequence continues at coordinate 104,906 of NZ_SZWX01000053.1, forward strand.
ATATCAGTTGAAGACGTTAACGACGTCGTCATAAGATCATGCGCACCTGTCGGATAGACAGGTGCGGAAGTAAGAAGTCGTTTTATAACCTTTTTCAGACGTACATTTTTTTTCTGCTGTACATGTGAAAGAATATATCCGGCAGTGAGCAAACGAATATCTGTCAGTGCATTGTAGAAAATGATTGCCTGTGCAGCTTTTTCTGAATATTCATTTCCTCGTAGGATAACCTGCCAGGCCGGTTTTTCAAAGGCCTGCGTAAGATATGATGGCGTCAGGAAGAAGCTGTGCCAGCGGTATTGTTCAAAGTGCTGTTCAAACCTATTCCGGCTGAACCAGAGTAAAAGCATATCCGTACTGTGATCTGAGGCATAGCGATCGTCTGACATCACTGCTGTCATGACTATCCGGGCTGTCTCATAAAGATGATAAAGCAGTTCAGCAGAGTCATCATCAAATCTGTTCTCGCCACGGCCCTCAATACGTCGCCACATGTACCAGCTTTCCCATTCCCCTATAAAATCTTTGACAATTTCCCTGTGACGCTGCCCCTGGCTGACCGACAGAGTTTCTGCATACCCTCTTTTCCAACTGTTCAACGCATGCCATACGTAGAAAAGAGATTCCATACACTGCTGAAAATCGACGATTTCACGGCTGTCTGAATCACGATATACAGAGAATGGTAAATCAATAATTTTACGGAAATATTCACCCGTTGTTTCCACTGACTTTACTACCTCGTGACAGAAAGTGTAAAAATCATGATAGAATGACTGGCTGAATGTAAGTGACATACCTGAACCATGACATTCATCAATATAGTTTCCATCAGCGTACCGGAAGCTTTTTTTCAATGTTGTGTATGTATCAATCAGTCGGTCTGTTGCGATGATAAAGGTACTTATGTTTTTGTCTTCCAGAGCATCATAAACTTCACCATAAAAATCACGGGTAATGTGTCTGTACTCTTTCCATTTTCTTTTCGGACCTTTTATAAAACATTGCCTGAAAAAGAATGGCCACCACCAAGGGATAATCACGTCAGTTGAGGAAAGTAGTGTTATTGTGTTATCCCTTCTTGCTAGGGACGGCAGAATAATAATCGAGCCATTCTTATCCTGCACAGATTTCAGCAAGTGTAACAGAAAATTTAGTGGCCTAAGATTAACATCACTGATTTCCATATGATCATCAATATGGAATTTAATTGAACCCATACTTTCTTCTCTTGAGACTGAGTAGGGAAGAATGGTTATTCCATTAATATAATCCTTGTCTATTTGTGAGCCGGGATATTGTATCCATGAGTATTTCAGGGAGCGCAAAATGTGGTCTTCCACAATCTGTGACTGGAAATACTTCAGCATGAGGTGATCGCGTTTCTTATCATCCAGAATGTTAAGGCTGGTAATAAAGAACCATATCGAAAGTACAATATTGAAAAGCATCCAGATTAAGGCCGTAACTGCAAATGCCGTATCAAGATATTTGTCACCTGCAGATATAAATAATCCACTAATCAGTATAAATGCAGCAAGTGATAGCCCGCTGAGTCCAGCAAACATATAACCCGAATGCAACTGATAGGCGCTCTGGATGTGTATCCTCGACGATTTTTTCTGAAAAAGCACGCTGATAAGTCCGACAACTAGCGGGAACACAATCCCGATTATCGTCAGTTGGCTGCCAAGCAAGTTTGACATCCATCCAGGAAGATCAGTAACTTTTTTCAGATGATTGGCCGCAAAGCTACTAAATTCAGGTCGAAAACCTATCGCTATTAGGACAGCACTGCCTGCCATAACCCAGAGCAAAAACATGGCCTTCAGATAATGCGCGGAGCAGTAAACCTGCGCTCTCTCAACAAGGCTCCAGCGATGCTTCTTATATGTCTTATTGCGTTTGAGGTTGCATTTGAGTTCGGCTCTCACTTTAGTCGTGAGGCGATTAAGCAGTATGCCAGACATAGCGTTCCTGATATGTGGGTGAACAATTCATCCCCCATCATACGTCCAGTTTGAAAGGTAATCCCTCAAAAATCCGTCAGGCCCACTGATGAACATTCGGAAGAGTATTTCCGTATTAACCATTTTTCGGATCTGCTCAGAGGAAAAGGCGGATTGTTGCGGGAAGATCAAAAAAATCAGTGGATTGTTGAGATTTTTTATTATTGCCTTTATCGCAAAATTTAAGACTAACTAAGTCTTATAAAGCAACAAACAGGAAGCGAAACTTTTTTCCAGTTTTTTTACCATCCGGCCTTAAAGGCCGCATCAGATTTCCTAAATACAGTTTTACATAAGGAACATCGTATGACTGTATTTCTCATGGCCGTTGTCTATGGCCTCTTAAAAACTGGCTCTCTCATAGCCCTACTTGTTGGTGCCTATAAAGGCTGGACCTTGTTCTGCAAGAACTATGACCGCCTGCCCCATATCTACCGTTCACAATGGCGATACCAGAGACGATTCATTCTCAGACGCATCTGGAAGCGAATCTTCAGCCACTGATAATGTGATCAAGCGGCATCCCCAGTCCGGCCAGCCAGCACAGACAGCACCAGGTGGTATACACCATCCTGGTCTGGCCGGATTTCCACTTACGGATGGTACGTTCGTCCACATCCAGTCGGTTCGCCAGCTGAATATCAGTCAGGGGGATAAGGTCCCGGACCAGCAGGATTTCGGGGACAGTGGGCTTCTGCCAGTCTTCTCCTCTGACCAGCGTATTACCATTGAATTTTCTGGCTTCGATAAGATCATATATGTACCGCTTGTTGTCCGTATTCACAGTGTATCTGCCTGCATAAACTGCCAAAAAACAGGATGCTCCGGCGAATAATAATATTCATGATTCAAATCCTGCTTATCAAGATATTCATTAAGTTTGCTCAGATCATATGCTGAGTAAAAAGTGCTGGAAGAGCTAACATTATACATATCGATTGTTGTCATTACATTGTCAATGTAATCAAACGAGACCTTAAAAAAGTTTAGGCTCTGGTCGTGGCAGCTTTTTAGCTGCTCGGGACGAGGAGAAAAAACGTCTATTCGCGGTTTAAAATCTAATGCAACGCCAGTAATAAAGCAGAGAGTAAAGTTATGGGATAAAGGAAGATAAATTCTATTTTCATCTTTATTAAGACAAAATATATTGGGTGCTATTGCGAATGCCGGCCTGGGTTCAGTGCTATCGAATTCATGACCTGTATGAATAACTTCAATGGTTCTGATACCAGCAAAGATCTTGTTTCGCAATATATTTATGTTGTCGTAAAGAGTCGGCTTGTTTAGTATGGATAAAAGACCAAACAATACAAACAGCGCTCTGCTTTTATCTTCTTCGGAAGAAACAGAATTAGCGACGCGCAAAATTTTGCGATAGAAATGATCTTCCATTAACTCAGGATTAGTGTGAGGCAACTGATTTATCGAATGGATGTATTCTGATAAATGATCCTGTATATCAGTATGGAACTGTTCAAGCAGTTCATGTTTGTACGGATTTTTATTTTGCGGATTATGCAGATTGAGCATTAACTGCATAACCGCGAAACTGGCAAGTTTCTCTACCGGAAAATCTTCCGGCAGTGTGTGACGGAGGCGTGAGAAATTGTGCTCGTGAATTATATCGTTCACGACCCCGGCGGTCAGGCGCTCGTACACACCGAGTTCGTCTTCAATATCGAAAGGCAGTCCTGTCTCAGCATCAATAAGACGAAAGCAGTTTTTCGATACTGCCACACTGGATATTGGCAGAGGTTGCGTGTGGAGAACGTTTTCCTTATCGGGCGTCATATAAACGGTATGACACCATACTCGCTGCTTTTCTTTTGCAGACAGAGCGGTGTCATCGCTGCGAAAGTTGCGTAGCACCCACTGTGAAAGTACATGCTGATTTTTTGTGTAGTCCATAACATTTCCTTCTGATTAAACGGGTAGACCGGGTCAGAAATCGAATTCTGTTGCCTCATCATGACCAGCAAGCCTGACCGGTTCGGGAACATGTTTACGGCGAACGATTTTTTCCGGATAGCTGAGAAAATGCTTTTCAAAAACCCGGATAAGAGCATCATTCCAGGTTGCCTTTATTCTTTTTCGAACATCATGCGGCTCCATGACAGTTATATTATAACGCTGATTAGTTAAGTTATTTTCTTGAAACTTACGAAGAGACTCTCTGGAATCATCGCAGAGCTTTCCTGTAGTCCATAACTCAACATTAATTTCAGCATTTGGGTATTCCTTTTTTGCATAGCTGAAGAATACAGGAACCTGTTTTCCAATCCATTTTTTGACATCCTCATGTCTCACAGTCGAATAGGGCTTATAACCTTTGCATTCAATAAAAGTAATTTTTGCATACCCATTCACACTAAGCACATCACATTCCGCTGTTTCCCCTTTAAGTGACTTACATATCTTTCCAACCTCGACATCCTTACTATCTATACGTACGGTCTCAGCGACAATATATTCAAACAAATCCCCCTGAAGCTGATTAGTAACACCGGCTATATTCGTCAGTTTGGACATGATGTCATCTATTGCTGCTATATTATTTTTTAAGCTGAGCGTTATTGAGCCAACCAGATCCCGTAACTGAAAGAGCGCATCAGCAAACTCTTTTCCGAATAGATTCTCTGGTGTCGCGGGTATTATCCCGGTACGCTTCATTTCGAGAAAAGCTTCTTCGCTGTATTCGTCGGCAATAAACATAAACAGACATCTTGGGCTGTTCCTGAGGCTGTTTATCGATCGACATTTTGTAATAAAGGGTTGGAGATGCACAAGACTGAGCTTACAGCCCAGAAGCATGTCGCAGACAAAGAAACCAGGTCGAATTTCCCCTGACCGGGAGAACTGTAGAAGAGGATTAAGATAGGATGCTGCAGTGACGTCAAAATCAAAATTTGCCACACAGGGTGCCTGATCTGAATCGATTTCCTCCCGCGTGCGCAGCGTGTCGTAACTAATGATGCCGTTATGACGGACCCACTGACTCAGGGATTTCATCAGAACTGACTCGGTGAGCAGCCTAGCTTTAAGGGGATGGAGCGCGCGCTGATACCCGTTATCATTTTTTTCTGTTAGCGCCACACACTCACCCAGACTTGGTAACGTAACAACCCTGACCATCTTGTACTGAAGCAGACCGTCCAGAACTGACTTCCAGGATAATCTGTTTTTCATTGCTACCGGTGAACCGCAGGCTGCAGGAAAATGTCTGACCGGCAGGATCCCCCCGCGTGCCCGGAGGCAACTCAGGGCGAGACCGTAGGCCGATCCGGTATCAAGGAGGGCTGTATTGAGACTTGACCAGAAGCTCCCGGTACCATACTGCTGTTTCAGATAAATAAATCGTTCGCGCTTGGGGAAAAGCTTGTCAACACAGTGGATCTGCCCTGCAGAAGCCGCCCGGGAAATCTGTTTGCGTGCGGTATCACGGTTAACTCCTTGGGTTTTCAGCATTTCCTCTACAAGTACAGAGCTAAGACAAGGACCGATTTTGCGTAACGAAGTAACTATAAGTGATGTCATCTTTTGCTCGCTTGTCACACTGCGTATTTAATAATAACAATACACTCTAGATGCTAAACAACAAAGCCTGAGTTTTAATTTAATAATTACAGTAACTTAAGAATGGATAGTAAGACTGTTTAGATTATCTGTCACAAACCAGATTTTCCTGCAGTAAACACTGTTACTGACAAACGCAGTATGGATGATATATACAGCCTAAGAGATTCAGCCATCAAGCTCATGAAAATTCGTGAATTCAACGTTCACAATTTCATCGAGACAAACGGATATACCATGTCTATCAATACCGAACACAGCATCGCTACCCGGCGGCAATTCTCTAACGGATGTGTATGCGTAACTCAGCGCGGCTTCAAGCGCACCTTTTATCATTGTTTTATGGTCCGTCGTTTTGACCGTACCGATGCTGGTCAGCGTCTTCATTTTGCATCCGCCATGACGTTGACCCGACACCAGGATGGGGATGATTACTCAGCAGGAGTCAGCTATCTGGAGCTGGCTGAAGTTCTCATCAGAAATGGCGCGCAGACCAATGCTGACTTACAGGAACTCTGGTCACGCATAGTTTTTAATATTCTAGTCTCTAACTCTGATGATCATTTGCGAAACCACGGGTTTATTCTGGTTCCCGGCAAGGGATGGCGACTTTCTGAAGCCTACGATATAAATCCGGCTCCCAGAGCTGATGGCTTGAAACTGAATATTACTGAGGCGGATAACGCGCTTGATTTGGAATTAGCCCGGGAAGTTGCTGAATACTTTCGCCTGAAACTGACCGAAGCTGATGAGATTATTGCCAACTACCGGTGGATAGTCAGCCAATGGAGAGCTATTGCGGACAGCCTTACTCTTCCTTACCGGGAGCAGGAACAAATGGCGGAGGCGTTCAGACGTGCAATGTGAGTAGTAAACTGCAAATCATGTTCGGAGCACTTTCTTTTACCGCAAGCCGGAATAGCACTTCAGAGAGCACTCCGTTGAAGTTCTAAGAAGAAAGGTCATTGTGACTGGCGATAAATCCTACTGTAAACCCATATGCTTAAAAAAACGTGTTTTATCGACATATCGCCGCAACGTGTCGATGGCATAAACATGTTTTGGCTATATGTTTAAAAAATGGTTTTCATCGACATATCCTCAGAAGCTTGGTGCAGACTATCACTACCAGAGTGATATCGACCTTTGAGTGGGGTCCATAGCCAGTAAACTTAGGCAGCCTTTTGTAGCGATTGAGAGGTCTCCCTACAACAGGTAGTCGAAGCATTGAATCAGGGCGAAACGCCCGATCAGATTATTATCCGCATGAACCAACAGGGTCTGCTGGCGTGGCGTGAAGACGCATCCGTGCAGGATGCACACGATGTTTTTCAGGTGCGTCTGGATAATCAGCATGAGGCGCGGTTTCTCTGTCGTTACGTCACGCTGCCGTTGCACTGATTACCGTCTCCATGTAACGCGAAATTGAAGAGTGCTGTTTATCACCGGATAAATTAATATGCTATAAAATAAAGAGTTAGCATATGTCGTTTCAGGGATGATGAGTTGTAAATGAAGAAGAAACTGCCAGACCAGATTTCCAGAGAATGCATTATTGCGGCTATGCGCGCCTATGATGAAGGTGTACGCCACCAGTTCAGCGAGTCCCGGCTATATGACGTGGTCTTTGAAGGGCGCAGTTATCCACCGAAAGCGATAGTCGGTATTGCCGCCTCAAATATGACAGGCGTTGAGTTTTTACCTGAAGATTTTAGTGGTGGTATCAAGTCGAAATGCGTCAAGTTGCTTACCGATCAAGGGTTTCAGATCGTTGAGAAAAACATGGGTAACGAGCAGCCTGCCATCAGCATTTTTCCTGATGAATTACCGCCGCAGAGCGTATTTACTGAAGGTACCGCTACGCAGGTAACGGTTAACCGCTATGAACGCGACCGTAAGGCCCGGCAGGCCGCATTAGCCTGGCATGGTTGTCTGTGCAAAGTATGCGGTATTGATATGATGAAGGTGTATGGCGAGATAGCAAAAGGTTTTATCCATATACATCACCTGATTCCGCTTTCAGACATCAAAGAGAATTACTCTCTGGATCCCAAAAAAGATCTTATTCCCGTCTGTCCTAATTGCCATGCCATGTTGCATCGGCGTAATCCGCCTTTTTCGCCTGAAGAATTGAAATCAATTATTGAATATCATGCGGCTCTTTAGGTATTAAAGCCCATTCGCTGTAGCTCGGTGGAAAAGAGTATTTTGATATAAATTGCTATTCGCGCAGCAACTTCAGCCACGGATTATTCACCGGCACTTTCTCCCCCAATACCTGCTTCGGATCTTCCATCAGAAAACCTTTCAACTGACTACTTTTCTTTTGTGGAACCCGAACCTCGCTGGTCCAGATAAAACTGTCATCATTACAGCGCAGGGCCAGCCCTGACTCCTGAAACATTCGCTGTGCCAGTTTCCAGCCGTCGCCGGTATCGCCTGTAGTTTCTGCTGCGTATGTCTTAAAGATCCCCGGCGAAATCAAGAAAAGATGGTTTTCCACCACATGTACCTTGCCGTTCCGGGTATTCACCGTGCCTGAAGGGTTGGTGTGGTTCTTCAGCCACTGCAGGAAGTTGTTATTGTCACCAAGTCTCGGGTCGTCTGCTATCTCCGGCAGCGGTTGAGTCGGTGTGCTAAGTTCAGGGGCGGGTTCGGCTTCACTTACCGGTGTCACATCACCGGCAAAGCTGGTGGGGCGTTGTTCTCCCTGTTCCCAGATTGCAGATGGTGTTAGGCGCAGCAGCGTCAGTGGTTCAACGGGCGACCAGCCTTTATCCGATCGGATAATGCAGCGCCAAATCGCTTTATCTTCGTTGGCAACAATAAGCTGATGCGTCAGCAGTTCGTCAAACAGGCGGTTATTGTTTTCCGGTACGCTGGATACGCCATGCTGGAGCAGCCAGGCGCGAACCCGGTCGGCGGTGGTTTTGCTGATAAGCCACAGCGCATCCTCCGTCAGCCAGCCATCGGATCCGCATTCGGGGTTATTCAGTCGATAATCGTTCTGCACCAGCGACCGTAAGGCTGTAAGAAGCTGCTGGGGAAAGGAAGAGGGCTTTTGTGCCAGCGCAGTTTTGATATCGCCGCCAAGGTATCGGGCGACAGAGGCTTTATCGGCCTGCTGTACCAGTTCCGCCAGCGCGCCAGCCCGTTCGTAGTGTCCGGTGATCTGATAAATCAGGGACGCAAAAACCGTGGGGTATCCGGCCAGCCAGTGCAGTAATGGCGAGGGTATCAACTGATTAATCAGCACTGCGCCAGCCGCCGGATGCAGGTGGTAATCACGGCCACTGTTACGGTACTGCCAGCGATAAGGCTGCGCCAGATTACCCTGCCACGGATGCCAGCGAGTTCCATCACGTTGATGAACCTCCATATCCACGGCGATTTTTCCCGCGTCGTGCAGCAATGCCGCGCAGACCACTGCGACCGTCCATGCGCTGGCCTGCCGGGCCTGTTCTTCCGCGCCCGCTTCTGGTGGCAGCAGATAGCCCTGGCGCAGTCGGATGGCGTTGCAGGCAACTTCCAGCGAATGGTCCAGTAGTCCGCCGGGAATGGAATGGTGATGACTTTGTGAGGCGGGCAGCAGTTGTACCAGTGCGGCGAAGCGGTGAATCGCCGCGAGGATCCAGCTATCAAACAGGGTATCTGGCAGCGGGGTCAGTTGCCGTAGCTGGTGCAGACACGACTGGCGTAACGGTGTCGCCAGCAACTGTTCTGCGGATTGTGGCGCAAACCAACCCTCCGGCAGCGTAGCGTCTGGTGCAGGTGGCTGGCTCTGGGATGGTCTTTGTAGCCACTTCAGCATATTTCCCCTTTCCGGGCAGGCCCCTTTGCCCTTGTCGCCCTTCCTTTGCAGTCTCTCCCTTTGGGCCTTTTGAGCACAGTAAGTTTTTATCACTCGCGTTGAAGATTTCGCGTATGCATGGTGATACGTAAGTGGACAAATTTTGAACTAATGGTTATATTGGTTAGTAAGGTTATCCTGGTTAGATCAAGAGATGCGAGGTATGCGTTATGGCTCCCGGAACAGCAGTAAGAATGGAGAAAGACGCCGGACGTGTAGTGGTCGATGGTGGAGACGTACGCCTCTCTTTTGCGCGGGATAAACATCAGGGCGTGCGCAAACAGGACCAGACATACACGGTGGAGCTGATCGTTAAAGATGTGGACAGCAGCATTGATGCGCTGCAACACCAGCTTGAAACATTGCTGCGTGCGACAGAAGCGCTGAAGAATAAACGCAAGACTGTGAAATCTGGCAATGTTGAAACTCTGCTGTCATTGTTTAAAACGGCTCTGGAAACAGAACCACAGGAAAAAGGTTTACATGGCCTTGTCGACGAGGAAAGGCTGGCGCAAGCAAGAGCAAGGCTGGTTGACGAAGGCTGGCTGACCGCGCGCGAAATCGCGCAACTGGCGGGGTTTTCTGCGCTGAATCCTTCTTCGCAACCCAGCAAGTGGAAGCGTGCAGGCCGTATTTACTCGGTATATAAAAAAGGCGTGGGCGAGGTATTTCCCCGCTATGCGCTGGATGAAAATCTGCGGCCTTTGCCTGTGGTTAAAGTGATTCTGGATATTCTGGCCGAAGTGAAAACCCCATGGGGCATAGCCGAGTGGTTCGCCACTTCAAATGATTTGTTAGCCGGGAAGATGCCGCAGGAGATGTTGCTGCGTTATCCGTCTAATGTTATTCAGGCAGCGGAAGCGGAAGCCGGGCGGATGCGGGATGGCGCAGAATAAATCCGCCAGGAACGAGTTTGGTACGCCGCAGCTTCTTGTGGCGCGTATCGCGTCGCCTCCGGACAATATATTGGTGAACAGGGTCATTCTGCCGCCGGATAGCCGAATGCACCGCTGTCATTCCCTTCAGTGGTCTGGCGATAGTTTTAATCCCGGAAGAGATCTGCAATCCTGGGAATATGGCGCACGCTTCAGCTCCTTTAAGGATGATGCAGGGCAATATGTTCCCTGGCTGTATGCAGCAGGTTCACTGCAGGGCGCGCTGGCGGAGACCGTGTTTCACGATCTTATCGGCGAAGCACGGACAGGATTTCTCAGCCTCAGGCCTTTCAGAAACTGGGGCTACACGGAACTTGCCAGTACCAGAAAACTGCAACTAGCTAGTCTGAAGTCGCAGGATCTCTATCGCATGGGCACCAGTAAGGCTGACTTGATCGAGAGCGGAAGGCTACTGTATACGCAGACTCGACTGTGGGCACGGGCAATATATCTTCAGCATTCTGATATCGATGGACTGGTCTGGAAATCGCGGCAGCATGATGACAGTGATGCGTTTGTGCTGTTCGGTGACAGGGTCAAACCGGGAGATCTGCGTATCGCCAGTCCAACGGTTCGCTTTACGGATGATGTTTCTACAGGATACGAAATACAGCAGATGGCACAGCGGCTTGGCGTTATTCTCTCTGATGAATAAAGTGGCCGATCGAAACCGGCCACTCCGTTCCACTTACCACCAGGCATAAAACATCAGCCTGTCTCGCTCAAAATCAAACGTCTCCAGCGTCTCTTTCACCCAGAGAGTGACGGCGCGGACATCCTTCCAGTAGTGTTCTCCATAATCGGTATAACCATAGAAAAAGCCATCAATTGTGGGATAAACCGCACCGCAGTTATCCGGCGTCAGGCTCTGCAGGTCGCTCAGAAGCGCCTGCAAATGTGCTTTTGTGACTTCTAACAGTACCTGGTTACGTACCAGCCCAACGTGTTTATCCATCCATTTGAGTAACGGGTTCACCTTGCGGAAATAACCCACTCTGTCGTACTGGCTTTCATCGGGCGCGTTTTTTGCCCGTTCGAAAAAGAAGAGATCGAGTCCCATATATCACTCCAGAAAAAAGGGGAGCAACTTCCCGACGGGGAAGGCTTCCCGTGCGGGTGGGCTGTCAGGCGCTAAGCTGACAGGGTTGTGGTACAGCGTTGAGCAGCCATTCACTGGCGTGGCGCGCCATACCGCTGGCGCGGATCACCGCCCGTTTGTCCTGGCGCAGGATATCCAGCCAGTAGCCGATATAGCTGGCGTGCTGGAGCCTGCCCTGAATGCCGCAATGGGCGCACAGGAAGGCGCTACCCATCTCTGCCACTAACTCTTCAGCAGCGTATAGCGCTTCGGTGCGTTCCGCTCCGGCAATACCGGGGCGGTTCAGGCGTGAAGCGTGTCCGGTGGCGTGCGTCAGTTCGTGCAACAGCGTGGAGTAATACGCCTCGCTGCTTTCAAACTGTTGCGGGTGCGGCATCATCACCAGGTCGGTCGCGGGTTTGTAATACGCTTTCGACTGGCGGCGGTGGCGCAGCGTCACGCTGCTATTCATCGCGATGGCTTCAGCCATCTCCACAGGCGTTGCGGGCCGGGTTAACGGCTCAGACAGTGTCTGCGGCAGGCTATCGCACTGCGACAGGTTAAACAGCCGAAATTCACGAATGATCCCGAAATGCCGTACCTTCGGCTCGCCGTCTTTATCCAGCAACGGCTGACCGAGTGCGTCGGTCTCTTCCTGCGTGCGCGGCAGATACAGCACCGCCAGAGAGGATTTCTCCCCACGGCGCACTTGCCCGCCGAGCGCGCTGACCTGGCGAAACGTCAGCCAGCGGTCGCTGGCAAAACTCTGCTTATCCGCGCTGTTCCACAGCAGCGGCACGTTGATGCCGTGATACGGTCGACCGGATAACGCATTGATCGGGAACGGCGGTTCGCCGTCTCGCCACGGGCGGATCCACGGCACATTGCCGTTTTCCAGCTCAGCGATAATCTGGTCGGTGACTTTCTGATAGATATCGTTGCTTCTGTCCATCGTGCGATCCTCATGGAAGAAGCCGGAGCCACCTCCATCCGGAAGCGACTCCGGCGGGGAGAGGTTAAGCCTGTTCAGCCATCGAAACCTGTACATAGTGGCCGTGATAGTTGAGCGACAACGGTAAGGCGACAGGGACTTTCATATCGCCCTGCGGCGGCTGGCAGTAGATCGTAAAGGTGACTTTCTTGCGGGACGTCCCGGCGGTGCGCAGGGTCAGCAGTACGGTGAGCAACAGATTGCCCAGCCGTTCTTCCACCTGCTTCGGGTCGGCGGGAAATTCCACAGCGGATTGCCAGACATCAGGGGCGATAACCACCGGCATTAACGACGGTTTTTTATCGAAAAGCGACATGGTATTTCTCCTGTAAATGAACAGGGAACACCCTTCGCAGGGCGTTTCCCTGCGGGATGGAATGGTACGGGTATCCTGCGCATCTGCGCCGTTCGCGCCTTCCGGATACATGGCGAACTTACTGCATGGCTGGCGGTAGTGTTTTCTGCGCGGGTGATAAAAGGGAGGGGAAAATCATTACCGAGGCTGAAGAGTTTATGGTGTACTAAGTAGATGTAACTGTCTGAATTAATCGCTAAAGTCTGTTGATATTGAATATTGCAAATGTTTACTGAATTTAATTTTTGATGAGGCTAATATTGTGACCGATTACAGGGGGGGCATCATGAGTGAAAGTGTAAGCTACTTTGACAAAGTTATATCTTTAATAAATGCATTCGTACCAGTCCTTGCTATTTATTTTGCTCAGAGACTTTGGCATGCCAAAAATATTGAGCGAGCGCATCAAGCGGCAAATGATTTTCTTGACGAAATGACATCATTACCTATGAGAGTAATGTTGCTAGAAACAGAGATAGTCAGAGGGCTCGTTAGAACTGAATCAGCTATTAACTATAAGAATAAAAATGAAATTGTATGTGAATTATTGCGTCTCATGGATGGCTCTAATAAGATCAAACTTTCATTTTTTAACTCCTATGAAAGAGTTGCTCGGAGAGGGATTAACATCAAACCTTTTCAGAAACATATGAAACTCGAAAAATCTGTTATTGATTTTACTGAGCATGTTTCTAAAATTCTCCATAATGCAGCAGATTCTATTAATAGGTCGACTACAACTGAGGAATATCGAGGGCCATTCAGAATATTAGCAGAGGAAAGAATGGTTATAAACAGAAATAAAAATGCACTCAATGATGCTTGTGCCGCTACAAAGGATATTTCATTCGATGACTATTTTGTTTTTCCTTCAACATGTCGTTGGTTCAAACATAAATGGGATAATTTGGTTCGATTTTTTTCAAATCCGTTTAAACGTAAGCAATGATTTATGAAGTCATTCTCTAATACGTTTGTCGGGTATTAGTATTAGATGATTACCAAGTTTTAAATCGAACAAAATATCTTGACTAAGGTATCCGCGTTTTACTGACGATCATTTTCCCAACCTGTTCACCAGCGCTACGGATATCACCGATCGCGCTGCCCATCGCCCCAGCGACTGCTGCGCCGATCCTTACACCCGCCCACGTCAGCGCACCCAGCCAGAATGCCGGTAGCACCAGGAACATCACGCCCATAATGATATTCACAATCAGATCGTCGGAGGTATTTTGCAGGCCCCAGAGGTTGAAGTACGAATGGGTATCGCTGTCGTACATCATCTGCATTAGCCAGTTATCCAGCCAGCGGGCCAGTTCCCACCAGAAGGTTAGAAAGAACAGGGCGAACTGCACAAAGCTCAGCGTGATGACCGTTTTAAGATCCCATGCGGAGAACAACAGAATCACCGGAATACAAATCACCAGCGCCATTTCGAGGAACGCCTGCACCATCGGCAGCGCCTGGCGGACGTTATCAAATGCCGGAAACAGAGCGTAGCTCGAAAGCCCCGCGCCGATGATCCCGCCGACACGACTGAGCAACTGCGTCTGGCTGAGATTATCCCCCGCACTCCCACCAAACCCGTTGTACACCAGCCCACCCTGCGACACCTGCATATTGCGCGGGCTCACCAGCGAGCGCAGTACTGCTTCTTCATACTCCTCTTTAAACTGCCCCAGTTTTTGTAGTTGCTGCCAGAGCGTGGTATCGACCTGCTTCAGTAGCCGGTTTTTCAGCCCCGCATCGCCATCGGACCACCACTCCTTACACGTTGGATAGCCTCCGCCACCCATATCACTCAGACCATCGTCGCGGCTGGCGTCATAAGGCCAGGCGGCGCGGGGCGAACGGGAGTGATCGTGGTCGTAATAGCCCGGCGTGGCGAGATAAAAAGACGATCCCACCCAGTCCACTTCCCGGCTCTGTTCTTCACTGATATCGCTGCCCAGTCGCTTGAGGCGTGTGCGCGACGGCCCGTAGCAGTCGTTAACGAAATCCTGTAGCTCCTGCGCCATCGCCGGATCGGCGATTCGGGTGTGCTGCACCTCAAAGCGTAGCTGGCGCAGGTCCGGCTTGCAGGGCAGCACCGCAACGGCGGCGCTGGTGATGCCTTTGCCAAGCGCGTGAGTGAAGTACCACCACACCGGAACGGAAGCGCTCTGGCCGCTAAGTTCGTTGATGAGCGGCGCATAGCCGGAATCACCGGGCTGCACCACCGACCAGCCGCACTGTTTTGTGCGCTGGCTGTCATAGCTGAGGGTATTGATATCGACATTGAGGAACGGCACACCCGCGAAGAAGATCACCAGCAGGGCGCTGTAGAGCGAGTGTTCTACCCAGACGACCAGCAGGCGGGCGACGTTGCCTTCATCGGCCCCCTGGCCGCGCGCCTTCAGCCACAGGGCAACCAGTTTTGCCAGCAGGGGCAGGGCGAACAGCCCGGTGGCGGTCAGCGTTTGCCAGACGCCGTTGTTCACCAGCCAGCCGAGCAGGGTGAGCACGTACTCGAAATAGCTGCTGGCGGTCATCGCGGGCTGTCCGGCTGCGGGTTATTCAGCTTATGCACACGACGGTCGCTGTCGTCCGGCACTTCCACCGCCTGCCCCTGAAGCTGGTCGCGCTGTTGTTTGCGTTGCAGGATCTGACTGGCGGTATTGCGTGTCAGCGCCTGGCGGAAATCGAGTTCCAGTTTCAGTTGATTCAACTCCTCGTCCAGTTGAGCGGTGGTTTTACCCAGGCTCTCCTGCGCCTCTTTGACGTTGGCGATATTGGGTTCGCGCATGCCCGCGAGCAGTGTGCGCCGGGCCAGCAGCGCCTGCTCGGTGACGCGGGCCAGCGCCAGCTCTCCCGACAGCCGTTCGGTGAGGACGGCAACGTCCGGATCGTCGCGCAGCGCCTCGACCACACCACGGGTAAGCTGCATGGATCCGCCGGAAGCTTTCGCCAGATTGTCGAAGCCTGGCTTCTGACTGCCATTAACCAGATCCGTCAGGAGGGGCAGGATCTTCGCTTTTTCTTCGTCGATCAGCGGATGCAGGCCGATCCCCGCCTGCGCGCCGGAACGGGCATCAGGATCGTCGGTAGCCTGCGCCACGCTGATGGTCTGCTCGCCGACCACGCGGGTCATCCATCCGGCAGCCTCTTCAGGGGATTTCCAGGTAGTGCAAAGTTCCCCGTCGCATTCAGAGGAGGTAAGAGAAGTTGTGCTGGTGGTAGGCTGCTGGTTGAGGATATTCCAGCCTGCGGCGGTGGCGTCATGGACTACCTTAATCGGTAACTGGCCTTTGCCACCGCGCTTTTCACCGCCCACCCAGCGTTTACCCTTGTCGGCGGCCTCTTTTGCCGCTTTCTGGTCGGTGCGGATGGCATCGCTGTCGCTGGCGGCGAGGGACTGGTAATTCTCCGCTTTGGCTCCGGAAAACCAGGCGGAGTCGGCCGCTAAATCGGTCATCTTCTCCGCCATTTTCTGGCAGTTCAGCAGCGATTTATCGAAATCCAGCCGCCCCTGTAATACGCCGTTGGTCAGCAGGTCGTAAAGCTGTGGATTGGCGCGCTGGATAATCATTGCGGGCAGGCTGGCGACCGCCCCGGTGGCGCTCTGGATGACGTTGCCCATCAGTTGCTGGAAGCCGTCGGTAATGCCGTTAAGCTGGTTGCGCACCGTGGTGTCGATGTCGAAATTGCCGCACATCATATCGCTGTTCCAGCCAATGCCGACGCTGAGCGGTGAGGGGCTGCGGCGCACAGGGGGCGGCATCACGGCTTCGCCGCCGCCAATCTGATAGTAAAGCAGGTCGTCAACCGAACCCTGCTTGCGGAAGCTGTAGTCATCGGCAGCCACGCAAACCCCTGTGAAAAACAGTAAGACCAGGCAAAGGACTCTCATCACCCCCTCCGTTAACCCGTACTGCCGAGAAAGGTCTGCCCGCGGCGCGGGCAGCACTTGTAAGGCCGCCACAGCGTCCAGGCGTACGCGCCGTTCTCCGCCAGCTTGTTGGCGTAGGTGTCGGCAACGCTGCCGTCCGGGAATGCCGAACAGGCGGCTGATTTTTTCGGTGTCAGCATCTGCCATCGGTGGTTGCTGCTGTCGCCTTCGATAACCGGGGGCGGCGGCCAGTATCCGGCGCGGGATGAGGCCGTCAGCGGCGTGTAGATATGCGGTTGCCCGATACGCGTCACCAGATCGGCCACGCGCTGGGCGATAACGGCGGCAGCTTTATAGTCGTGTGTCTGGCTGATAGCCCCTGCGCGCGGGTAGATATTGCCCCACATATCGCCGTTCTGACTGACTTCCCGCATACCCGGCGTCAGCGCTTCCGGCCTGGTCATCTCCGGCACGCCGCTGCGCCATGCCAGCGTATCCACCTGGCTCAGAAAATAAGGCTCAAAAGGTTGCAATGAAGGCGAGCAGACATAGCCAAACTCAGTGAAGAATTTTGCCAGCTCATCGCCAGCCGGAAAGCCAATGGCGTCGGCGTTTTTAAAGCGGATTTTGCTGTGCTGGCTGGCCGAACGCGGATTAGTGTCGCCGCCGCCTTCGGCAATGCCGGGTATTGGCGGGTTGAGCGGTGACATTTCCGTCCACGGGTTTTGCCCGGTGAGGCTGTAAGCCGACACCACCAGATCCGGGCGGAAATGGCTGACCTTCGCCGAGGTGCGCACCGTGCAGCCAAACGGCGTGCAGTACAGCCAGTAGCACAGGCCGACCACCCGGTATTGCACACAACCGGGCGTCAGCGCGGAGGCGGCGATCTCCGGCGTGGTGATGGCCCTGAGCGGTAATGAAACGCACAGTAGTAAAAGAGTGAATTGGGCTCGCATCGTGCCTCCGGCAACAGAGATTTCTTCTGCCGGGTGTAGCGTACTACCGGTGCATTCACTGCATAAAACTGGAGGCTGCCCGTAAAAATTGTTGAGTTCTGCATCATCATTCTGTGCGGCTTCTGATGGTATTCTCTGGCTCGGGCCAGAACTGCGAAGGCAGTTCCGGCCTGTTTTTTTTCATTTTTTATTTTCATAAGGAGCAAAGGCTAATGCCTGAAAAAAGAAAGCATCTCACGCGTCATGAAGTGGGACAGATACTGCTTGCCGCAGACAGAGGGATCCATTTTGAGCGCGATTATTGCCTGATTCAGATGTGTTTTTTACACGGCCTGCGGGTCAGTGAACTGTGCGGGATGCGTCTGTCGGATATCGATCTGGTTGGGGGATCGGTCTATGTCCGGCGGCTGAAAAACAGCCTCTCGACACAGCATCCGCTGTTCGATACCGAACTGCCCGCGCTGATGCGCTGGCTACAGGTCCGCAACCGCTGGCGCGATGCGGATTCAGACTGGCTGTTCCTGTCACAGAAGGGCGGCGCGCTGTCGCGTCATCAGGTCAGGTTGTTACTCAAACGTTACGGTGAACTGGCTGGCGTCAGCATTGCTGCCTATCCGCATATGCTACGGCACGGCTGCGGTTACGCGCTGGCGGATTTAGGGCGGGATACCCGTCTGATACAGGATTATCTGGGGCACCGGAACATCCGGCATACGGTGATTTATACGGCGACAAATACGCAGAGGTTTATGAATGTCTGGGGAAATGTGAGAGAAAACCACACAATTAGTGCCAGAATGTAAAGTAGTATCAGAAAAATTTAGCAAAGTGTCAAAATTTTTCTGAGACCCCTTTTGATAACGGACTATCTTGTTGTTTTTAAATTGATATTAAATGTAACTAATATGTGTTTTCCTCTGGCCCTGCTGGCAACGTGCTTAAGTGGTTCACGTTGCCAGTTTTCACTTGCTCACCGCGTTACTGTTTTATGCCATTTCGAACGCTATGCTTCGCCTCCGCTGACATTTTATTTTTCACTCTCTTCGTCCACCGCATTTTCTCCTGAACTCACCACTCTGGCACTAACGGGAAAGTCTGACGCAGGTTTTTTCGCCGCCGGAGTGAAGCAGGGTTGAGCCCTGTGTGATCTTTCATCAAGGAGAAACGTATGAAAAAAACGATGTTAAGCGCGTGTTTTTTACTGGTGGCCGGGAGTGCGGTCGCCGCCGACGGCACCATCCACTTCACCGGTAGCATTACCGACCAGACCTGTACCGTGGACAGCGGTTCGCAAAACCTGAATGTGGATCTGGGTACTGTGGCGAAAGCCGCACTGGATGGCGCATCCGGGATGAAGGCCTCCCCGACGCGCTTCACCCTCAACCTGAGCGACTGCCCGGACACGGTCAATGGGGCGAATGTGAAGTTTGACGGGACGTCAGATGGCTTAAACCAGAACCTGCTGGCGCTGGACAGCGGTACCGGGATTGCGACCGGCGTCGGTATTGAAATCGCTGATAAAAATGGTACCGCCATCCCCCTGCATACGGCATCAACGGATTACCTCCTCGTAGAAGGCAATAATACGCTGGACTTTGTCGCCCGCTATGTCTCCACCGGCACCGCTGTGACCACAGGTACAGCTAACGGTACCTCGCAGTTCACCATTAACTACAAGTAATGCTGTGCCGCCGCGGGGTCCACCTCCCATCCTACCCGACCCGGTGTACCGCCGCATAACAGGGAACGTTTCGCAGGGATGCGTATTTTTCGTCCGGAGAACATAAAAAATGAACAGGTATGCAGACGTGGTGCTGGCGCTGTTGCTGGTTTTCTTAAGCGTGCAGGCGCAGGCCGGGATCGTGATTGGCGGGACGCGCGTCATTTATGGTGGGGATAAAAAAGAGACCTCCGCATCGATACGCAATCCTGAGAAATCCGGCGTGTATCTGGTACAAAGCTGGGTGGACAGCGGTGAACAGGGTGGCAAAACGCCGTTTATCGTCACGCCGCCGCTGTTTCGCATCAACCCCGGTGAAGAGAACATGCTGCGTATTGTGCGTACCGGGGGCAACCTGCCGCAGGACAGGGAGTCGGTGTACTGGCTGAACGTGAAATCGATCCCCGCCACCGATGACAGCCAGCCGCGCACCAACGTGTTGCAGGTGGTGGTCAAGTCGCGCCTGAAGCTATTTTACCGCCCGGCGGGGCTGGAAGGGCCGCCGGAGAGTGCGTATCAACAGTTGAGCGTCGCCCGCAGCGGTAACCAACTTACCGTCAGCAATCCCACACCGTATTACGTCACGCTGTTCACCCTGAAGGTCGACGGGCAGGAAATTAAAGAAGCGGACATGGTACCGCCGAAGGGCAGTGCCAGCTTCACGCTGCCATCGGCCACCGCATCCACCGTGACCTGGCAGGCCATCAGCGACTACGGCGGCATCAGCCAGACCGAAAGCCGTAAGCTATGAAGGAGGACGTGATGAATAACCCGACGCCACGTCTGACGCTGCTATTGATGATGATCCTGTTGCCAGGCTATCTTCGCAACGCCGATGCCCGCGAGGCTTTTAACACCCACGCGCTGGAAATTGATAATCCCGGCCAGCCGGTGGCGGATTTATCCGCCTTTGCCGAATCCGACGGCCAGCTTCCCGGCACTTACCGTGTTGCCGTCTATGTGAACGGCGAAAAACAGGGCGAGGCGCAGGATATCGCCTTTGCCGCCGGAGCGGATAAAAAGCTCGCGGCACAGATCACGCCTGCCATGCTGAAAGCCTGGGGCGTAAAAACCGACGTCTTCCCGGCGCTGGCGGCACTGCCGCCGGATAAGCCGCTGGACGACATTGGCCGCTATATCCCGATGGCCGCCACTGACCTGCGCTTCAGCAAACTCCAGCTTAACGTCAGCATTCCGCAGGCGGCGATGAATACCAGCGCCCGGGGCTGGGTGGATCCGTCCGAATGGGACGAAGGCGTGCCCGCCGCGCTGCTCAACTACAACCTCAGCGGCAGTAACACCTGGCGCGACGGGGAAAACGGTTCGGACGATAACTACTACGCCAACCTGCAAAGCGGCATCAACCTCGGCGCGTGGCGGCTGCGTAACTACTCGACCTGGAACTATGACGAGGACAACGGCAGCCACTGGGATTCGGTGAACACGTATCTTCAGCGGGATATCCAGCGTCTAAAAGGGCAACTGACGCTCGGCGACAGCTACACGCCGTCTGATATCTTCGACAGCGTCCAGTTTCGCGGCGCGCAGCTGGCCTCCGACGACAATATGCTGCCGGACAGCCTGCGCGGGTTCGCCCCGATTATCCGTGGCATTGCCCAGTCGAACGCGCAGGTGACCATTAAGCAAAACGGCTACATCATCTACCAGAGCTACGTTGCGCCGGGCGCGTTCACCATCAGCGACCTCTACCCGACCTCCGGCAGCGGCGATCTGGAAGTGACCATCAAAGAGGCCGACGGTAGCGAGCGTACCTTCGTCCAGCCGTTCTCGGCGGTGCCGATCATGCAGCGCGAAGGGCGTCTGAAATATGCCCTCACCGCCGGGAAATACCGCAGCGGCAACGAGGACAGCGATGAACCGGAGTTCGGCCAGGTCACGGCGATTTATGGCCTCCCGTATGCCATCACCGTTTATGGCGGCACGCTCTACTCGGAGGATTACCAGTCCGGGGCGGCGGGGCTCGGTTTTGGCCTCGGTGAACTCGGCTCGCTTTCCGCCGATATCACCGCTGCCCACACCACGCTCAATAATGACGACAGCCATAACGGGCAGTCGTACCGGGTGCAGTATTCGAAGGATTTTCAGACCACCGACACTAGCTTCACGCTGGCGGCGTACCGCTATTCCACCGCCGGGTTTTACACCTTCCAGGAAGCGAACGACCTGCGCGTGGACAGCGACGACGGTTGGCAGATGACGTACAACAAACGCCAGCGTCTCCAGCTCGATCTCAGCCAGAGTATCGGCAGCTACGGCTCGTTTTTTGTCTCCGGCTACCAGCAGGACTACTGGCAGGAGGACGGTTATGAACGCACCCTGAGTACCGGCTGGAACGGTAACATCGATGGCATCAGCTACAGCGTGACGTACAGCTACAGCGACTACCCGGAAAGCACCCAGCCCGCCGACCAGCAGCTGGCGTTCAACATCCAGGTGCCGCTCAGCCGCTTTATGCCGAATGCCTGGGCCAGCTACAGCGTCAACACCGCGAAACACGGCGACACCCGCCAGCAGGTGGGGCTCAACGGCACGGCGCTTGCCGACAACAACCTCAGCTACAGCCTCCAGCAGAGCTACACCAACCACGGCGTGGGCGGCTCCGGCAATATCAGCGCCGACTATAAAGGTGGGCAGGGTGAAATCACCGGCGGCTACAACTATGACGACGACACGCAGCAGGTCAACTACGGCCTGAAGGGCGGCATCGTCGCGCATCCGCACGGCATCACGCTGTCCCAGCCGCTCGGCCAGTCGCTGGCGGTAGTCAACGCGCCCGGCGCGGATGATACGAAGGTGCAGAACAACACCGGCGTCTATACCGACTGGCGTGGCTATGCGGTGGTGCCGTACGTCAATCCGTACAAGAAAAACCGTATTGCACTGGATACCAGTACCCTCGGTGATGAGGTGGATATCGACACCGCCGTGCAGACCGTGACGCCAACGCAGGGCGCGGTGGTGATGGCGAACTTCAACACCCGCGTCGGACGGCGCGTGCTGATGACGCTGTATTACCGTGGGCTGCCGGTACCGTTTGGTGCGCAGGCGAAGCTGAAAGAGGGCGGCAGCGGTATCGTTGGCGACGACGGCCAGGTGTACCTGACGGGTGTGCCGGAGGAAGGGGATATCACGGTGAACTGGAACGGGGCGCAGCAGTGCGTGGTGCATTACCGATTGCCGGAACAGGAAAATCCGCCACCGGTCATCACGGTGACTCAGGAATGCCAGGAGGTTGCTAAATGATGTTATGGCGCGGAATGATGCTGCTGGTGGTCATGGCCTTTTGCCAGACTTCATGGGCGTTTTGCTCGGTGGCAGGGAGTTTTTCTATCAGCCCCGGTACGGTAGTGGTCCAGCGGGACGCGGTGGTAGGACAGCCCATCAGCGACTGGCTGATGTCAAATGAAGGCGTGGCCTATCAGGACTGTAATTATGACGGCACCCCGCAATACGCCATCAATGCCGGTATCAAAAACACAGGCGCAAAAGCCAGTATCACCTGGAACGGGGAGGCGGTGTTCAAAACCAACGTACCGGGCGTGGGGTATGTGTTTGAAGGCCGGACCTCCGTGGACAGTAATCCGTTACCGGAAAACTGGACCGGTATCGCCAGCGGGCAGTCGCAGGTGTTCACCCTCCAGATTAGCCACAGCGCTGGTTACCATCCCTCGATTAATGACCAGGCGCGGATCCGCCTGATCAAAACCGGTGATATTACTCCCGGTGCGCTGAGTGGCTCACCCGGACGTTTTATTGCCGGTACCCGGGAGAACGCACAGTGGTCAAATGAACTTCCCATCACCTTTTCCGGGGGACAAATCACCACGATCGCCTGCTCGGTCACATCACCGGACGTGATTGAGGTATCGCTGGGCCAGCATAAAAAATCTGAGTTCTCCGGACCGGGTTCGTCCACCGGATGGAAGGCGTTCAATATCGGCCTGGACTGCGACAAAAGTGCCCGCATAAACGTCCAGATAGATGCCGCACAGGATCCGTCTAATGTCGCAGGCGTGATGAAGCTGGACAGCGCGCCAGGCGATATGACCGCCACCGGGGTGGGCGTGCAACTGTACTTTGCGCCGGATGACAGCGCCGTGCAGTTCGGCCAGAGCCGCTTCTACTACACCTCACCGAACGGCGGCTCAGAGACGGTGCAGCTTAAGGCGCGGTACTACCAGACTACGGCAGCGATAACGGCGGGCACGGCCAACGCCACGGCCACCTTTACGCTGACCTATAAGTGATCCTGCCGGAGCCATGAGATGAGAAACGTCATTCTGTTCTTTTTACTGCTGATGGCTGTGTCTGATGTCGCAATGGCAAGCTGCTCATTTACCGGCGGCGTGACGTCCGAACTGGCGGGATATCTGAACTTTGGCAACGTCACCGTCCAGCGGGATGCGCCAGTGGGGAGCGTGCTGGCCACCGATGTTACAGGGGCTTACAACAACGGCAACGCTATCGCCGGATGTACGCGTGAAGCCTGGACCGCGCGCTGGGAACTGACCCAATGGGGCACCCTGAGTGGCTATGGTAGCGGCGTTTACAACACCAACCTGCCCGGCGTCGGGCTGCGGCTGAGCACCGCCTCATCGGGTAAAGTTCTGCCTTATGAAAGTAGTTACCCCTATAACGCCGGGGGTTCCTGGGCCTCCATTCCCGGCGATGGTATCAAAGGTGAGCTTATCAAAACCGGGAATATCACCAGCGGCACGTTAACCAACGGCGTGCTGGCCAGGGCGTCGGTGGTAAACCGGTTTTACTTTGCCAACGTCACGCTGAACGGGACCAACACGGTGAAATCTGAAGCCTGTAGTGTCACCACGCCGTCTGTAGACGTCCCCATGAGGGATCACGATAAAAGTGAATTCAGCGGGGCGGGATCAACAACCGACTGGGTGAGCTTCGATATCGGCCTGAACTGCGATGTGGGTGCGCGAATTAACGTGCGTATTGATGCCCCGGCGGATGCGTCTGCGGGTTCGCAAGGCGTTATGCAGCTTGATAGCGGTGGCGCATCCGGCGTGGGGATCCAGCTGCACTACCGCCCGGATGATGCCGTCGTCCAGTATGGCCTGGAGCGATTTTACTGGCAGTCGGTGTATGGCGACGAGATTGTTCAGCTTAAGGCGCGGTACTACCAGACGGCAGGAACGATAACGCCGGGTGCGGCAAACGGCACGGCGACCTTTACGCTGACGTATAAATAGCCCTGGATTCCGGTTTGTTACGGTTTAATAAGGAGAACAGTAGTGCAACAGTTCAATAAGAATGCCGGTGCTTACGATGCTGTTCGTGGAAAAATCACCTATCCGGAAGCGCTTTATTTATCTCTGGCCGAGCGGGCACCCGCTCATGACGCTGCGCTGGATATCGGATGCGGTAACGGTGTTTCAACCGGACGGCTGAAAGCATGGTTTCGCCATGTTGAGGGCTGTGACCAGGGTGATGCCCTGATTGAGCGGGCGCGGGTGAATTATCCCGGTCTGCTGTTTTCGGTATCTCCAGCCGAGAGCTTTTCTTCACAACGGCGATTTGACCTGGTGACCAGCGCCACTTCATTTTACTGGATGGATCGAACGCGGGTGCTGGCGAAACTGCGCGACTGGCTGAATCCCGGTGGAGTGTTTTGCGCCTATAAATATGACTTTCCGGTGGTGTATGGGCCATTGCGGGATTTCATTGAAACAGAGTTGGTGGACAGCTGGCATTATTACCGCGATCCGCGGCTGATCCAGTATGACAATACGCTGGAACTGATGCAGGCCTGTGGTCATCTGGTGGACTGTCAAAGGGAGGTGTTCAGTAACATTCTTTTCCTGACCCCACTGGAGATTGCGCAATTTTTTCTGTCCACCAGCTATGTTACGCGGTGCATTAAAGTCGAAGGCGGTAAAGATTATGCCACACGGTTTACGGAAGCGGTTTGCGGGCGCGAGCCCGCGGAAAAGGTGGCGGTAAATTTTGATATTCATGCTTTTACCGCCACGCTTCGTTGATTACCTGTCCGGGGCACACCGCCAGTCCGCCGCATCCAGCTTACTTAGCAACGCACAGAGCACATCCACCAGGCAGGCGAGGATCCGCTCGCCTTTTTCCGCCGAGGCGCAGCGCGGATCGCCGGTCGCGCCGGTGGTGCTGATTTCCCCGATATCCCAGATCCGGCTCACGCCATAATCGGCGAACACCTCCGTAGGGATCTGTTTCTGCGCATATTTCAGTTCCACCAGTTCCGGGAGCAGCGCCATCATGACAGACGTTTCTCCCTCGCCGCCGTGTCCGAGCCCGGTGTTATCCCATGAGTCAAAAAATCCCTTCCCGAGATGATGTCCCACCAGATCCCACCACGCCGGAACCACCACAATCGCTGCCTGCGGGTGTTGTGCCTTCACGTTATGGGCTGCGATCTCGATTGCCGGGATATTGCCGTCGTGGCCGTTAATCACCAGCATCCTGCGGATGCCGTGGTGCAACAGGCTGGTGAAGATATCTTCCGCCAGCGCGATATTCGTTTCATAGCGCAGGGTGATGGCCAGTGGATGGGCGTTGTAGTGAGCGGAAGTGCCAAACGGCGTGCAGGGCAGCACAAGGGTATTGTCTACCCGCTGCGCCACCCGGCAGGCGACCACTTCCGGGACAAACATGTCGGGGCCGAGCGGCAGGTGATCGGCGTGGTTCTCACAACTGCCGAAGCTGACAATAGCGGTGAGTTCCGTGCCGGACTGCAACAGTTCGCGAATTTCCCGGCCAGTCAGTTCATTGAGCATGACTTTTTTCATCGGACAGTCTCCTGTTTTTTCGGACGACAAAGAAATAGTACGCGCTGGCGAGGGCCAGCCAGACCAGGACGGTGACCAGGGTAATGCCGCCGCCGTCGGTAAAGAATTGCCCGGCCATGATCAGCGCAATCAGCCCCACGGTGAACGGCTGGATGTAGCGGGCCCCCGAAGCCTTGTATTTCAGCGTTCCGTCGTGCAGCGCAATCCGGTGCAGGGTCGGCTGGCTTAAGGCAATCATCAGCCAGGTGAACAGGAAGCCGAACCCGGAAATCCCGGCGAGGATGACATACGCATCCGGCGAGAGGATGGCGATGATGACGCCGGTAAACAGCACCAGGCTGCTGGCAAGGATGGCGTTATCGGGTGTTTTATGTGCCGGGTGCAGGCGGGCAAACCAGCCAGGGAAATAGCCGTCGGACGCCATGGCGTGCAGCATCCGCGAGGTGGCGTAAACGCCCGTATCAATGCAGGAGAGCGCGGCGGTCAGCACCACAAAGTTCATGATGTGCCGCGCCATGTCGCCGCCGAGAATGCCGGACGCCTCCACGTACGGGCTGCTGCTGACGCCCGCCTGCTGCCAGGGCAGTACGAGCAGCAGGACGGTCAGCGAGCCGACATACAGCAGCAGGATCCGCACCACGGTACCGCGCAGCGTGCGGGGAATATCGCGCTGCGGGTTCTCACTTTCGCCTGCAGCGGTGCCGATTGCCTCCGTGCCGCCGAAGGAGAAAATCACCATCAGCATCGCGCCGAGAAAGCCGGGCAGCCCGCCCGCAAAAAAGCTGCCGCTGTCGGTTAGGTTAGCGGCGCTGGCGGGTGAGGTGTCATCCAGCCCGAGGCTGTAGCAGCCCGCGATGATAAAGGCCAGCAGCGCCACCACTTTCACCAGGCTCAGCCAGAACTCCACTTCACCGAAGAAATGGACGCCGACCATGTTGATAGCGGTCAGCGACGAGGCGATCACCAGGCAGAACAGCCAGACGGGGACGCCGGGAAACCACATATTCAGGAAGGTGCCTGCGGCAATGGCTTCCGACGCCGGACCAATCAGGAAGGCCAGCCAGTAGGTCCAGCCGGTGATAAAGCCACACCACGGGCCAAAGGCGGTGCGGGCGTAAGTTTCAAAGGAGCCGGAGACGGGTCTGGAGACCGCCATTTCGGCGAGCAGCAGCATAATGAACAGGGTGATAACGCCGCCGATAAGGTAGGCCAGCACCACCGACGGGCCGGTGCGGGCGATGGCCGCGCCTGCCCCGAGGAAAAATCCGGCACCAATCACGCCGCCGACGGAAATCATCGTCAGGTGGCGGGCTTTCAGGCTTCTGTTGAGTTCCATAGTGTCTTCTCTATTGTTGTTGTGGACGGATTCAGGGCCGCGTTTATGGCCGCCCCTCCTCAATCAGCAGGTCGCCGTACAGGTCACGAAGTTTAGGGACTGGGCCGGAGAGATGAACGGCCCCCGCGTGGCAGGCGTTCAGGCTGCCGTTAAACACCATGGTCAGATGGCCGAGTTCAAACAGCGACTGCTGCGCCGCTTTGCCCACGGCTGTCACCAGGTAGTCATGGCTTGCCAGCAGCAGCCGATCGCCGGGCAGGATCAGCAGGTTGTCTTCCCGGAACGAGGGTTCCAGTGACAGGGAATAATCGAGGCAATCTTTCGGACCGTTGCTGTCGAAGGTGATGAGCGTCCTGTCGGCCAGCCCGTCGGCGACAAACAGCCCGATAGCAACAATGCGCGCGCAGTAGGTCATCATGGCTCGTTCTCCCGTTTACTGGGCATGAGAATACGGCCCGGTGCGGGTGAGAAGGCGTGGAGCCTGAAGCGGTGAATAAAGCCTGTAGTCCGGGAGGCCGGGTGACGGTGGCCTCCGGTTGTAAGAGCGATGGGGCATGGGTGTGGTTCGGTGTGCATAAACAACTCTCCTGTCAGGCGTGTTGGTTAATGCGTCCTGCCACTCACAGCGCGGGTCGTTATGTCCCGGAGTTTTCTGTTGTTGTCATGAGGTGAAGCGGTTTTCTGGGTTCACGTTTGGTGGTGTTGAGGTAGCGCTCCGGCCAGATTACTGATGGATGCACGTCAAGCGCGACGGCAATCAGCCACTCGCCTTTCGGCCACGGTCGGCTCAGAGCATTCGCCAGCGTTGACGACGCCAGTCCCGCTTCCCGCGAGAGTTTCGCCATACTGGTGCCGCGCTTGTGTAAGGCGGCAATGATGTCGGCGGGGTGCCAGTCTTTTTTAGTCATTCCGTTTACCTCTATTGTTGACTATGAGTCACAAATGTATGCTAGCACGCTTTTTATGTGACTCATAGTCCGTGGACCGATAATCAACGAAGATTGATGCTGGCTAGATGGAAAAGACGGGATCAATCAAAAAGGTACTGGGCAACAGAATCAGGGCGCTACGCCGTGAGATGGACCTGTCCCAGGAAGCTTTTGCCGATAAATGCGGCATCGATCGCACCTACATGAGTGGAATTGAGCGAGGAGTGAGGAACCCTACGCTTATTGTCATTTGTGCAATTTCGGACGGTCTGGGGATGGATCTTAGCCATTTATTTATGTTTGACGATGGCACAGAAAAGGACGCCGAATCAACGGAATGTGACTCATAGTCCGTGGTCTGATAGACAACGTAAGTTCATTTTATCTGGATGAAAAATACATCCAGCATTCAGGCGCAGTTTGGCGCTCATCTCAAAAAACTCAGGCTTCAGTCAGGCCTGTCTCAGGAAGCATTTGCGGATAAGTGTGGGCTTGATCGTACTTATGTGAGCGGCATTGAGCGCGGAGTAAGGAATCCAACCCTTGAAGTACTAAATGTTTTAGCCCAAGGGTTAGAAATTGAAATTAGAAATTTATTTGATTTTAAATCAACTCTTAATTGATCATGTTGGGGATTGCGTTTTTATTTGAAATGTTTTTCATTTCTTTTATGTATCCATCGATGCGATAAACCCATCTGGGATCAACATATTCTCGCATATCATTATCAAAATCGTCTAAATTAATGAGTTCGAGTCGTTTTGATTCTTTTGAAATATTTAGTGCATCTTTCGTGAAATAGCTGTTGGTTATAATAACTGACTTTGTAGCGTTTTTTATATTTAGCAAACCCAAAGCATTTCGAGCTATTTCTACTCCAACTTTAGTTTCTTTTTGTTTACATTCAATATATAGCACCTCGTGTTCCCTTCCACTGCCTTTTTCTGCAATAATATCATAACCACCATCTCTAGTTTTTTTAGTGATGTTAATATCATATCCCTTTTTATTATATAAATAACCACAAAGAAGTTCAAAATCACGTGAGGATATTTTTCTTATCAGATCTTTAGTTGGCAGTGGATGATTGATAAACTTTGCATTTATCAATGAAATAATATCCTCACATCTATAAAATCCATTGTCAGACAGAAACATAATGTGCGCTGTCACATAAGCATTAACAACGCTGACTGCTTGATAAGGGTTGTTGGGTAGTAAATCAAGAATCCAGGAGATAGATTGCCATGGCGGATTCTTTTCATTTACTGAAATTAATCTTTTAATAAATGACTCATGGTTGAATATTTCCCTGATGTTAAATTTCCCACTATCGAAAACCCAGTTTCTGATGATATCATCACCACCTAAAAATGTAGTGGGGATTATAAATTTGTAAATTAGATCTTTTACATCGTCTTCTGAATATTTATCAATGTTGATAATATATTCTTCTAAATGTTTGGTGGTCGGGAATTGAAAATCTATTATATCATAATCTCGCTCTCTTCGATCAACCGAAATCATATCAAGCCATTCTTCAAGCGGCAGTTCGGTTGCATCTATAAATCTTGTGTTCTTTTTTAATTTTCTTTTCATAGACTTTGTTAATTTATTTAATGTGAGGTGTATTATCTACAAAAAAACACTTAGGTAAAGTTATTAAGGTCACATAGTTGTCATTTTAAATACAGGTGAAATATCATGTTCACATGATGAAAATATTAAGTGATATTCATAAATAATCGAGCGTTATCGATTGAATGACATTATATGCCTAGCCGCCTCAACCTCACTACATCCCGTCTCCTTCATAATCCGCATCCTTTCGGCCTTCTCATGCTTTTCGGTCATCGCCAGCGCCAGATAGAGCGCTGGCGGTACCACCCGAAACAGCGCCTCAACCCGTGGCGACAGCACCACTCCTTCCGTATACTGCCCCGGCGATTTCACCGCCGAGCGCAGCAGTTGCCGCTGTTCTTCCGTCAGTGCCTTAAACCGGCACACCTGATCGATCTCTTCTGGCGGCATCACCAGCAGTTCCCACCACTCGATCATGTTGAGCAGCTTCTTCGCCTCATCGGGAAAATCCGCCAGGTTCTGGGTGGCAAGCCACAGCCAGATGCCGAGCTTGCGCCACATTTTCGAGCCCTTCGTGAGGAACCGCGCCAGTAGCGGATTGACGGTGATGATATGCGCCTCATCGGTGATGTTGACGATGGGCCGCGCCAGATGCTGGTCGCGCTCGCCGAGGTTGTTGATATGATTAATCAGCGAGATATAGCTGATGGCAAGCTGTGCTTCATAGCCTTCGCGGGCGAAGGTAGCGAGATCCACCAGAGTGATATCCGCCTCCGGCCACATTGTGCCTTCGCGGTTGAAGAGTTCGCCTTCAAACCCGGCGCAGAACAGGTTGATGGATTCCGCCATCTCATACGCCCGCTGGCGGCGGGCTTCCGGCAGACTGGCATCTTTTGAAAGACCAAACAATGCGTCGCGGATATCCTGGGTCAGCGTCTGGCGTTTTTCCTCGTAACAGGTGTGCGCGGCGGCGATAATCGCCTGGCGGATCATCGCTCGATCCGGACGGGTGAGGCGTGCATCTTCTTTCGCCTCGCCGCCGGTGATCATCAGCCGGGCGGTGATCTCCATTTCACCGAGCACATCGCGCTGGTCATCGCCGTCGCTCTCTTCATCCTCCGGCGGTTCAGCGTCGGTAACCGCCTGCTCCACCAGTCGCCAGGCATCGGCGAACAGGGGCAGGGTGACGCCGGAACCGGGGCGCAGGCTGATTTTGTTCACCGTCAGGCCGTGGGCGGCGGCGTAGTCGGCCATCAGGCCAAATGAGTTCCCGGCCTCAATGATGAACAGGCGTGGGCGGTGTAGCGCCATCAGTTGCGCGATTTTCGCGTTGAGGGTGGCGGATTTGCCCGCCCCGGTCGGGCCGAGTAGCAGCAGGTGACCGTTCTGGGCACGATCCAGCTTATTCAGCGGATCGAAGCACAGCGGCGCGCCACCACGGTTGAAGTAGCAAATCCCCGGATGCCCGGTGCCGGTTTCCCGCCCGTACACCGGCAACAGCCCGGCGATATGCTGCACAAAGTTGAGCCGGGTATACAGCCCACGAGGATCGCGCAGGGGATCGAAACACATCGGCAGCCAGCGTAGCCAGTGGCTGAGCGGGGCGACTTCGTGCTGCTCCTGCACAGGAATCAGCCCGGCATTCAGCAACAGGCTGTGCAACTGGCGCTGCTGGCGAAACAGGGTATCGATGTCGGGCGCATGCAGGTAAAACGCCAGCGTACTGCGGTAGAGCTTATGGCCGTCCTTCAGGTAGCTGCGCACCTCGTGGCAGTCGCGGCGGGTGTATTCGGAATCGGTATTGTCGCCGATCGCCCGGTCGGAGAGATGGCTGATGTGCTGCTCCAGCTTATCCTGCGGATACACCACCACCGTCAGGTTCATGATGGTGCCTGCGGGTAGGAGGTCGAACAGGGCATTGATGCCGTCGCCGCGCGTGGTTTCCCCGGTCAGCAGGCCGGGCGGCGGCGCTTTGCGCAGGCGGTCGACCACCACCACTTTATGCGGGCGGTTATCCAGCCACCAGACACCGTTCTCCGCATCTGAGCGCGGTTCGCTCGTCAGCAGTCGTTCGGCGAAATCGGTGATAACGGGCAGGGCTTCAGCTTCCGGTAAATCCAGCTGTCGCCAGAAGGCTTTTTTATCTTCAACGGGCGGCGCGGGGTTAAACCAGCGCACCAGCCAGCGGTGAATGGCCTGCTCATTCTGGCGGATAGCGCTGACACCCGCCGCTTTCAGCCCGGCGGTGAGCCGTTCGCAGATATGGTTCAGCGTCTCTTCCGGGGACGGTTCATCCGGTGAAAGGCCGGGCAGCCAGCGATACACCACCATCTGCGTGCGTCGCCACGTCGCCCGCCAGCGGGTACGGGTGACGGTGTTATCGAGAAACAACCCCTCATCGCGGGTGAGGGCCGTCATGTGGTTTGCCATCTGCGCGACCCATTCGCGGGTAAAAGCGGAGTCGCGGATTTCTGGCGCGGCGTAAGCAGCAAGAGTCTCCAGCCAGGCGTCGCTATCGTCCTCTTCCTGGCAGAAAAACTGCACCACCCACGGCGCGCGTTCGTGCTCATCGAAAGCATCCTGCAAGGCATCAGTGACGGTATCGCGCACCTGTTCCAGAAACGCCGTCGAGCGGCCTTCGGTACCAACGGGATTTAGCTCAAACACCGCGCCCACTGAGCGGCCATCCTCCAGCAGCAGCGTCTGCGACTCCGGCAAAAACTCTACCCATGGCAGCCAGTCGACAAACGACGGGCTTTTGCGGTAGCTGGCATTCAGCGCCTGTTCGGTCAGGCCGCACCGTTCCATCATGGCGGCGTCAGGCGCTCGCCCGGCAATGCATACTGCGGACGGGTATAGAAGGGGAAGACGGTGCTGTAGCCGGGCACCGGCGTGTTGCCATTAAGGTGTGGATAGACGTAGAGCACCATATCCGGGTTGGGCAGGCGCGGAAACTGGCTGCGGATAGTGTCTGCCTCAGGTTGCGCCACCGGACCGTCTGGCGGGCGGCGTAGCTGGGCGCGGGCATCCAGCAGAGCCGCGTTGCCGCCGCTTTGCTGCTGCCACAGCGAGAGCATGCTGGCATCGGGGGCGACCGGCATCAGTTCTTCCTGCGAGGTGCTGCATCCGGCCAGCAAAAACAGCAACATCAATATAGCTCGTATCATTCCAGTCCCCCCGGTGTGCTGGCCTGCTGGTATTTCACTTTGCGGCCTTCCGGCTCGTAGTCGATAGTCAGCAGTTCGGTGAGATGCACCGCCACCTTGTGGCCTGGAGGCACGTACACCGCATCGAACATTTGGCCGTAGTGCTGTTTCATCCAGTCGGCGGTCTCTTTTAATCCGCCGCCGATGGCCTGGCCGAGCACGTACTGACCGTTGTTGCCCGTCACTGCGCTGGTGATGCTGCCGTCCTCCACCACGGTGGTGCTTTCACCATTGGCGAAGGCCTGCGCCGCCGCGCCGGAACCCGCCAGCAGGAACTGCGAGGTCAGGTACTCCTTCGCGTTGCTTTTGCGCTCGCCGGGAATACACGGCAGCCCCTGGTTATCCGAGAGCCAGCCGATCTCCTGCTGTTTGTTGCCGGATTTGCCGCCCTGTGGGACGGTGCGGATGGTGCCGTCGTGAAACACAAAGGTTATGGAGGTGATTTGCCCGCGCACGCAGGAGAGCGTCCAGTCACCCGAGGCGATGCCGGAGACCACCGCACCCGCTACGTCCGGTAGTTCGATGCCATTGGCGGTGAGGTTGTCCTCGCCAATCAGCAGTTTAAACGGATAGGGATCGCTGACGGTACCGTTAAGCGGCACGCGGCCAATCAGCGCCGTCATGGCGACCGATCCGGTCAGCGTGGCGTTTTGCGGCAGGGTATAGACCTTCACGTCAGGTTTTGGCGGCGGTTTGTCGGCTGCTTTCAGGGGGACGTGCAGCAGCTTTTCATCCACAGGCGCGGGCGCATCCAGCGGCTCCAGCCAGCGGATATCCGGCTGCACATCGACAGGCAGTTCACCGGGCGTCAGCCCTAAACCGGGCGGGATATCGTCAGGACGTTTCGCCATCAGGCGGTCGAGTTTATCCAGCAGTCCCCGCTGGCTTTTCAGCAGTTCATCGCGCATCTGATCCTGCTGCCTGCGCATATCCCCGCGTAACTCTGATACCAGTGTCGCCTGCTGCGCTTTCAGCCGCTTCTCGCGCGCCTGCTGGCTTTCGTTATCGTTCTGAATCGTCTGAAGCTCCCGGCGGTACTGCTTCATCTGGCCGACCAGCGTGGCGACAGTATCGGCAGGTGTGTCGCCGTCGATACCCAGATCGCGCAGTTCCTGCGGGGTTAACGCAGCCACGCTGCGGGACGGGGATTCCTCAGCGGTGTTTTTGCTGGCCGGGCGCAGCAGCAGCCAGACGGTGAGTAGCACAATGACGGGCAGCAGGATTTTCAGCAGAATACTCTGGCGCGGCATCATGGTTTCGGCTCCGGCAGCAGGGCGCGGGAAACCGGGCCTTCCGTCACCAGGTACACCACGGTGGTATCTTCCGCCAGACCACGTGGGCCGAGCCAGTCATGCTGGAAAGCGGCTGCGTTGAACTGCCCCTGAAGCTCGCGCGGATCGAGCGTGATGCGCTGTCCGCTCTGGTTTTGCAGGCGGATAGCAGTCACGGTGGTGGCGTTAACCTGCCATGCTGCTAATGGAGTCGCGGTAACGGGCTGCTGCGGCAGTAAGGTGGTGATGCGTTTCGCCAGCCGGACGGGGGCAGGCGTGACGCCGGGCAGGGCTTCGACGGTGCGCAGTGGCGCATACAGATTCTGCGCGGCATAGCGCACCAGCAGGACGGGCAGAGGTTCGGTTGATGCTTTCACCGGGACGGGCGTTTTTGCTGTGGCAGGCGTCTGCGGCGCATAGCTGATTTGCACGGGTTCAAGTGGCGAAGTGCTTTGTATGGCCTGAATATCCAGCAGGATCAGTTCACCGCTGCCGGTGTCCCGCAACTGGATGCGGGTGGACGGGAACGCCGTATTCGCCAGCAGGAAGACTTTGCCGCCCGCGCTTTGCAGACGCACTTTGCCCTCCAGCGTAGTGGGATAGCCGATGCGCACCGTTTTCCCCACGTCGACAATCCGCTCCTGCCCGATATGCAGTGTGACTGGGAGCGGGATGTTTTCCCACTGCACCACCTCCGTGGCGATGGCCGGGAAGCTGAAGAGTAAAACCAGGAAGACAGATTTCATTGTTTCTCCTCCGCCACCAGCCGCTGCGGTGCGGCATCGGTACAGTCGATCGCCAGCCCCCACGGGTTTTTCTCCGCATCAATGGCGTAACGCATCACCTGTAACGGGTAGCGTACCAGCGCTTTTTTCACCGGCTCGTTCTGGTAATACTCTTCAACCGCCACATCCAGCGTTACCCGCCAGGCGTCCCGGCTTAAGGTCTCAACGCGGAGGAAGGGGCGTTTATCGCCGTTATGCACCAGGCTGCTGTAGCCATGGCCGGGAAGCTCATACACACCGCGCGTGCGCTCGCGTAGTTCACCACCGTTGCGCCGCACCTGGAAATCGTGCTCCAGCCGGGTGTAACAGGCGGGCGTCAGGTAGGCGCGCAGCGAGCGCAGGTTACGGGAATAGTCTTCCTCGCCGTTATCCGGCCAGCGGTTTAGCTGTTGGAAGATATAAAAGGTGAAGGCGTAAACGCTGGCAGGCGGTACTTCCCACCACGGGCGGGTGCTGCCGCTGCGCAGGTCTGGCGGGAACCAGAGGGTGAGCTTTTGTGGCGCGCTGTACCAGCCGTAGCCGACGCCCGCCAGGCACAGGCACAGCAGAACAATCACTGCCCGCAGCGTCAGGATATGGTTATCGCGCTCAGCCAGCGCATGGCGAAAGCGGCTCATCGCGGGCTCCTGCGCACTACCCATACGGTACTGTGCTGGACCAGGTGTGCGCCCCGGAGGTGATGGCGCTCCAGCCAGGCTAGGATCGCCTGCGGCAGCCAGCTATCGGGCTTACCGCGTTTCGCGCGCGCCAGAATCCGCCCACCGCCCTGAATCAGTAATGCCGCACCTGCCAGCGCTGAACCGGGGATCAACGGCCAGTAGTGGGTTATCAGGGCCAGCACAATGCCGAACGCGCAGCCGCCGCCAAGACCGAGAGCCAGCGCCAGAAACAACTCACTGGTGGTCAGGCCGCGCCAGACCACGGGTTCGCGGTTGAGGCGGTCGGGGAGAAAGGGGATAGTCGCCATATCACAGGACGTCCGAAGCCTGGTTGAGCAGCCAGATGATGACCACCAGCAGAATGCTGCCGACGCCCGCCATCGAGCCCAGATCTTTCCACTGCTTGCGCCCGCTCTGGATCTCCGAGTAGGTGGCAATGCAGTTGTTCGCCACCACCAGAAAACCGACGGCGCAGATGGCCAGCGCCAGCAGCACCACGATGTCAAAACCGTAGTTCTGCAGCGTCTCCATAATGCCTTTGCCCTGGCCGCGTGACGGATCCTCCATCGTTGGCAGATCGGCGAGGGCGTTAAACGTGATGAGTAACAGCAGCAGCCAGCGCATGGGATCTCCTTAGCTCAGTACCAGCCAGAAACTGACCAGCACCAGTAACAGTGAACGGGCCGCCACCGCGCCAAAACTTTGCCAGCTCAGGCGCTGGCGGCAGACGCCCTGCCAGGCGACCATCAGCGTCCAGGCACACCACAGCAACAGGACGCTGGTAAACAGGCCGAGCATCAGCAGGCTGACGATCTCAGGTTTACTCAGGCTGGCGGCCTGAAAGGCGGCGAGTTGCGAGTCAGTCATCGGGGTTCTCCCGCTGGTAGCTGGTGCTCAGAGGCTGGATGGCACGCGGCTGCGCCCTCGCCGGGGCAAGGTAGCGGTGGATGCCCTGTTCAACGGCAGAGATGTCCTGCTGCGCCTGTAAGTAGTCGAAGAAGTAGCGCGACTGTGGATCGGTGCTGGCGCTGGTTTGGGCTCTCGCCAGCGAGGTTTTTACGCCGTCGAGTTGCTTCAGCGCGAGGGCGAGTTGGGTGGATTCCGGGGAGGCCCAGGCCTGTGATCCTATGAGCAACGCCAGTAACAGAAATGATGGGTAATTACACATGACACCTTTACTCTGAAAGCTTTTTCAGAGAAGGGTAGAGGACTGGTTGGATTGAGGGTAACGAAGAAATGGTTGTCCTTGATAAAAATTTTGGGGTCGGTACGTACTGTGCAAGAAATAATAAATGCAATCAAATATTTATATATTACCAATGCTGGGACGTATTACTCAGCAATAATCAATAGTATGATGAAAAAGAAAATTGTGAATTTGATAAATAGATTTGGTTATCTCTAAATAATTGTTTGACCAGATTGGTATTCATAAATTAGAGGTTTTTTGGGTGTTTTACTGTTTGTTATCACTATATGTATCCGCTAAGAAGTCGCCACAATATCATCAATCATGTTTGTAACTGTTCAAATTAGATGAAGTTATTGTGGCAATATATAAGAGGAGTTAATCTTTATTATTTTGGATGGGTGCCATCCTATTTAATAAAGTTTTCAGACTCAATGATATTAATAGCGATAAATTTACCTCCCCCCCACAGGCCTGTAGTAAATAACCCTTGTCTAATTTCATTTATCGCCGCATAATCTGAATGAGGTATTGAAATCTGGTAACTATTGGTTGTTTTAAATTCTTTGTTTGTGGCATTTTTATATTTTATTTCAATAGTTAGTTGTACACTTTCATTAGTAGTTAATGAATCTAAAAGATCGAGGCATTTTGTTCTTCCTGTTTTTAGTAAAATAGTCGGGGCATCAATTTCTGAATCAGTTATTGGATAGTGAATTAAAGTGTCCTTGCATGAATATTTTTTATCTTTTGCTTCTATTTTGCTCTGCATTTTAACTGAGTGAGCTAGATGTTCAGAGTGATTTTTTAACTTTAGTTTAATTTCTAATGTTATATTTTCAGCAGAGTCTTTGACTATGAACTTGCCTGGGATTGAGTCTTTTTCAATATTTGTTATAATAAAAGGACGAGTTTTCTCATTATCAATATCTTGTGTTCTATAAAAAGCAAAAATGACTGCAACAAAAGATAGGAATGAAAAAAGAGAAGTAACGGAACCAAAGCTATCTCCGAAAACACCTCTTTGGGAATAATCAGTCCCAACTGAAGGATATATTTTCATAAATAACGAGTAAATTAATGGAGAGCACCCCCATAAAATAGTCCCAATCACTAATATGATTATAAGTCTAATGTAACCTTTCATTTTTCAATCCTTTTGTTTTTTATTTTTTCCAAAGATTTTTTAAGGTTGCTAGAATTTATTTCTTGTATAACCGAAGTGTTTGTGGAAATTTTTCCGTTTTTAAGTGATTTTACCCCTACACGAGTATCTATTATTAATTCTTCCTTCTTGGGAGATAAGCCGGAATTAATGTTAAATATTTCAACTTTATCCCTGTTGTCAATGAATAATATGTTTTCTTCTGCAGAGTAAGTCATTGCTAGCGCCGCTCTAATAGATGAGACTCCTCTCGTTAAATATGCATTAGAACCACAATTTTTATTTAAAATGGAGCTGATCTCATCTGAGAACTTTTCAGCAAAGGTATCAATTGTCAGTTTTTCCCATTCTATTCTCCTCTTTTCACTTAACTCCGTTAGTAATCTTGTATGGGAGGATTGAGCGAATGTTTCTTCAAAAATCCACTGGCACCACAAGCATAAAATGATTTCATCAGAATCAATTTCGTATAAAGCTAAGCTTAATGCAATTAAGTTTGATGCACTCGGGAGAAAAAATTTGTTTAATAAACCAAGGTGATTCAGAGCATAAAAAGTGGCATCATTTAATAGTTTACAAGCTTTATCCCAGTTTTTTTTATATATAAGAGGGCTTATTTTTATTAAATCAGACTGCTTTAATCCACTAGCCGATTTCTTATCCACCATTCTTTCTAAAAGAGCACAGATTTTTAAAACATCCAGTAATTCAATATCTAATAAAATTAAATTTGGATTATTAAC
Source organism: Citrobacter sp. wls716 (assembly GCF_005280975.1). NCBI lineage: Bacteria > Pseudomonadati > Pseudomonadota > Gammaproteobacteria > Enterobacterales > Enterobacteriaceae > Citrobacter > Citrobacter sp. wls716. Next base: position 143,911 of record NZ_SZWX01000053.1, read on the forward strand.
AGTCAAATCTCTCCACATCTGCCGGAGATTGACGCCTTTAGGTAGATTAGCTGCGACTAAAAGATCAGAAGTTGTCAATCTTACAGAATTTGTATTCATGCCCTCAAATATTTTAGCTAGTGCTGAAAAATCAACATCTTTCGGTAAAACTGTTGCTGGGATATTAAAAACTCCGGAATTAAGCCCGTATAAATAACTACGCCTGATTTTTGTTATTTCTTTTCTTAAATCATTGTCAGGAATATAATTAAGCCATTCTATAAAGTTTTCCGTTTCATAGATATCGCAAATTTTTATAATGTGTTGCTTTGCCATTTCCTCGTTATTTTTGAATGACTTTTCAAACTTATTCCTTTTTTGATAAAAGATAAAGTCTTCGTCTAGGCTGTTCTCTATTAGTTTTTTAAAATCAATGAAGTAGACGTTTTCTGATAAATCGTTAATTGCATGGTAAATTGATGTTATTCTTTGTTGTCCATCCAAAAGATAGTATCTGATCTTATCTGCACTAACTTCAGGACCCAGTTCTATTGGTTTACTTGCAAATTCGATAGGGCCGTCTAAAATAAGTAGTGAACCAACAGGCCATTCGCGAGCAATACTTTGCAATAAATCAGTTATTTTTGACGGCCCCCAAACAAAATCTCTTTGGAAATCGGGTAAAGCTAATTGACCGCTTAGGACAAGATCATTTATAAAATCCAGTCTAAATCTACTTAATTGATATTCCATGAAGTTAAGCCCAATAAAATGTGAATTAATAAACTTCAATATGAAGCCATAGCTTTAACAATGATCGAATTGATATTATTAACGTGGCCCTTTCTCAGTTATGAGAAAAATAAATCGGTTTGGATTAATTTTCGAGATATGCTACCGCCCTCAAAGAGGTACTTTGCTTATGAATGACGATTATCGCCAATTTTTAGAGGAAAATCAATTAATAAAACTAATTATTTTCATTAGTGTATAAATAATTATTAATATGCAGCTTGTTATTTTTATTTGTTACACGATAAAATTGAAAGACTGATTGTATATATATCCACTATCATATTAAATAGTGCAATGTAAGTTTAAACTATGTATCTCTGTTGAGTCATTGATTATCACATATGAATATTATATTTGAAAACAATAGCATTTAAATAACAATGTTATAGTGTAGATCATTTTTTGAATGATTTTATATTATATAAATTATTAGGGGGGTTATTTGGGGGTCTTAAAGGATTAAATCAAAGAGGTAGATGGTTATTAATTATAACTATCTCTTAAAATGTCCTGCCGCCATCAATACCGTTACCCCAAACAAGAAGGTGGTAGGTAGTAAAACCAGAATAGCGGGCAGACACAGCGACTGCGCGAGATAAAACACCCATAGCGTGGTGGTGACAGAACAGCCTGATCTGATGACATAATGATGGAGAAAAACGGATTCCAGCCCGGAACCAAACCGTCGTAAATCACGCTGCACCAGTCCCTCCGTAAGCCCGGTTATCGCGCAAAGGCAAAGCAGGGGGAGCATGGCGGCAAGCCATACCAGGCGCTGCATAAAACTCACCAGCGTATCAGCCAGGGCGGTGAACGGTTTCTGCAGGAGCCTGTTGGCCATAAGTACACGAGTTGCCCCTTTTTCCAGCAGCACCAGAATTTCATTCCCCAGCGGATGCGGTTGTAGCGCAATAACCAGTTCCGCCCGCTCTTGTCTCATCACCTGAAAAACATGTCTGCTCCCCTCCTGCGGCCACCAGAAATATAACCCCGCCAGTTCCACTACTACCCGCAGCACCAGCGCACCAATAACCAACCCGATTAACCTTCCGGCCAGCGACAGCAGCCAGCCGACCGGCCCCTGTGGCGGACGTGACGGCGGGGATCGCTGTTCGCTCATTCCGGCTGCCCCTGCTGGCGTGCCTGCATCCAGGCCGCCAGTTGCGCGATGGACTCGGGTAGCGGACAGTGCTTATCCGCTACGGGCAGCGGCAGACGGATTTTCCACAACTGCCCGCCTTCGATCAGAGCAAAGGCCTGGCCTTTTGGAAGCTGGATCAGTGCGGCGGTATCGAGTAGCGGCACATTACAGGTGATCACCTGTTCGCGGGTGTTGCTGGTAAAGCTGTTGATGCCGCCCGGCGTGTCGGTGACGCCGGAACTGACCTGGCGGCTGCGCACGTCAACCTGTGGCAGTTGCTTTGTCAGTAGTTCAGCAGTGGCGGTTTCTCGCACCCGCAGCATAATCAGGTTGTTGAAGTTACCCACCACCTGGCCTGTCTTCGGTGCGCTGCCGATACGGGCCTGAATGTCGCTCAGCGTCTGGGTATAAGCAGTGACCTGAATACCCGCGCCGCCGCCCTTGTTGACCAGCGGGATAAACTCGTCGCCCATCAGTTCATTAAATTCATCGCAGTGCAGGTTGATGGGAGACGGTTTTTCGCTGTTGCCGGGCAGTCCATCATTCAGGCCAAATTTGTAGAGATGCCCGGCGACGCTCACCAGATCGGCAAACATAGAATTGCCGACGGCGGCAGCGACCACCGCATCAGAGAGCGCGTCCAACCCGACATAGACTACCGCCTTCTGGCGGATCGCCTGTTGCCAGTCGAGGATCGGACGCGCGTCGTCCAGATCGTGGTAGTCCGGGGCGAGCAGGGCGGCGAGCGTGCCGGTGGTCAGCTTTTCCAGCAGCGGCAGCAGCGAGGCGACAATCTTGTCGAAGTAGGTTTTGTCATAGCGCACTGCTGAGAGCAGGCCATCGAGGATCGGATCGTAGAATTTTTCCGCGTTGAGGTATTGCTCCAGCGCCACCACGTGAGGATCGCGGCCCAGCATATGGCGCGGTGTGTTTTTGTCGTTAACGCGTTCCGCCAGTTGCGCCACCACTTCCCACGCTCGAGCGTTGTGGCGCGGCAGCACGATGCGGGCATAGTCGATAAACAGGGCGTCGATATTGACGACGTGGCGGGAAATTAACTGATAGTCGGGGCGCTGACCGAGCGCCACCAGGGCGCGGGCGATGATATTCACAAAGCGCCAGGCGAACTCGCGGAAGGACGCCGAGTTGCCTTCGCCGGATAATTGCCCCGTCAGACGCGATGCCACCTCCGAAATGCGGCCAAAGCGCCCGATGGCGTTATAGCGGGCGGAGATCTCCGGGTACGCCAGATGGAACAGGATAAAGCGGTCGCCGCGTCCGGCGCGCTGCGCTTCTGTCCACAGACGCTTCAGTAGATCGGCATCGCCTTTTGGATCAAAAACGATCACCACCTCACCACGGCGGATATCCTGAGTGGCAAGCAGTTCTGCCAGCCGGGTTTTGCCGACGCGGGTGGTGCCGAGCACCAGTGTGTGGCCGGGGCGTTCACTGAGCGGCAGGGTGACGTCGCACTCTTTCAGTTCCACACCGTGCAACCACGGATTACCGCCGACGGACGGCAGCGGACGTACCGGGTTCAGCCAGCGATCGGCGCTGAGCAGGCGGGCAAGGCCGGGCAGCGTATGCTCGCTGCGTTTTTCGATATGTCTTGCCAGGCGGTAACACCATCCGGGGCGCAGCCAGCGTGCGGCTTCCGGTTGCAGGCAGTCGTACAGCCGTTGTGTGTGGATGGGCTGCCAGCGAAAGCCTTTACCGAGAAACAGCCGCTGGCGGCTGACCGGGATTTTCCTGCTGGTGAGCGCGTAGCGCGGCAGGCGCAGCAGGTTGCGGTGGTAGCGCACGATGTGCCAGCCCTGCCAGCCGCGCCGCAGGGCCA
>NZ_SZWX01000050.1:0-31839 GCF_005280975.1 Citrobacter sp. wls716
GCGGCCGTACTGTAGGTGCGGGCGTTGTTGCCAAAGTAATGAGCTAATTGCCGAATAACATTTGACGCAATGCGCAATAAAAGGGCATCATTTGATGCCCTTTTTGCACGCTTTCACACCAGAACCTGGCTCATCAGTGATTTTTTTTGTCATAATCATTGCTGAGACAGGCTCTGAAGAGGGCGTTTAGTCCGAAACGCACCAGAGCATTTCGGTTTGGATCGCCTCGCTTACGCGGGGTGAAAATGTTTGTAGAATACTTCTGACAGGTTGGTTTATGAGTGCGAATACCGAAGCTCAAGGAAGCGGGCGCGGCCTGGAAGCGATGAAGTGGGTTGTTGTCGCTGTATTGCTGCTTGTAGCTATCGTTGGCAACTACCTCTATCGTGACATGATGCTGCCGCTGCGTGCGCTGGCCGTAGTGATTCTGATTGCCGCAGCGGGTGGTGTCGCGCTGTTGACAACAAAAGGTAAAGCGACCGTTGCTTTTGCCCGTGAAGCGAGAACCGAAGTCCGTAAGGTCATTTGGCCAACTCGCCAGGAAACGCTGCACACCACGCTGATCGTTGCTGCGGTCACTGCGGTAATGTCACTGATCCTGTGGGGACTGGATGGTATTCTGGTTCGCCTGGTATCCTTTATCACTGGCCTGAGGTTCTAAGATGTCTGAAGCCCCTAAAAAGCGCTGGTACGTCGTTCAGGCGTTTTCCGGTTTTGAAGGCCGCGTAGCCACATCGCTGCGCGAATATATCAAGTTACAAAATATGGAAGAGCTGTTTGGCGAAGTCATGGTGCCGACCGAAGAAGTGGTCGAAATCCGTGGCGGCCAGCGTCGCAAGAGCGAACGTAAATTCTTCCCGGGCTATGTACTGGTCCAGATGGTGATGAATGATGCAAGCTGGCACCTGGTGCGCAGTGTGCCGCGTGTGATGGGCTTTATCGGCGGTACATCTGACCGTCCGGCGCCGATCAGCGACAAAGAAGTTGATGCGATCATGAACCGTCTGCAGCAGGTTGGCGATAAGCCGCGTCCGAAAACGATGTTTGAACCAGGTGAAATGGTTCGCGTTAGCGACGGTCCGTTTGCTGACTTTAACGGCGTCGTTGAAGAAGTGGACTACGAGAAGTCTCGTCTGAAAGTTTCCGTATCTATCTTCGGTCGTGCGACTCCGGTTGAACTGGACTTCGCTCAGGTTGAAAAAGCCTAATACGCCGATCAAAAAAGCGACGATTTAATCGTTGCACAAGGCGCGAGATTGGAATACAATTTCGCGCCTTTTGTTTTTATGGATCCTATCCGTAAAACGAATTTAATCACGGGGAGCCTCCTTGAGGCGCTATAACCCAATCAGAGGAATTTAGAATGGCTAAGAAAGTCCAAGCCTATGTCAAGCTGCAGGTTGCAGCTGGTATGGCTAACCCGAGTCCGCCGGTAGGTCCAGCACTGGGTCAACAAGGCGTGAACATCATGGAATTCTGCAAAGCGTTCAACGCTAAGACTGATTCCATGGAAAAAGGTCTGCCGATCCCGGTTGTTATCACCGTTTACGCTGACCGTTCTTTCACTTTCGTTACCAAAACGCCTCCGGCAGCAGTTCTGCTGAAGAAAGCTGCTGGTATCAAGTCTGGTTCCGGCAAGCCGAACAAAGACAAAGTGGGTAAAATTTCCCGCGCTCAGCTGCAGGAAATCGCGCAGACCAAAGCTGCCGACATGACTGGTTCCGACATTGAAGCGATGACTCGCTCCATTGAAGGTACTGCACGTTCCATGGGCCTGGTAGTGGAGGACTAAGAAATGGCTAAACTGACCAAGCGCATGTCCGTGATCCGTGACAAAGTTGATGCTACTAAGCAGTACGACATCAACGAAGCTATCGCTCTGCTGAAAGAGCTGGCCACTGCTAAATTCGTAGAAAGCGTGGACGTTGCTGTTAACCTCGGCATCGACGCTCGTAAATCTGACCAGAACGTACGTGGTGCAACTGTACTGCCGCACGGTACTGGCCGTTCCGTTCGCGTAGCCGTATTTACCCAGGGCGCAAACGCTGAAGCTGCTAAAGCTGCAGGCGCTGAGCTGGTAGGTATGGAAGATCTGGCTGACCAGATCAAGAAAGGCGAAATGAACTTTGACGTTGTTATTGCTTCCCCGGATGCAATGCGCGTTGTTGGCCAGCTGGGTCAGGTTCTGGGTCCGCGCGGCCTGATGCCAAACCCGAAGGTTGGTACTGTAACCCCTAACGTTGCTGAAGCTGTTAAGAACGCTAAAGCGGGTCAGGTTCGTTACCGTAACGACAAAAACGGCATCATCCACACCACCATCGGTAAAGTGGATTTTGACGCTGACAAACTGAAAGAAAACCTGGAAGCTCTGCTGGTTGCGCTGAAAAAAGCAAAACCGACTCAGGCAAAAGGCGTGTACATCAAGAAAGTTAGCATCTCCACCACCATGGGTGCTGGTGTTGCCGTTGATCAGTCCGGTCTGACTGCGACTGTGGCGAACTAATATTCGCCTTTACGTGGGCGGTGATTTTGTCTACAATCTTACCCCCACGTTTGCTAACAATAGTTAGCGGCTAAAAGATTTGTTCGTTGGAGCCTGGCCTATCCAGGCCTCCGTCGAAGACCGCAGGTGTTTCGTCAGAAACTTAATGCCCTGCGTAGACGGTGACAGAACGCTAAGATTATTTCTGATACTCTGGCTTGTTTCTGCTCACCGTATTTAGACGCTCTCTCCGTTGGGGAGAGTGAAGTGAGTTCCGGAACATGAGTTCCGGCAAACATCCAGGAGCAAAGCTAATGGCTTTAAATCTTCAAGACAAACAAGCGATTGTTGCTGAAGTCAGCGAAGTAGCCAAAGGCGCGCTGTCTGCAGTAGTTGCGGATTCCCGTGGCGTAACTGTAGATAAAATGACTGAACTGCGTAAAGCAGGTCGTGAAGCTGGCGTATACATGCGTGTTGTTCGTAACACCCTGCTGCGCCGCGTCGTTGAAGGTACTCAGTTCGAGTGCCTGAAAGACACGTTTGTTGGTCCGACCCTGATTGCATACTCTATGGAACACCCGGGCGCTGCTGCTCGTCTGTTCAAAGAGTTCGCGAAAGCGAATGCAAAATTTGAGGTCAAAGCCGCAGCCTTTGAAGGTGAGTTGATCACGGCATCGAACATCGATCGCCTGGCAACCCTGCCGACCTACGAAGAAGCAATTGCACGCCTGATGGCAACCATGAAAGAAGCTTCGGCTGGCAAACTGGTTCGTACTCTGGCTGCTGTACGCGATGCGAAAGAAGCTGCTTAATCGCAGTTATCTTTCTCAAGCATCTGCTTACGTATAAACTTATTCTGATTTTCAGGAACAATTTAAATGTCTATCACTAAAGATCAAATCATTGAAGCAGTATCCGCTATGTCCGTAATGGACGTTGTAGAACTGATTTCTGCAATGGAAGAAAAATTCGGTGTTTCTGCTGCTGCTGCTGTAGCTGTAGCTGCGGGCCCGGCTGAAGCTGCTGAAGAAAAAACTGAATTCGACGTAATTCTGAAAGCTGCTGGCGCTAACAAAGTTGCTGTTATCAAAGCAGTACGTGGCGCAACTGGCCTGGGTCTGAAAGAAGCTAAAGACCTGGTAGAATCTGCACCGGCTGCGCTGAAAGAAGGCGTGAGCAAAGACGACGCAGAAGCACTGAAAAAATCTCTGGAAGAAGCTGGCGCTGAAGTTGAAGTTAAATAAGCCAACTTTTCTGGTTGCAGCCTAAGAAATTAGGCTGATGGCTGGTGACTTTTTAGTCACCAGCCTTTTTGCGCTGTAAGGCGCCAGTAGCATTTCACACTGTTTGACTACTGCTGTGCCTTTCAATGCTTGTTTCTATCGACGCCTTAATATACTGCGACAGAGCGTCAGTTCTGTGTAAATCGCAATGAAATGGTTTAAGCGTGATAGCAACAGGCATTGCGGAAAGTATTCGATTTTCCGGTCAACAAAATAGTGTTGCACAAACTGTCCCTTCGTCGGACAGATGGGTCGACTTGTCAGCGAGCTGAGGAACCCTAATGGTTTACTCCTATACCGAGAAAAAACGTATTCGTAAGGATTTTGGTAAACGTCCACAAGTACTGGACATACCTTATCTCCTTTCTATCCAGCTTGACTCGTTTCAGAAGTTCATCGAGCAAGATCCTGAAGGGCAGTATGGTCTGGAAGCAGCTTTCCGTTCCGTTTTCCCGATTCAGAGCTACAGCGGTAATTCCGAGCTGCAATACGTCAGCTACCGCCTTGGCGAACCGGTGTTTGACGTTCAGGAATGTCAGATCCGTGGCGTGACCTATTCCGCACCGCTGCGCGTAAAACTACGTCTGGTGATCTACGAGCGCGAAGCGCCGGAAGGCACCGTAAAAGACATTAAAGAACAAGAAGTCTACATGGGCGAAATTCCGCTCATGACTGACAACGGTACCTTTGTTATCAACGGTACTGAGCGTGTTATCGTTTCTCAGCTGCACCGTAGTCCTGGCGTCTTCTTTGACTCCGACAAAGGTAAAACCCACTCTTCGGGTAAAGTGCTGTATAACGCGCGCATCATTCCTTACCGTGGATCCTGGCTGGACTTCGAATTCGATCCGAAGGACAACCTGTTCGTACGTATTGACCGTCGCCGTAAACTGCCTGCGACCATTATCCTGCGTGCGCTGAACTACACCACTGAGCAGATCCTTGACCTGTTCTTTGAGAAAGTTGTTTTCGAAATTCGTGACAACAAGCTGCAGATGGAACTGGTGCCGGAACGCCTGCGTGGTGAAACCGCCTCCTTTGACATCGAAGCTAACGGCAAAGTGTACGTCGAAAAAGGCCGTCGCATCACTGCGCGCCACATTCGCCAACTGGAAAAAGACGATATCAAACATATCGAAGTTCCGGTTGAATACATTGCTGGTAAAGTTGCGGCTAAAGACTACGTTGACGAATCTACTGGCGAGTTGATCTGCGCAGCTAACATGGAGCTGAGCCTGGATCTGCTGGCTAAGCTGAGCCAGTCTGGCCACAAACGTATCGAAACGCTGTTCACTAACGATCTGGACCACGGTCCGTACATTTCTGAAACTGTACGCGTCGACCCAACCAACGATCGTCTGAGCGCACTGGTAGAAATCTACCGCATGATGCGCCCTGGTGAGCCGCCGACTCGTGAAGCTGCTGAAAGCCTGTTCGAGAACCTGTTCTTCTCCGAAGACCGCTATGACCTGTCCGCGGTCGGTCGTATGAAGTTCAACCGTTCTCTGCTGCGCGACGAAATCGAAGGTTCCGGTATCCTGAGCAAAGACGACATCATCGAAGTGATGAAGAAGCTCATCGATATCCGTAACGGTAAAGGCGAAGTCGATGATATCGACCACCTCGGCAACCGTCGTATCCGTTCCGTAGGCGAAATGGCGGAAAACCAATTCCGCGTTGGCCTGGTACGTGTTGAGCGTGCGGTGAAAGAGCGTCTGTCTCTGGGCGATCTGGATACCCTGATGCCTCAGGATATGATCAACGCCAAGCCGATTTCTGCAGCAGTGAAAGAGTTCTTTGGTTCCAGCCAGCTGTCTCAGTTTATGGACCAGAACAACCCGCTGTCTGAGATTACGCACAAACGTCGTATCTCTGCACTCGGCCCAGGCGGTCTGACCCGTGAACGCGCAGGCTTCGAAGTTCGAGACGTACACCCGACTCACTACGGTCGCGTATGTCCAATCGAAACGCCTGAAGGTCCGAACATCGGTCTGATCAACTCCCTGTCCGTGTATGCACAGACTAACGAATACGGCTTCCTCGAGACGCCGTACCGTAAAGTGACCGACGGTGTTGTAACTGACGAAATTCATTACCTGTCTGCTATCGAAGAAGGCAACTACGTTATCGCTCAGGCGAACTCCAACCTGGATGACGAAGGGCACTTTGTAGAAGATCTGGTTACCTGCCGTAGCAAAGGCGAATCCAGCTTGTTCAGCCGTGATCAGGTTGACTACATGGACGTATCCACCCAGCAGGTGGTATCCGTCGGTGCGTCCCTGATCCCGTTCCTGGAACACGATGACGCCAACCGTGCATTGATGGGTGCGAACATGCAACGTCAGGCGGTTCCGACTCTGCGCGCTGATAAGCCGCTGGTTGGTACCGGTATGGAACGTGCTGTTGCCGTTGACTCCGGTGTTACTGCAGTTGCTAAACGTGGCGGTACTGTTCAGTACGTGGATGCTTCCCGTATCGTTATCAAAGTTAACGAAGACGAGATGTACCCGGGCGAAGCAGGTATCGACATTTATAACCTGACCAAATACACCCGTTCTAACCAGAACACCTGTATCAACCAGATGCCTTGCGTATCTCTGGGCGAGCCGGTTGAACGTGGTGATGTGCTGGCAGACGGTCCGTCCACCGACCTCGGTGAACTGGCGCTGGGCCAGAACATGCGCGTGGCATTCATGCCATGGAATGGTTACAACTTCGAAGACTCCATCCTCGTATCCGAGCGTGTTGTCCAGGAAGACCGTTTCACCACCATCCACATTCAGGAACTGGCATGCGTGTCCCGTGACACCAAGCTGGGGCCAGAAGAGATCACCGCTGACATCCCGAACGTGGGTGAAGCTGCGCTCTCCAAACTGGATGAATCCGGTATCGTTTATATCGGTGCGGAAGTGACCGGTGGCGACATTCTGGTTGGTAAGGTAACGCCGAAAGGTGAAACCCAACTGACGCCAGAAGAGAAGCTGCTGCGTGCGATCTTCGGTGAGAAAGCGTCTGACGTTAAAGACTCTTCTCTGCGCGTGCCAAACGGTGTTTCCGGTACGATTATCGACGTTCAGGTCTTTACTCGCGATGGCATAGAAAAAGACAAACGTGCGCTGGAAATCGAAGAGATGCAGCTGAAGCAGGCGAAAAAAGACCTGTCTGAAGAACTGCAGATCCTCGAAGCTGGCCTGTTCAGCCGTATCTACGCTGTGCTGGTTTCCGGTGGTGTTGAAGCTGAGAAGCTCGACAAACTGCCACGCGACCGCTGGTTAGAACTCGGCCTGACCGACGAAGAAAAACAGAATCAGCTGGAACAACTGGCTGAGCAGTACGACGAACTGAAACACGAATTCGAGAAAAAACTCGAAGCGAAACGCCGTAAAATCACTCAGGGCGACGATCTGGCACCGGGCGTGCTGAAGATTGTTAAGGTTTATCTGGCGGTTAAACGTCGGATCCAGCCTGGTGATAAGATGGCAGGTCGTCACGGTAACAAGGGTGTAATCTCTAAGATCAACCCGATCGAAGATATGCCACACGATGCTAACGGTACGCCGGTAGATATCGTACTGAACCCGCTGGGCGTACCATCGCGTATGAACATCGGTCAGATCCTTGAAACCCACCTGGGTATGGCTGCAAAAGGTATTGGCGATAAGATCAACGCCATGCTGAAACAGCAGCAGGAAGTCGCGAAACTGCGCGAATTCATCCAGCGTGCTTACGATCTGGGTTCAGATGTTCGTCAGAAAGTTGACCTGAATACCTTCAGTGATGAAGAAGTTCTGCGTCTGGCTGAAAACCTGAAAAAAGGTATGCCGATCGCAACGCCGGTATTCGACGGTGCGAAAGAGTCTGAAATCAAGGAACTGTTACAGCTGGGTGGCCTGCCGACTTCCGGTCAGATCACACTGTTCGACGGTCGTACCGGTGAGCAGTTCGAGCGCCAGGTTACCGTTGGCTACATGTACATGCTGAAACTGAACCACCTGGTTGATGACAAGATGCATGCGCGTTCTACCGGTTCTTACAGCCTGGTTACTCAGCAGCCGCTGGGTGGTAAGGCGCAGTTCGGTGGTCAGCGCTTCGGGGAGATGGAAGTGTGGGCGCTTGAAGCATACGGCGCGGCATACACCCTGCAGGAAATGCTCACCGTTAAGTCTGATGACGTGAACGGTCGTACTAAGATGTATAAAAACATCGTGGACGGCAACCATCAGATGGAACCAGGCATGCCGGAATCCTTCAACGTATTGTTGAAAGAGATTCGTTCGCTGGGTATCAACATCGAGCTGGAAGACGAGTAACTCTCGATCAAACAGGTCACTGGTGCTGGCGTAACAGCCAGCGCCAGATTGTGCTAACTCCGACGGGAGCAAATCCGTGAAAGATTTATTAAAGTTTCTGAAAGCGCAGACTAAAACCGAAGAGTTTGATGCGATCAAAATTGCTCTGGCCTCGCCAGACATGATCCGTTCATGGTCTTTCGGTGAAGTTAAGAAGCCGGAAACCATCAACTACCGTACGTTCAAACCTGAACGTGACGGCCTTTTCTGCGCCCGTATCTTTGGGCCGGTAAAAGACTACGAGTGCCTGTGCGGTAAGTACAAGCGCCTGAAACACCGTGGTGTGATCTGTGAGAAGTGCGGCGTTGAAGTGACCCAGACCAAAGTACGCCGTGAGCGTATGGGCCACATCGAGCTGGCGTCTCCGACCGCTCACATCTGGTTCCTGAAATCTCTGCCGTCCCGTATCGGTTTGCTGCTCGATATGCCGCTGCGTGATATCGAACGTGTACTGTACTTCGAATCTTATGTGGTTATCGAAGGCGGTATGACTAACCTGGAACGTCAACAGATCCTGACTGAAGAGCAGTATCTGGACGCGCTGGAAGAGTTCGGTGACGAATTTGACGCGAAGATGGGTGCGGAAGCTATTCAGGCCCTGCTGAAGAGCATGGATCTGGAGCAAGAGTGTGAAACTCTGCGCGAAGAGCTGAACGAAACTAACTCCGAAACCAAGCGTAAGAAGCTGACCAAGCGTATCAAACTGCTGGAAGCCTTCGTACAGTCTGGCAACAAGCCAGAGTGGATGATCCTGACCGTTCTGCCGGTTCTGCCGCCAGATCTGCGTCCGCTGGTTCCGCTGGATGGTGGTCGTTTCGCAACGTCGGATCTGAACGATCTGTATCGTCGCGTTATCAACCGTAACAACCGTCTGAAGCGTCTGCTGGATCTGGCTGCGCCGGACATCATCGTACGCAACGAAAAACGTATGCTGCAGGAAGCGGTTGACGCCCTGCTGGATAACGGTCGTCGCGGTCGTGCGATCACCGGTTCTAACAAACGTCCTCTGAAATCTTTGGCTGACATGATCAAAGGTAAACAGGGTCGTTTCCGTCAGAACCTGCTCGGTAAGCGTGTTGACTACTCCGGTCGTTCTGTAATCACCGTAGGTCCATACCTGCGTCTGCATCAGTGCGGTCTGCCGAAGAAAATGGCACTGGAACTGTTCAAACCGTTCATTTACGGCAAGCTGGAACTGCGTGGCCTGGCCACCACCATCAAAGCCGCTAAGAAAATGGTTGAGCGTGAAGAAGCTGTCGTTTGGGATATCCTGGACGAAGTTATCCGCGAACACCCGGTACTGCTGAACCGTGCACCAACACTGCACCGTCTGGGTATCCAGGCATTTGAACCGGTACTGATCGAAGGTAAAGCTATCCAGCTGCACCCGCTGGTTTGTGCGGCATATAACGCCGACTTCGATGGTGACCAGATGGCTGTCCACGTACCGCTGACGCTGGAAGCCCAGCTCGAAGCGCGTGCGCTGATGATGTCTACTAACAACATCCTGTCTCCGGCGAACGGCGAACCTATCATCGTTCCGTCTCAGGACGTTGTATTGGGTCTGTACTACATGACCCGTGACTGTGTTAACGCCAAAGGCGAAGGCATGGTGCTGACTGGCCCGAAAGAAGCTGAGCGTATCTATCGCGCAGGTCTGGCCTCTCTGCATGCGCGCGTTAAAGTGCGTATCACTGAATATGAAAAAGATGAAAACGGCGAATTCGTTGCGCACACCAGCCTGAAAGACACGACCGTAGGTCGCGCCATTCTGTGGATGATCGTACCGAAAGGTCTGCCTTTCTCCATCGTCAACCAGGCGCTGGGCAAGAAAGCAATCTCCAAAATGCTGAACACCTGTTACCGCATTCTGGGCCTGAAGCCGACCGTTATCTTCGCTGACCAGACAATGTATACCGGCTTTGCTTATGCAGCGCGTTCCGGTGCATCTGTTGGTATTGATGACATGGTCATCCCGGAGAAGAAACACGAGATCATCTCTGAAGCAGAAGCTGAAGTTGCTGAGATCCAGGAGCAGTTCCAGTCTGGTCTGGTAACCGCGGGCGAACGCTATAACAAAGTTATCGATATCTGGGCTGCGGCGAACGATCGTGTATCCAAAGCGATGATGGATAACCTGCAAACCGAAACCGTTATTAACCGTGACGGCGTAGAAGAGCAGCAGGTTTCCTTCAACAGCATCTACATGATGGCCGACTCCGGTGCGCGTGGTTCTGCAGCACAGATTCGTCAGCTGGCCGGTATGCGTGGTCTGATGGCGAAGCCAGATGGCTCCATCATCGAAACGCCAATCACCGCGAACTTCCGTGAAGGTCTGAACGTACTCCAGTACTTCATCTCTACTCACGGTGCGCGTAAAGGTCTGGCGGATACCGCACTGAAAACAGCGAACTCCGGTTATCTGACTCGTCGTCTGGTCGACGTTGCGCAGGACCTGGTTGTTACTGAAGACGATTGCGGCACTCTGGAAGGCATCACCATGACCCCGGTTATCGAGGGTGGTGACGTTAAAGAGCCGCTGCGCGATCGCGTTCTGGGTCGTGTAACTGCTGAAGACGTTCTGAAGCCGGGTACGGCGGATATTCTGGTTCCACGCAACACGCTGCTGCACGAACAGTGGTGTGATCTGCTGGAAGAGAACTCCGTTGACTCCGTCAAAGTACGTTCCGTCGTATCTTGTGACACCGACTTTGGTGTATGTGCGCACTGCTACGGTCGTGACCTGGCGCGTGGCCACATCATCAACAAAGGTGAAGCAATCGGCGTTATCGCGGCACAGTCCATCGGTGAACCGGGTACACAGCTGACGATGCGTACGTTCCACATCGGTGGTGCGGCATCTCGTGCGGCTGCTGAATCCAGCATCCAGGTGAAAAACAAAGGTAGCATCCGTCTGAGCAATGCGAAGTCGGTTGTGAACTCCAGCGGCAAACTGGTTATCACCTCACGTAACACCGAACTGAAACTGATCGACGAATTCGGCCGTACCAAAGAAAGCTATAAAGTGCCTTACGGCTCCGTTATGGCGAAAGGTGATGGCGAACAGGTTGCTGGCGGCGAAACCGTAGCAAACTGGGATCCGCACACCATGCCGGTTATCACCGAAGTGAGTGGTTTTGTCCGCTTCACTGACATGATCGACGGCCAGACCATTACTCGTCAGACCGACGAGCTGACCGGTCTGTCTTCTCTGGTGGTTCTGGATTCTGCAGAGCGTACTGCGGGCGGTAAAGACCTGCGTCCGGCACTGAAAATTGTTGATGCTCAGGGCAACGACGTTCTGATCCCAGGCACCGATATGCCTGCTCAGTACTTCCTGCCGGGTAAAGCGATTGTTCAGCTGGAAGATGGCGTACAGATCAGTTCTGGTGACACCCTGGCGCGTGTTCCGCAGGAATCCGGCGGTACCAAGGATATCACCGGTGGTCTGCCGCGCGTTGCGGACCTGTTCGAAGCACGTCGTCCGAAAGAGCCGGCAATCCTGGCTGAAATCAGCGGCATCATTTCCTTCGGTAAAGAAACCAAAGGGAAACGTCGTCTGGTTATCACCCCGGTAGACGGTAGCGAACCGTACGAAGAGATGATTCCGAAATGGCGTCAGCTCAACGTGTTCGAAGGTGAACGTGTAGAACGTGGTGACGTGGTTTCCGACGGTCCGGAAGCGCCGCATGACATCCTGCGTCTGCGTGGTGTGCATGCTGTAACTCGTTACATCGTTAACGAAGTTCAGGACGTATACCGTCTGCAGGGCGTTAAGATTAACGATAAACACATCGAAGTTATCGTTCGTCAGATGCTGCGTAAAGCCACCATCGAAAGCGCTGGTAGCTCCGACTTCCTGGAAGGCGAGCAGGTTGAATACTCCCGCGTCAAGATCGCTAACCGAGAGCTGGAAGCGAACGGCAAAGTGGGTGCAACGTTCTCCCGCGATCTGCTGGGTATCACCAAAGCGTCTCTGGCAACCGAGTCCTTCATCTCTGCAGCATCGTTCCAGGAAACCACGCGTGTCCTGACCGAAGCCGCTGTTGCAGGTAAACGTGATGAACTGCGCGGTCTGAAAGAGAACGTAATCGTGGGTCGTCTGATCCCGGCAGGTACCGGTTACGCGTACCACCAGGATCGTATGCGCCGTCGCGCAGCGGGCGAACTGCCAGCTGCTCCGCAGGTGACTGCTGAAGATGCGTCTGCCAGCCTGGCAGAACTGCTGAACGCAGGCCTGGGCGGTTCTGACAACGATTAATCGTTGCTGACCATAATAAAAAACCCGCTTCGGCGGGTTTTTTTATGTCTGTGTTTATGCCTGATGGCGCTGTGCTTATCAGGCCTACGAGGCGACGAAGCTATCCGGCAATGTCATTAATTTACCGGCGGTAAGCGCCGATAAAGTTCAATCATGTCGCCCGCCAGATCCTGAATCACCATCGCGTTCATCAGATGGTCCTGCGAATGGACGGTGATGAGATTAACCGGAAGCTTGCCGGTACCTTCGTCAATTCCGATCAGCTGGGTCTGAATTTTATGCGCTTGTTTAACGTACTCGCGTGATTCCGTCATCGCTTGTTCTGCACCGGGGAAATCCCCTTTACGCGCCAGTTGTAGCGCTGTCAGGGCCTGGCTGCGGGCAGCACCCGCATTAACGAGTAATTCCATGATGATTGTTTCTAACTCTTCCATGCCATTACTCCAGCAGTTTCAGCGCTTTATCCAGTACGGCATCACCTTTCATCATGCCGTAATCCATCATATCGATCACCGCGACCTTTTTACCTAACGGGTCAGCAAGCGCCTGCAGCTTGGCCTGCTCATACTTAACCTGTGGACCGAGTAAAACAATATCTGCAGTGGCAATATTCTCTGCAAACTCAGCCACCGGGACCGCTTTGATAGTGACGTCGACGCCTTTTTTCTGGGCGGCATCTTTCATCCTTTGCACCAGCATGCTGGTGGACATTCCGGCGGCACAGCATAAAACGATGTTTTTCATAAGCAGTCTCGATCAACATGTGTGGGTTGATAATTATCGCGAGCCAGCTGTAGCAACAACTGCTTTGCAACGATTGTGTGCAAGGCATCACAAAGAAAATCACTTTTTCTGAAACCGGTTACAAAAAGAGGCAAAACCCGATGATCTGCACCAGGGCCGGCGGCTTTTTGACTCGCTTATCACATGCTGGAATATATAATTACTGTCAATAAAGACATGTTATAAAAAACAGTATTGACAGCGTTTTTTAAACCCGTATGTTAATACTTAACAGCGGAGAAATTGTCATTTGCTGTTAACGTAGTAAGTGTTAGTAGAGCTCGATTGGGGTTTGCGATAAAGGCCACGGAGTATTTTTTGTATGGGATAGTCGATGCTGAAAACGCTATTTTTTCACTTCGACAATGCTTTCAGGCCACGTAGTTGATATATCTAATCGCAAAAAATCAGTAAAACGAGACGATGTAACGCCATGATTTAATAGTAATTATTCGTGATTTCTGCTTTTTTGGTTATCACGAGGAAAATAAGGCAACGCATCAAAGAGTATATGTCGCGAGGGGAAGTGTACTTGTTTAGGTCACCAGCCTTGAGTTCTATTATCAAGCGGGTGGAATGTGTTTAACGGTAAATAGAGGAAAGCTTTAGTTAGTATCAATATCCAATATTATCTGTAGTAAACGTGTACATTTTAAAGTAGTACCATCAGCAGTATTAAATCGTTAAGTTTATTAATGTTAAATTTGAAGTGTGTAGTAACGTAAAGCCCTGACTGCAATAGTCGGGGCTTTTGTTCATTGTAGATCAAGCTGTTATCCAGGATGCTTAGCCGCGTTGGTTCAACATTGCATCACTCAGTGAGTATTAAAAAAATTAATTCTTGCTTAATGATTAGAAGTAGGTCTACTATAGCGGCATCGGTTTGGAACACAGACCTTATGCAAGCAGTTTTAGTAAAGCAGTTCTCAGTTCAAGCGTTATCCTCAGATACTCTTCTTCATGAGCCTCCTCCCTAAGTGCCCCATAAGTTAATTTCTGCAAAACAGGCCATCTTCGCTGCATAAGCGGCTCAAAAACATGAAAGGAAGTATCTATGTCTAACAAAATGACTGGTTTAGTAAAATGGTTTAACCCTGAGAAAGGCTTTGGCTTTATCACCCCTCAGGACGGTAGCAAGGATGTGTTTGTGCATTTCTCCGCTATCCAGAGCAACGATTTTAAAACCTTAGACGAAGGTCAAAAAGTGGAGTTCTCTGTTGAGAACGGCGCTAAAGGTCCGTCTGCTGTTAACGTTATCGCGCTGTAATCGCCGATAATTTCACGAACGCTTACGATAGCGATGAAGGCCAGAGCCTGAGCAGTTAAGTGCCAGTGAAGAAAAAACCCGCGAAAGCGGGTTTTTTTGTTTATGCGATAGCGTTGGACTTAGGGCATCTGGGCGGCGCGTCCCAGATAGCTGTCCCAGTCTTTCCACACGGGCTGTAATCCCTGCGCCATGAGTGCTTCAGCAACGGCTTCCGGGCGACGATCGTCGTGCGGAGAGAACTGTTCCAGTTCGGGGTGGTTATCGGCATAACCGCCGGGCTGGGTTTTAGAGAAGGCGCTGACGTTGTTGATCGCCAACGGGATCACATGGTCACGAAACCATGGCGATTCGCGGGTGGAGAGCGACAGCTCAATTTCTGGTGCCAGTAAACGAAACGCGCAAATGGTCTGGACCAACTGTCGCTCATCCATGATCGATGCAGGCTCAACGCCTCCGGTGCATGGGCGCAGGCGAGGGAAGGAGATAGAGTAGCGGCTCTGCCAGTAATGCTGCTGCATCCACAGCAGATGTTCAGCTACCATATAGCAGTCCACCCGCCAACTGTCGGACAAACCAATCAACGCGCCAAGACCGATTTTGTCGATCCCTGCGCGGCCCAGCCGGTCCGGCGTTTCCAGTCGCCAGAAGAAATCCTGCTTTTTCCCCTTCAGATGGTGGCGGGCGTAAATCGCCTCATGATAGCTCTCCTGATATACCATCACTCCATCCAGCCCCAGCGTCTTCAGCTCCGCATATTCAGCCTCTGACAGCGGCTGTACTTCCATCTGTAAAGAGGCAAACTGGCGGCGAATGGCAGGCAAATGGCGACGAAAGTAATCCATCCCCACTTTGGCCTGATGTTCACCGGTGACCAGTAGCAGATGCTCAAAGCCCAGCTCGCGGATAGCCGCACACTCACGTTGTATCTCATCTTCGTCCAGCGTTTTGCGTTTGATACGGTTGCTCATCGAAAAACCGCAGTAGGTGCAGTCGTTGGCACATAGGTTGGAGAGATACAACGGCACGTAAAAGCTCACCGTGTTGCCAAAACGCTGGCGGGTGAGCTTTTGCGCCCGCTGTGCCAGCGGCTCCAGATAGTCGGCGGCGGCAGGGGAGAGCAGCGCCATCAAATCATCGCGGCTAAGCTGTGAAGCGTTGAGGGCGCGTTCCACGTCAGCGGCGGTTTTACCGTTGATGCGCAGGCGGATGTCGTCCCAGTCCAGTTGTCGCCAGCGGTCGCTGAACGTTTTCATGCGAAGGCCTCCAGGAATCCGGTTAACGGGCTGGTGGGATTTGCCAGCGAGCTTTTGCTTCCAGGTACCGCCTGGCGCGCCAAAAGGCCTGCTTCAACTGCCAGACGGAAAGCGGTGGCCATCATCACCGGGCTGTCGGCTACCGCGATTGCCGTGTTGACCAAAACTGCGTCGGCGCCCATTTCCAGCGCCTGCGTGGCGTGGCTGGGCACGCCGATGCCTGCATCAACCACTACCGGCACGGTCGCCTGCTGGATAATAATCTCCAGCATCGCTTTGGTTTCCAGCCCCTGGTTAGAGCCGATAGGTGCGCCGAGCGGCATCACCGCCGCGCAGCCCACGTCTTCCAGCCGCTTGCACAGTACCGGGTCCGCACCGCAGTAGGGCAGCACCACAAAGCCCTGTTTCACCAGCGCTTCGGCGGCTTTTAGCGTTTCGATGGGATCGGGCAATAGCCAGCGGGCATCCGGGTGGATTTCTAATTTCAGCCAGTTTGTGCCCAACGCTTCACGCGCCAGTTGGGCGGCGAAAATCGCCTCTTCAGCGGTTTTCGCTCCGGAGGTGTTAGGCAGCAGCGTCACGCCCGCGTCGATAAGCGGGGCCAGAATGGCATCGTTATGCTGGCGCAAATCCACGCGCTTCATCGCCAGCGTCACCAGCTGGCTGCCGGAGGCGCGAAGCGCCTCGACCATCAGCTGCGATGAGGCAAATTTTCCGGTACCGGTGAACAGATGTGAATCAAACGTTTTGTCGGCAATACGTAACATATCAACCCCCTGCA
The DNA here is from genome assembly GCF_005280975.1 of Citrobacter sp. wls716. Lineage (NCBI taxonomy): Bacteria > Pseudomonadati > Pseudomonadota > Gammaproteobacteria > Enterobacterales > Enterobacteriaceae > Citrobacter > Citrobacter sp. wls716. The sequence goes on from NZ_SZWX01000050.1 coordinate 16,460, forward strand.
ATAACCTGAAAAAGCAGGATCTGGTCGCCTTCCTGCACGATGTGCTGCTGCCACTGCTCGCGCGGCAGGATCTGCTGATTGAGCGCCAGCGCCGCGCCCGGTTTGAGCTGATTAAGCTCGGTGAGCAGCCCGCTGACGGTTTGTCCCTCGGCGCACTGCATCGGCTCATCATTGAACTGAATCTGCATGTTGCCCTCCGCATACCGGGCAGCCATTGGCCCGACGCAGCGCAAGGCTGCGCCATTGGCTGGTTTTACCGTCAAACAGGCGTAACTCGCCGCTGGGCGTTGCAATGCCGCTAAGCAGTTTGATGGCCTCCAGCGCTTGCAAAGTACCCATCACGCCAACCACCGGGCCGACGATCCCGGCGGTGCGGCAGTTGCGTTCAGGTTCGACATCATCCGGCCACAGGCAGCGGTAACAACCTTGCTCCCACGGTGGCGTGAGCACCATCAACTGGCCGCCGAAACCGACGGCGCTGGCGGTAACCAAAGGTGTATTCAGCGACACGCAGGCGGCGTTAATTTCCTGACGCGTGGCCATGTTGTCGGTACAGTCGAGCACCACGTCGGCACGCGCTACCGCATGCCGGAGCGCATCGCCTTTCAGTCGCTGCTGGAGCGATACCAGTTCGATATCCGGGTTGAGCCGCGTCAGGCGCTGCTGGGCAATTTGCGATTTTGAATGCGCGATATCATCAGTGGTAAACAGGATCTGGCGCTGCAGATTGCTCAAATGAATGTCGTCATCGTCTACCAGCGTCAGTTTGCCGATACCTGCTCCCGCCAGATACAGCGCGGCAGGCGAACCTAACCCGCCTAAACCGACAATCAGCACATGGCTGTCGAGCAGCTTTTGTTGGCCCTCAATCGCGATATCGCCGAGCAGGATCTGCCGGCTGTAACGCATAAAGTCGCGGTCATTCATCGCCGACTCCTGCTATGTCGAGCAGTTGCGCCGTGGCTGCCTGCCAGTCGGCCGCCAGGGTGATAGCGCTGACCACGGCAATGCTGCCGACGCCGGTCGCCAGCACCGACGGGGCGCGCTCAAGGCTGATACCGCCAATCGCCACGGTCGGGTAATCTGCCAGTCGTTCAATATGGCCTGCCAGCTGTGTCAGCCCCTGCGGGGCGGAAGGCATCTGCTTGGTTTGCGTAGGGAAAACGTGGCCGAGTGCGATATAAGAAGGCTTAGCGGCGAGCGCGACGTCGATCTCCATATCATTGTGAGTGGAGACACCCAGGCGCAGCCCCGCCGCCTGAATGGCCTTCAGGTCGGTGGTTTCAAGGTCTTCCTGGCCCAGATGCACGCCGTAAGCGTTGTGCTTAATCGCCAGCCGCCAGTAGTCGTTGATAAACAGGCGGGCGTCATAGTGACGCCCCAGCGCGATGGCGGCGATAACGTCGGCTTCGACCTCTTCATCGCGTTTATCTTTGATACGCAGCTGGATCGTGCGTACGCCCGCCTCCAGCAGGCGTTCAATCCATTGCACGCTGTCCACCACCGGGTAAAGCCCGAGGCGGAACGGCACGGTCGGGAAATCAGGCTGGTACATTATGCCTCCTCTTTTTTGAGGTAGATTTCACTGCCTTTGGCGCGGAAGTTCTCCGACATGTCTGCCATTCCCACTTCAATAGTCTGCGCGGCGGCGTAGTCGCGAACCTCCTGGCTGATTTTCATCGAGCAGAACTTCGGCCCGCACATGGAGCAGAAGTGGGCGACCTTGCCGGACTCTTGCGGCAGGGTTTCATCGTGATAGGCGCGGGCGGTGAACGGATCGAGCGCGAGGTTAAACTGGTCTTCCCAGCGGAATTCGAAGCGCGCTTTCGACATCGCGTTGTCGCGGATCTGCGCGCCCGGATGACCTTTTGCTAAGTCAGCTGCGTGGGCGGCAATTTTGTAGGTAATCAGCCCTTGCTTCACGTCTTCTTTGTTCGGCAAGCCGAGGTGCTCTTTTGGCGTGACGTAGCACAGCATCGCGCAGCCAAACCAGCCGATCATCGCCGCGCCAATGCCGGAGGTGAAGTGGTCATAGCCCGGCGCGATATCTGTCGTCAACGGCCCTAAGGTGTAGAACGGCGCTTCGTGGCAGCTCTCCAGCTCTTCGGTCATGTTGCGCTGGATCATATGCATCGGCACATGCCCCGGGCCTTCAATCATCACCTGCACGTCGTATTCCCAGGCGATTTTGGTCAGCTCGCCCAGCGTATGCAGTTCGGAGAACTGCGCTTCGTCGTTGGCATCCTGAACCGAACCCGGACGCAGGCCGTCGCCGAGAGAGAGCGAGACGTCGTAGGCGGCGCAAATTTCGCAAATCTCGCGGAAATGTTCGAACAGGAAGTTCTCTTTGTGATGCGAGAGGCACCATTTCGCCATGATAGAACCACCGCGTGAGACAATACCGGTCAGGCGTTTGGCAGTCATCGGCACGTAGCGTAGCAGCACGCCCGCGTGAATGGTGAAGTAGTCGACGCCCTGTTCGGCCTGCTCCAGCAGCGTGTCACGGAATGCTTCCCAGGTGAGATCTTCGGCGATCCCATTGACCTTCTCCAGCGCCTGGTAGATCGGTACGGTGCCGATCGGCACCGGGCTGTTACGCAGGATCCACTCGCGGGTTTCGTGAATATAGCGGCCGGTCGACAGGTCCATCACCGTATCCGCGCCCCAGCGGGTAGACCACACCAGTTTTTCGACCTCTTCTTCGATAGAAGAAGTGACCGCCGAGTTACCGATGTTGGCATTCACCTTCACCAGGAAGTTGCGACCGATGATCATCGGCTCGGATTCCGGGTGGTTGATGTTGGCAGGAATAATCGCCCGGCCCGCAGCGACTTCATCACGCACGAATTCCGGCGTGATATTTTCCGGCAGGCGCGCGCCAAAGTTCATCCCCGGATGCTGGTGGCGCAGTACTTCACTGCGAATACGTTCGCGGCCCATATTTTCACGGATGGCGATAAACTCCATCTCCGGCGTGACGATCCCCTGACGGGCGTAGTGCAGCTGGGTCACGCGCTTACCGGCTTTGGCGCGCTTTGGCGTCATCAGGCCGCTGAAACGCAGCTCGTCCAGGCCATCGTCGGCCAGGCGCTCTTTGGTGTAAGCGGAGCTGCGGTCGTCCAGTTCTTCGCTGTCGTTACGCGCCGCAATCCACGGCTGGCGCAATTTCGCCAGGCCTTTTTGGACGTTAATCGCCACGTCAGGATCGCCATACGGCCCGGAGGTGTCGTACACAGGCACGGCTTCGTTGTCTTCAAACTGCGGATTGTCTTTGCTGCCGCCAATTAGCGTCGGGCTCAGCTGGATTTCGCGCATCGGGATGCGGATATCCGGCTGCGAACCGGTAATATAAATGCGTTTTGAGTTAGGGAAGGCGGTCCCTTCCAGGGTATCGATAAAGTGTTGGGCTTGCGCGCGCTGTTCGCGGCGTGATGGTTTAGTAGTGGCAGACATAGCTCATTCCAAAAAAGTAAGGACGTGGCTTGTCAGACGACGGATGAAGCAAGAGAGACGATCGCCCAAAGGCGAACGGTTGCAGATTGACTCTTGTTCCCTTCGCAGGTTTTAACCTGATCAGGTTCCGCGGATCCCGAATTAACGGTCTCAGCCTTTTCCACTCATGCTGTTGTGGAAAATAAGCACTCCGACAAGAAGTAACCTCTATCTTAGAGGTAATGAATGTAAACTACGCGTTAATGCCGTAAATCTCAAGCATGACGTTTGAGAGTACTACTCTCGTGCATCGCGTCAAATACCAGCATGATCAGCTTATCTTCCAGCACGAACCGGGCTTCCAGCGCCTCGCCGAGATCTGATAAAACCTGTTGGAATTCAAGGAAGTTATCATGATCAATCGCCGTTTCCAGACTGGTATCATAGTAGTTCATGATCAGCTGCGTATTGGCTTCCAGCAGCGGCCAAATTTTTGTGGCTTTTAAAAGCTGCCCGTTCCCTTCCAATTTATGGAGAATACGTTCATAAATACTGAAGTGTCCGGTGGAGAGGTAATCGACCAGGCTCTGACAAAAATCATCCAGCGCTTTTTCATTGAGTCGCATGTACGATTCTTTGCCAGGCTTAATGCCAACCAGATTGTAGTAAGCCACGAGCAGGTGCTTACGTACATGTAGCCAGCGATCAACCAGTTTATTACTTCCTCCGACGTGCTCCGTCAGGCTTTCCAGCTGGTTTAGCATGATTGACTCCGCAAGATGGTGTTTAGGAACTGCTCACCCGTAAATGTAAAAATAATGTAAACAACATGCCTGTGAAGCAAAGGTTGCGCAAGAGATATGGATCGTATAATTGAAAAATTAGATAGCGGCTGGTGGATTGTCAGTCATGAGCAAAAGTTATGGTTGCCTCATGGCGAGCTGCCTCACGGCGACGCGGCACGTTTTGATTTGATCGGGCAGCGCGCACTTTCTATCGGCGAATGGGAAGGGGAGACGGTCTGGCTGGTGCAGCAGCAACGTCGCCACGATATGGGGTCGGTACGCCAGGTCATTGACCAGGATGTTGGCCTGTTTCAACTGGCCGGACGCGGCGTACAGCTGGCCGAGTTTTACCGCTCGCATAAATTCTGCGGCTACTGTGGGCACACGATGCACCCGAGTAAAACGGAATGGGCGATGCTGTGCAGCCACTGCCGGGAACGCTACTACCCGCAAATTGCCCCCTGTATTATCGTCGCCATTCGCCGTGACGACGCTATCCTGCTCGCCCAACATGTTCGCCATCGCAACGGCGTGCATACCGTGCTGGCGGGTTTTGTCGAAGTGGGCGAGACCCTTGAGCAGGCGGTGGCGCGTGAAGTCATGGAAGAGAGCGGCATTAAGGTGAAAAACCTGCGCTATGTCACTTCTCAGCCGTGGCCGTTCCCACAGTCTTTGATGACCGCATTTATGGCAGAGTATGATAGCGGCGAGATTGTTATCGACCCGAAAGAACTGCTGGAAGCGAACTGGTATCGCTACGATGATTTACCGCTGCTTCCCCCGCCAGGCACCGTCGCGCGGCGATTGATTGAAGACACTGTGGCGATGTGTCGGGCTGAGTACGAGTAAAGAACGAGTGATGATACACTGATGGACTGACGCAATAAGGAACTGCAAAAATGACCGAACTGAAGAACGATCGTTATCTGCGTGCGCTGCTGCGCCAGCCCGTTGATGTCACTCCGGTATGGATGATGCGCCAGGCGGGCCGCTATCTACCGGAATACAAAGCTACCCGCGCCGAGGCGGGCGATTTTATGGCGCTGTGCAAAAATGCCGAGCTGGCCTGCGAAGTCACGCTGCAGCCGCTGCGTCGTTATAAGCTTGATGCCGCGATCCTCTTCTCGGATATCCTGACGATTCCCGATGCGATGGGGCTTGGGCTCTATTTTGAAGCCGGAGAAGGCCCACGCTTTATCTCGCCGATTACCAGCAAGGCGGACGTCGACAAACTGCCGATCCCGGACCCGGAAGATGGGTTGGGTTACGTGATGAATGCGGTGCGCACGATTCGCCGTGAACTGAAAGGCGAGGTGCCGCTGATCGGTTTCTCCGGTAGCCCGTGGACGCTGGCGACCTATATGGTCGAAGGCGGTAGCAGCAAGGCCTTCACCGTGATTAAAAAGATGATGTATGCCGACCCTAAAGCGCTGCATCTGCTGCTGGATAAGCTGGCGAAAAGCGTCACGCTGTACCTGAACGCGCAGATCAAAGCGGGCGCGCAGTCGGTGATGATTTTCGATACATGGGGCGGTGTGCTGACCGGTCGCGACTATCAGCAGTTCTCCCTGTACTACATGCACAAAATCGTTGATGGCCTGCTGCGCGAGAACGACGGTCGTCGTGTACCGGTGACCCTGTTTACCAAAGGCGGCGGTCAGTGGCTGGAAGCGATGGCGGAAACCGGCTGTGATGCGTTAGGTCTCGACTGGACCACTGACATTGCCGATGCGCGTCGTCGTGTAGGTCATAAAGTGGCGCTGCAGGGCAATATGGATCCATCCATGCTGTATGCGCCGCCAGCCCGCATCGAAGAAGAGGTGGCGACAATTCTGGCCGGATTCGGTCAGGGCGAAGGGCATGTCTTTAACCTGGGCCACGGCATTCATCAGGACGTCCCGCCAGAACATGCGGGTGTCTTTGTGGAGGCGGTACATCGGTTGTCCGAACAGTACCACCGCTAAGGAGTCATTATGGATCTCGCGTCATTACGCGCGCAGCAGCTTGAACTGGCCTCTTCAGTGATCCGCGAGGATCGTCTGAAGAACGATCCGCCTGCTCTGATCGGCGGGGCGGACGTTGGGTTTGAGCAGGGTGGCGAAGTGACGCGAGCCGCGATGGTCTTACTGAAGTATCCCACGCTTGAACTGGTTGAATACAAGGTGGCGCGTATCGCCACCACCATGCCCTACATTCCCGGTTTTCTCTCCTTTCGTGAAACCCCCGCGCTGATGGCCGCCTGGCAATTGCTCTCGCACAAGCCAGATCTGCTGTTCGTTGACGGGCACGGCATTTCGCACCCGCGTCGCCTGGGCGTAGCCAGTCATTTTGGTCTGCTGGTGGATGTCCCGACGATTGGCGTGGCGAAAAAACGGTTGTGCGGCAAGTTTGAGCCGCTCGCTGCCGAATCCGGCGCGTTAGCACCATTGCTGGATAAAGGCGAACAGCTGGCGTGGGTCTGGCGCAGCAAAGCGCGCTGTAACCCGTTGTTTATCTCTACGGGTCACCGCGTGAGTATGGACAGCGCACTGGCGTGGGTACAACGCTGTATGAACGGCTATCGTCTGCCGGAACCAACGCGCTGGGCAGATGCGGTGGCATCCGAACGCCCGGCTTTTACGCGGCTTGCAGCAAAAGCGCCCCATATCGGGTAAACTGCGGCTAATTTCCGTATTTGAGAACTCATCATGTTACAAAATCCGATTCACCTGCGTCTGGAGAAGCTGGAAAGCTGGCAGCACGTCACATTTATGGCCTGTCTGTGCGAACGCATGTACCCGAATTACGCCATGTTCTGCAAGCAAACTGAATTTGGCGATGGACAGATTTACCGCCGAATTCTGGATCTGATTTGGGAAGCGCTGACGGTTAAAGACGCGAAAATCAATTTCGACAGCCAGTTGGAAAAGTTTGAAGAGGCCATTCCTTCTGCAGACGATTACGATCTGTACGGCGTTTATCCGGCGATTGATGCCTGTGTGGCATTAAGCGAACTGATGCATTCACGTCTGAGTGGTGAAACGCTGGAACACGCTATTGAAGTCAGTAAGGCTTCAATTACCACAGTAGCGATGCTGGAAATGACGCAAGCTGGTCGCGAAATGACCGATGAAGAGCTCAAAGAGAACCCTGCCGTTGAGCAAGAATGGGATATTCAGTGGGAAATTTTCCGACTTTTAGCCGATTGTGAAGAACGCGATATTGAGCTGATAAAAGGGCTGCGTGCAGACCTGCGCGAGGCTGGCGAGAGCAATATTGGTATAAATTTTCAGCAATGACACCACAAAACGTGATTTAACGCCTGATTTGTCGTGCCTGAAGGCTTCCCATCCGCCCCCGGTCTGGTCTACATTTGGGGGGCGAAAAAAAGTGGCTATCGGTGCGTGTATGCAGGAGAGTGCTTTTCTGGCATTTCCGTCGCACTCGATGCTTAGCAAGCGATAAACACATTGTAAGGATAACTTATGAACAAGACTCAACTGATTGATGTAATTGCAGACAAAGCAGAACTGTCTAAAACACAGGCTAAAGCTGCTCTGGAATCCACTCTGGCTGCTATTACTGAGTCTCTGAAAGAAGGCGATGCTGTACAACTGGTTGGTTTCGGTACCTTCAAAGTGAACCACCGTGCTGAGCGCACTGGCCGCAACCCGCAGACCGGTAAAGAAATCAAAATCGCCGCAGCTAACGTACCGGCATTTGTTTCTGGTAAAGCACTGAAAGACGCGGTTAAGTAATTCGCGTGGCAGTGAACAGTTTTAACGAAGGGGCGGTTTCGCCCCTTTTGTCCATCTGGCGTCATACGCTCTGGCTTTCAGGTGTGCTGTTGCTGTCGGCCTGTAGTCGTCATTCCGAGCTTCCTCCGTTCACGGCCAGCGGTTATGTTGGCGAGCAGGGGGCGGTACGCGTCTGGCGTAAAGATTCCAGTGACGATGTTCACTTGCTCTCGGTATTGAGTCCGTGGCGTAACGGCGATACCACCACCAGTGAATACCGCTGGCAGGGAGATACGCTCTCTCTGATAGAACTCAATGTTTACAGTAAACCGCCGGAACATATTCGTATCCGCTTCGATGACCGCGGCGAACTGAGTTTCATGCAACGTGAAGTCGCCGGGCAAAAGCAGCAGCTTTCCAGCGATCAAATTGCGTTGTACCGCTATCGTGCCGATCAAATCCGCAAGACCAGCGATGCGCTGCGTCAGGGACGGGTGATATTGCGTCAGGGACGTTGGCATGCGGATAACACGGTCACAACCTGTGAAGGTGAAACGCTGAAGCCAGACCTGGAGTCGTGGGCGATAAACCATATCGAGCGCCGCCAGAAACATTCATCCGTAGAGGTGAGTGTGGCATGGCTGGAAGCGCCCGAAGGGTCGCAGCTACTGCTAGTCGCCAATGAAGATTTTTGTCACTGGCAGCCTACAGCCAAAACGTTCTGAAAACCTGAAGACAGGTAGTCAGCAGGCCTGAACCGTATGGCGTCATCAGGCATCACGTCTTTTACCAGTGCCCCATTCCCATATGGCCGCCGCCGCGATGGTTACCGCCACCGCCGCATCCGCCGTAGCCCATTCCCGCGCCACGTGGCACGCCAGCCTGCGCCATTGCGACATCGCGTTTAACGCGCTGCTCGTCCAGAGACTGATTCAACGCTTCCATCTCTTTTGCAACGGCATTAATTTTTGCCGTGTCCGGCGAGCTGGCCGTTAATAGTGCATTGTACTCATAACGTTTGGATGTCAGCTGTTGGCGCAACGCGCTGGTCTGGGAGTAGTAATCATCATAGATTTTCTGTGCGGCAGCCTGCTGCTCAGCGGTCATTGGGGTACCGCCCCGTTGCTGCATTCCATCACCATATCCCCAGTGATTCTGCGCCAGTACCGGGGTGGAGCCCAGTGCGATAAGAGAAAGTGCAATCAGTGCCAGTTTGTTGTTCCGTTTCATCGTTCGTTCTCCTGTTGGTTAGCTTACATTCTCTTTTGCATCTTCCGTGCCAAAGCGTTGATCCCTGCCCTGCGGGCGTTGTGCGCGTCGTCTTTGCAGGAAAACGGGTAAAAATGACTCGCCAGAACGCGCCAGCGGGTCATTTTTACCCGGTACTTTCAGCTGTTTGTGTCTGAGGGCAGGGTTATCAGGGGGAAAAAATGGCATGATTTCTGCTGTATACCTGAAGCGAAGAAAGGAAACGGTGGGAAAGGGAGAGCGTATGCGTCTTTATAAGGATACGGTGGCAAAGTGGTTGAGCCGACTCTTGCTGGCGGCAATCCTGATTTTGGTTGGCTGGTTTTCGGTTATGACCATTCGGGACTATGGGCGGGAAAGTGGCGCCGCGCGGCAAACGCTACTGGAAAAAGGCAGCGTGCTCATTCGCGCTCTGGAGTCTGGTACGCGCGTAGGTATGGGTATGCGCATGCATCATGCTCAACAGCAGACGCTGCTGGAACAAATGGCCGTACAGCCGGGCGTATTATGGTTTGCCGTTGTGGATGAGCATGGCGTCATTATGACTCACAGCAATTCGGCGATGGTCGGGAAAACGCTCTATTCACCGGATGTCCTGCGACAGCTTAGTCCTGGGGAGCAAGAAAGCTGGCGAAATATTGACATTCAAGTGAGGGATGGTGAAAAAACGCCGGCCCTGGAAATTTATCGCCAGTTTCAGCCGACGTATGGTCCAGGACGTCATGGCATGGCGAGTTGCGCCAGTAATGACGGGCGGCTTAACATCCCTGCACAAACCATTTTTATCGCCTTTGATGCCAGCGATCTGGCGGCGACCCAGACAAGAGAGTGGCGTAACACACTGATAGTCCTCTGTGCGCTGGCGGCTGTACTACTGGCAACTGTACTTACGTTTTTCTGGTATCAGCGCTATCAGCGTTCGTACAAGGAATTGCAGGATGCGATGAAGCGGAAAGAAAAACTGCTGGCGCTCGGACACCTGGCGGCCGGCGTCGCACATGAAATTCGCAATCCGCTGTCTTCCATCAAAGGTCTGGCAAAGTATTTTGCCGAACGAACCCCGCCGGGTGGCGAGTCGCATGAGCTGGCTCAGGTGATGGCGAAAGAAGCGGACCGTTTAAATCGGGTGGTGAGCGAGCTGCTGGAGCTGGTGAAGCCAGCGCATCTGACGCTGCAACAGGTGGATCTCAATGAGGTTATCACCCACTCATTACACCTGGTGAGTCAGGATGCGGCAAGCAGGGAAATCCAGCTCCGCTTTTCGGCCAATTCTACGCTGCCCGCTATCCAGGCCGATCCTGACCGACTGACTCAGGTTTTGTTGAATCTGTATCTGAACGCCATTCATGCGATTGGTCGTCAGGGCACGATCACGGTTGAAGCGAATGAAAGCAGCGGCGATCGCGTTAAAATTGTGGTTACCGATAGCGGAAAGGGAATTGCAGCGGAACAGCTGGAGGCCATTTTTACGCCTTACTTTACAACCAAAGCTGACGGAACCGGCCTCGGGCTGGCGGTAGTGCAGAACATTATCGAACAGCATGGTGGCACCATTCAGGTGGCAAGCGTTGAGGGTAAAGGTGCGACCTTTACTCTTTGGCTGCCGACCAAAGCGAAACAACAGGATTAACAAGGATGACGCGCGGAAAAATCAATATTCTGGTAGTAGATGACGATATCAGCCACTGCACTATTTTACAGGCGCTGCTGCGCGGCTGGGGTTATGAGGTCGCGCTGGCCTATAGCGGGCGAGCGGCGCTGGAACAGGTGCGCGAACGCGTATTTGATTTAGTGCTGTGTGATGTACGCATGGCGGAGATGGACGGCATCGCAACGCTGAAAGAGATTAAAGCGCTGAATCCGGCGATTCCGGTCTTGATCATGACGGCGTTCTCCAGCGTAGAGACCGCCGTTGAGGCGCTTAAAACCGGGGCGCTGGACTATTTAATCAAGCCGCTGGATTTTGACCGTCTGCAGGAGACGCTGGAAAAGGCGCTGGCGCATACGCGGGAAATGGGCGCCGAACTGCCATCGGCGTCGGCGGTACAGTTTGGCATGATTGGCAGCAGTCCGGCGATGCAGAAGTTGCTTAATGAAATCGCGATGGTTGCGCCCTCGGACGCCACGGTGCTCATCCACGGAGACTCCGGCACGGGGAAAGAGTTGGTGGCCCGGGCGCTACATGCCTGCAGCGCCCGTCGCGATAAGCCGCTGGTGACGCTCAACTGCGCGGCGCTTAATGAATCGCTGCTGGAGTCCGAACTTTTTGGTCACGAGAAAGGGGCGTTTACCGGGGCGGATAAACGACGGGAAGGGCGCTTTGTGGAAGCCGATGGTGGCACGTTATTTCTTGATGAAATTGGCGATATCTCACCGCTGATGCAGGTGCGTCTGCTGCGGGCTATCCAGGAGCGAGAAGTACAGCGGGTTGGCAGCAACCAGACTATTGCGGTTGATGTCCGGCTGATCGCCGCCACGCATCGAGATCTGGCGGAGGAAGTCAGTGCCGGGCGCTTTCGCCAGGATCTCTACTATCGCCTGAACGTCGTCACCATCGAAATGCCAGCATTGCGCCAGCGCCGGGAAGATATTCCGCTGTTAGCCGAACATTTTCTCCAGCGTTTTGCCGCGCGTAACCGTAAAGCGGTGAAAGGCTTTACGCCGCAGGCGATGGATCTGCTGATCCACTATGACTGGCCGGGCAATATTCGTGAGTTGGAAAATGCGATTGAGCGCTCGGTGGTGCTGCTGACGGGGGAATATATTTCCGAACGTGAACTGCCGATGGCGATTGCCGCGACGCCGATAAAAACGGAATTCAGTGGCGAGATCCAACCGCTGGTGGATGTCGAAAAGGAGGTGATTCTGGCGGCGCTTGAAAAAACGGGCGGCAATAAAACGGAAGCCGCCCGTCAGTTAGGCATTACGCGTAAAACGCTGCTGGCGAAAATTTCGCGTTAGCGTTGCTCGCGTTCAATGGCGCGCCAGCCGATGTCGTTACGGCTGAAGCTGCCATCCCAGCGGATGTCGGTCATCAGGGCGTAAGCGCGTTTCTGCGCTTCAGCCACGGTGTTACCCAGCGCGGTGGCGCACAGCACGCGACCACCGTTGGTCAGCACGCGATCGTCTGCAGACAGTTTGGTGCCCGCGTGGAACACTTTACCGTCAGCGACGTCTTCCAGCGGCAGACCGTGGATCTCATCGCCGGTATTGTAATTGCCCGGATAACCTCCGGCGGCAATGACCACACCCAGCGAAGCGCGCTCGTCCCACTCGGAGGTTTTCTCATTCAGCTTGCCGTCACAGGCGGCGAGGCAAAGATCCACCAGATCCGATTTCATGCGCAGCATGATCGGCTGGGTTTCCGGATCGCCGAAGCGGCAGTTAAACTCGATAACCTTTGGGTTGCCCTGCTTGTCGATCATCAGACCCGCATACAGGAAACCGGTGTAGGTGTTCCCTTCCGCCGCCATGCCTTTCACGGTTGGCCAGATGATGCGTTCCATGGTGCGCTGGTGCACTTCATCGGTCACTACCGGAGCAGGGGAGTAGGCACCCATCCCGCCAGTGTTCGGGCCGGTGTCACCGTTACCTACGCGTTTGTGGTCCTGGCTGGTGGCCATCGGCAGTACGTGCTCGCCGTCGACCATCACGATAAAGCTCGCTTCTTCACCGTCGAGGAACTCTTCAATCACGATGCGGTGGCCCGCGTCGCCAAACGCGTTGCCGGCCAGCATGTCATGAACCGCGGCTTCGGCTTCCTCCAGCGTCATCGCCACGATAACGCCTTTCCCGGCAGCCAGACCGTCAGCTTTGATAACGATCGGCGCGCCTTTCTCGCGCAGGTAAGCCAGCGCAGGTTCGATTTCGGTGAAGTTCTGATATTCCGCCGTCGGAATCTGGTGACGGGCGAGGAAATCTTTGGTGAAGGCTTTGGAGCCTTCCAGCTGCGCGGCACCTTCGGTTGGGCCGAAGATTTTCAGACCGGCGGCGCGGAACGCATCGACCACGCCAATCACCAGCGGCGCTTCCGGGCCAACGATGGTCAGATCGATCTTCTCGTTCTGGGCAAAGTCCAGCAGCGCCGGGATATCCGTTACGCCGATGGCCACGTTTTGCAGCGTGGGTTCCAGTGCGGTACCGGCGTTACCCGGTGCGACAAAAACGGTATCAACCAGCGAGGACTGTGCGGCTTTCCAGGCCAGGGCGTGCTCGCGCCCGCCGTTACCAATGACTAAAACTTTCATCGTCTGCTCCCTGAATTAATGGCGGAAGTGGCGCATGTCGGTGAATACCATCGCGATACCGTGTTCGTCTGCGGCGGCAATGACTTCGTCATCACGGATAGAACCGCCCGGCTGGATCACGCAGGTAACGCCCGCGGCAGCAGCGGCATCAATTCCATCGCGGAACGGGAAGAAAGCGTCGGAAGCCATAGAGGAACCTTTCACTTCCAGGCCTTCGTCGGCGGCTTTAATCCCGGCGATTTTGGCGGAGTAAACGCGGCTCATCTGGCCTGCGCCAATACCGATGGTCATATTGCCTTTGGCATAAACGATGGCGTTGGATTTAACGAATTTCGCCACTTTCCAGCAGAACAGCGCATCACGCAGCTCTTGCTCGGTCGGCTGGCGCTTGGTCACCACGCGCAGTTCACCTTCGCTCACCATACCGAGGTCACGATCCTGAACCAGCAGGCCGCCGTTAACGCGTTTAAAGTCCAGGCCCGGAACGCGCTGCGCCCATTGGCCGCAGACCAGCACGCGAACGTTCTGCTTGGCAGCGGTAATTTTCAGTGCTTCTTCGGTGGCGGATGGGGCGATGATCACTTCCACGAACTGGCGGGAAATGATCGCCTGCGCGGTTTCAGCATCCAGCTCGCGGTTAAAGGCGATGATGCCGCCGAACGCGGAGGTCGGGTCGGTTTTATAGGCGCGGTCGTAAGCGTCAAGAATAGAGGTACTTACTGCTACACCACACGGGTTCGCGTGTTTGACGATCACACAGGCTGGCTCGTTGAATTCTTTCACGCACTCCAGTGCCGCATCGGTATCAGCGATGTTGTTGTAGGAAAGCGCTTTACCCTGAACCTGCTGCGCGGTGGCAACGGACGCTTCTTTAACATTCTCTTCTATATAGAAGGCAGCCTGCTGATGGCTGTTCTCGCCGTAGCGCATATCCTGCTTCTTAATGAAGTTCAGGTTCAGCGTACGCGGGAAGCGACCGGCGGCTTCTTTGCTTTCACCGTGGTAGGCCGGAACCATGCTGCCGAAGTAGTTGGCGATCATGCTGTCGTAAGCGGCAGTGTGTTCGAAGGCTTTAATCGCGAGATCGAAACGGGTGTCGAGGGTCAGAGAACCGTCGTTGGCATCCATCTCTTTAATAATGGCGTCGTAGTCGCTGCTCTTCACAACGATAGCTACATCTTTATGGTTCTTGGCAGCGGAGCGCACCATGGTCGGGCCGCCGATATCAATGTTCTCTACGGCATCTTCCAGAGAACATCCTTCGCGGGCGACGGTCTCGGCGAATGGATACAGGTTAACAACCACCATATCGATAGGAGCAATGTGGTGTTGTTCCATAATGGCATCATCCTGGCCGCGACGACCGAGGATGCCGCCGTGGACCTTCGGATGCAGGGTCTTCACGCGTCCATCCATCATTTCCGGGAAGCCGGTGTAATCGGAAACTTCGGTCACTGGCAGACCTTTCTCCGCTAACAGGCGCGCAGTGCCACCTGTAGACAGCAGCTCCACACCACGTGCGGAAAGTGCCTGAGCGAATTCGATGATACCGGCCTTGTCAGAAACACTGAGCAGAGCGCGGCGGACTGGACGACGTTGTTGCATGGTAAATCCCCTGGATTTGACTATTACAGAGAGCGTTAGGTGAATTCTTGGCTAAAAACTCAGCTAACGCCCCTTACGGGGCATCCTTGTTGTGCGGGGGCATTGTAACGAAAACGTTTGCGCAACGCTCGCGAATTTTTAATTTTCGATTTTGCCCCTCGTTTCGAGCGCTGAAGATCGTACATATACAGAAAGGATCGCAGAAGTAATGGGTGAGTTTGTGGATAACTCTGTGCGTAAATAGGTATAAGGCGGGGTTTTGCTGTGGAATGCAGCAGTCAGTCATTTTTCTGTCATTTAAGGGTTGCGGGCCACAGGAAACTCCCTATAATGCGCCTCCATCGACA
>NZ_SZWX01000036.1:0-117814 GCF_005280975.1 Citrobacter sp. wls716
TTAACCTTACAACGCCGAAGATGTTTTGGCGGAATTGAGACGATTTTCAGCATTGATTACAGATTACATCAGAACGCAGAAGCGGTCTGATAAACAGAATTTGCCTGGCGGCTGTAGCGCGGTGGTCCCACCTGACCCCATGCCGAACTCAGAAGTGAAACGCCGTAGCGCCGATGGTAGTGTGGGGTCTCCCCATGCGAGAGTAGGGAACTGCCAGGCATTAATTAAAGTGAAGAAGCCCATCCTGACGGATGGGCTTTTTTGCGTCTGTGCGGGGTGCACATTGCCGGATGCGGCGCAGCGCCTTATCCGGCCTACGGGTGGGTACGCAGCCAACTAATAATAAACTCGACGATGCTGTTTAGATCATTGAGGTCCAGAACCGGCACACCTACATCCAGCGCAGCGTCGCTGGCCACCGCAATAGTGTGCTCATCAATAGACAACTCAGCAATGCTGTGCCCTGCCGCTTCACGAAACAGCAATATCTTCGCGACAGGTTCATGCTTAAAGCCTTCAACAAGCACCATATCTAACGTCGAAGCATCCATCCGGCTAACCAGATAGGCCAGGTCCAGTTCGGGCTTTTCAGGTGTTTCAACCATTAACGCCCAACGTTGCTTACTGGCAACCAGCGTTTGCGCCGCTCCGGCTTTACGTAGCTCATAGCTATCCTTGCCTGGCTTATCGACATCCATATCGTGGTGTGTATGCTTAATCAATCCGGGACGAATGCCTCTGGCGCACAGTTCCGGAATCAATTTTTTCAACAGCGTGGTTTTCCCCGTACCGCTCCATGCCGCAATGGCGAGTAATGGGATCATGATTTTTCCTGCCATTTTGCGAGCTCTTCGGGGGTGTTCACGTTTACGAACGCATCTTTATGATCGCTGAAATCGACAGCATGACCGCCAGCCAGACGCATAAAGACCATAACGCGTCTTTCACCGGACTGAAGATAATCCTGCAGTAAGGGCTGCATGGAGCGGTGCATCAGCGCAATGGTCGGGTGATCTCGTTCCCCATCATGTACCCAGACAACCGGTGCAGCTTTGCGCTGCTCCTTCAAACGTGTGACCAGATCGTGAGGAATATAGGGCATATCGCATGGGCAGAATAGAAACCAGTCTCCTGTTTGCTGCAGGAATACCGACAGCATTCCGGCCAGTGGACCAGGATAATCGGCCAATGAATCGGGGATCACTTTCAGGCCGCTTTGCTGGTAAATCTCCCGGTGGCGATTAGCATTGACCACCACGGTTTCGACCTGCAAAGCGAGGGTATCTGCCACATGTCGCCAAAGAGGTTTTCCGTCCAGCTCAAGCAAACCTTTATCGGTTCCGCCCATCCGTCTGGCCTTACCACCTGCCAGCACAACCCCTGTTATTGCACTATCCAGAATCACTGATATCGCCTCTTTTAATGTGGGATTGACCCTGCTAACGTATCCGTATTGAGCCTAAGGAGCACAACCATGAAATGTAAACGTCTGAATGAAGTTATTGAACTCCTCCAGCCAGCCTGGCAGAAAGAACCCGATCTAAACCTGATGCAATTTTTACAGAAACTGGCGCAAGAGTCAGGTTTTGACGGCGAACTGGCGGATTTAACTGATGACATTCTGATCTATCACCTGAAAATGCGTGACTCGGCGAAAGACGCGGTCATCCCAGGTATTCAGAAAGATTATGAAGAAGATTTTAAAACTGCACTACTCCGCGCACGTGGCGTAATTAAAGAGTAAAAGCTTGTAATCGCCACCACCGAAAGCGCTGCGAAATGATATCCTGAATCATTCGTAGTATTTTCCGGATGATGGGATGAACGACAACGCTTTTAATTTCCAGACGCTACACCCGGATACCATCATGGATGCACTGTTTGAGCAGGGGATCCGGGTGGATTCCGGGCTTACCCCGCTTAACAGCTATGAAAACCGTGTCTATCAATTCCAGGACGAAGACCGTCGACGTTTTGTCGTTAAGTTTTATCGCCCTGAACGTTGGTCTGTCGATCAGATCCAGGAAGAACACCAGTTTGCTCTGGAACTGGTGAGCGATGAAGTCCCGGTAGCTGCGCCGCTAGTACTAAACGGCCAAACGCTGTTAAGCCATCAGGGTTTTCATTATGCGATCTTCCCCAGCGTCGGTGGGCGACAGTTTGAGGCCGATAACATCGATCAGATGGAGGCGGTGGGTCGCTATCTGGGGCGTATGCATCAGACCGGCTGCAAGCGTACTTTTGCCTTTCGCCCAACGATTGGCCTTGAAGAGTATCTGACTGAGCCGCGTAACGTTTTTGAACACGCACCGCTGATCCCATCAGGGCAAAAAGCGGCCTTCCTTAAGGCAACGGATGCGCTGATCGCACTCGTTACCGATCGCTGGCATACGCGTTTTAACACATTACGCCTGCACGGTGATTGCCATGCCGGTAATATTTTGTGGCGCGATGGCCCGATGTTTGTCGATTTAGATGATGCTCGTAATGGTCCGGCTGTTCAGGATTTATGGATGCTTCTCAATGGCGATAAAGCTGAACAACGCATGCAGCTTGAAACCATTATCGAAGCTTATGAAGAGTTTAGTGAGTTCGACATCTCTGAAATCGGACTGATAGAACCTTTACGCGCTATGCGTTTAGTTTATTATCTTGCCTGGCTAATTCGACGTTGGGCTGACCCTGCGTTTCCAAAAAACTTCCCGTGGTTAACCGGGGAAGATTACTGGCATCGTCAGACTGCGACCTTTATTGAGCAGGCAAAAATTCTGCAAGAGCCCCCCTTACAATTAACGCCAATGTATTAATCGGAGAAACTTGAACATGAAAAAAATATGGCTGGCGCTGGCTGGTATGGTTTTAGCTTTTAGCGCATCGGCAGCGCAGTTCCAGGATGGTAAGCAGTACATCACACTGGAAAAGCCTGTTGCGGGTGAACCGCAGGTGTTGGAGTTTTTCTCCTTCTACTGCCCACATTGCTACCAGTTTGAAGAAGTGCTTCACGTGTCTGATAATGTGAAGAAAAAGCTGCCGGAAGGCACCAAGATGACCAAATACCACGTCGAATTTCTGGGGCCTTTGGGTAAAGATCTGACGCAGGCATGGGCGGTTGCTATGGCGCTGGGCGTTGAAGATCAGGTCACTGTTCCGCTGTTTGAAGGGGTTCAGAAAACTCAGACCGTTCAATCTGTTGCAGATATCCGCAAAGTGTTTGTCGACGCAGGTATTAAAGGCGAAGACTATGATGCGGCATGGAACAGCTTCGTGGTGAAATCACTCGTGGCGCAGCAGGAAAAAGCGGCGGCTGACTTGCAGCTGCAGGGCGTGCCGGCGATGTTTGTTAATGGCAAATATCAGGTCAACCCGCAGGGTATGGACACCAGCAGCATGGATATCTTTGTACAACAGTATGCGGATACCGTGAAGTATCTGGTCGGTCAGAAGTAAAAGAAAAGCCGGTCACTGACCGGCTTTTTTATTTGAGGCTTTAATTGCATCGAGCTGCGCGTCTTTCTCACTCCACAGCGTATTTAGCCATAGCTGAAACCGACGCTTGAATCCCTTATCGTTTACGTAATCACCGTGCAACTCTTCATGGATTGGCTCCAGATTCACCCGCACGACAATCCGCGTTAACTTACCGCTCAGCATATCGTAGAACGGTCGGCTGCTGTTTTCCGGATAGCACAACGTGACGTTCAACATTTTATCGAACTGTGACCCCAGGACGTTCAAGGCCATCGCAATACCGGCCGCCTTGGGAGGAAGCAGGTTTTGATAGGGTGAACGGGTTTGCTCGCGTTTTTCTTTGGTAAACCGTGAACCCTCAACAAAATTCACAATGGTTGTTGGATGCGCACGAAATTTCTCGCAGGAACGACGCGTTGTTTCGACATCTTTACCGCGCTGTTCCGGGTGGCGAAGCAGATAACCACGCGAATAGCGTTTCATAAACGGCATATCCAGCGCCCAGCAGGCCAGGCCAATAAAGGGTACCCAGGCTAACTGCTGCTTGAGGAAGTATTTATTCATCGGGATGTGCTTACGGAATAGAACGCAAAGCACAACGATATCAGCCCAGCTGTAATGGTTACAAATGAGCAGATACCAATTTTTCTTGCTAAGACCTTCCAGCCCCTCGATATCCCACTTTAATCGTGGATTAAGGTGCAGCAGTAGCGCCAGACCTTCACACCAGCAATACATCATGAAATTACAGAAGACAGAAACCTTGCGCCAGACGACAGGAATGGGCAAAAGGAGTTTTACAACCCCTGCAAGGATGATCGGCACAGAACAAAAAATCGTGACCAATATGGTCAATACGATACTCAGCAACAGCGTTATCGCAGCGAGTATTCTCGTCATAATTAAATTATTCAAAAGGTTAGCCATAGATAGTGCGCTAAATGAGGCGCAAGGGGCTGATTTTATCAGAAAACGAACCAAATGATGGATCTTCGCTGAATAGAAAAAACAGGAATATCTATCCACATCAGGATATAAGCTGTAAAAATGGAATAAAATGCTGTGTCTTTATTTAATGCTTTGAAATTTATATAAAAATATTATGAAGTGATAACTTTGTTGCTACATTTAAAGAGCTGAAAATTATTTATTCACAAAGTTATCCACAGCACGCTTTGCGAGCAACGCAGAAGATCTGCAAAAGATTTTCGACAAATGCGGCGAAAAACTCATGTTTTCATCCTGTCTGTGGCATCCTTTACCCATAATCTGATAAACAGGCACGGACATTATGGTTCAGATCCCAGAAAACCCACTTATCCTTGTAGACGGTTCATCTTACCTGTATCGCGCATACCACGCGTTCCCGCCGCTGACGAACAGCGCAGGAGAGCCTACTGGTGCGATGTACGGCGTCCTCAACATGTTGCGTAGCTTGATTCTGCAATATCAACCTACGCATGCAGCGGTGGTATTCGACGCTAAGGGTAAAACCTTCCGTGATGAATTATTCGAACACTACAAGTCGCACCGCCCGCCAATGCCGGACGATTTACGTGCGCAGATTGAACCTCTGCATGCGATGGTAAAAGCGATGGGGCTGCCATTGCTGGCGGTTTCAGGCGTGGAAGCGGACGATGTCATCGGTACGCTGGCACGTGAGGCAGAGAAGGTGGGGCGTCCGGTGCTGATTAGCACTGGCGATAAAGATATGGCTCAACTGGTGACGCCGAACATCACCCTCATCAACACTATGACTAATACGATCCTTGGTCCGGATGAGGTCGTAAATAAGTACGGTGTTCCGCCTGAACTGATCATCGATTTCCTTGCGCTGATGGGGGACTCCTCCGATAACATTCCAGGTGTACCAGGCGTGGGTGAAAAAACGGCTCAGGCGTTGCTGCAGGGGCTGGGTGGGTTGGATACTCTCTATGCGGAATCCGACAAAATAGCAGGGCTGAGCTTCCGTGGTGCCAAAACCATGGCAGGCAAACTCGAGCAGAATAAAGAAGTGGCGTATCTCTCGTATAAGCTGGCTACCATCAAAACGGATGTTGAGCTGGAATTAACCTGCGAGCAGCTGGAAGTGCGCCAACCAGCAGCAGAAGAACTGCTGGGCTTGTTTAAACAGTATGAATTCAAGCGTTGGGTTACTGACGTTGAAGCCGGTAAATGGCTACAGGCGAAAGGGACGAAACCGGCAGCTAAACCGCAGGAGACCATCGTTGTCGATGAAACGCCTGAGGAACCTGCCACGGTTCTCTCGTACGACAATTATGTGACGATTCTGGACGAAGAAACGCTGGAAGCGTGGATTGCAAAGCTGAAGAAAGCGCCCGTATTCGCCTTTGATACAGAAACTGACAGCCTGGATAACATCTCCGCGAATCTGGTTGGCCTGTCTTTTGCCATTGAGCCAGGTGTGGCTGCGTATGTTCCTGTCGCTCATGATTACCTGGATGCCCCCGATCAGATCTCTCGCGACCGCGCGCTGGCGCTCCTGAAGCCGCTGCTGGAAGATGAGAACGCGCATAAAGTTGGGCAAAACCTGAAGTACGATCGCGGTATCCTGGCGAACTATGACATCGAGCTTCGCGGCATCACCTTTGACACCATGCTCGAATCCTACATTCTTAACAGTGTTGCAGGCCGACACGATATGGACAGCCTGTCAGATCGCTGGCTGAAACATAAAACCATCACCTTTGAAGAGATTGCCGGGAAAGGTAAAAACCAGCTGACCTTTAACCAGATAGCACTGGAAGAGGCCGGGCGCTATGCTGCAGAGGATGCCGATGTTACGCTTCAGTTGCATCTGAAGATGTGGCCAGAACTGCAGAAGCACAAAGGGCCGCTAAATGTTTTCGAAAATATTGATATGCCGCTGGTCCCGGTTCTGTCCCGCGTTGAGCGCAATGGTGTGAAAATCGATCCGGCTGTTCTGCACAAGCATTCAGAAGAGCTGACGCTGCGTTTGAACGAGCTGGAGCAAAAAGCGCACGAGATTGCCGGAGAAGCGTTTAACCTTTCTTCTACCAAGCAGCTGCAAACTATCTTGTTTGAAAAGCAAGGTATTAAGCCGCTGAAGAAAACCCCTGGCGGCGCGCCATCAACGTCAGAAGAGGTGCTGGAAGAGCTCGCGCTGGATTATCCGTTGCCGAAAGTTATCCTGGAATATCGTGGGTTAGCAAAACTGAAGTCGACCTACACGGATAAGCTTCCGTTGATGATCAACCCAAAAACCGGACGCGTACATACCTCCTATCATCAGGCGGTTACGGCGACCGGACGTTTGTCTTCAACCGATCCTAACCTGCAAAACATCCCGGTACGTAACGATGAAGGTCGTCGTATTCGCCAGGCATTTATCGCACCAGAAGACTACGTGATTGTCTCTGCGGACTACTCGCAGATCGAGCTGCGTATTATGGCGCATCTCTCGCGCGATAAAGGCCTGCTTACCGCGTTTGCCGAAGGGAAAGATATTCACCGTGCAACGGCGGCAGAAGTTTTTGGTTTACCGCTGGATTCCGTGACTGGTGAACAACGCCGCAGCGCAAAAGCCATTAACTTTGGTCTGATCTATGGCATGAGCGCCTTCGGTCTGGCGCGTCAGCTGAATATTCCGCGTAAAGAAGCACAGAAGTACATGGATCTCTACTTCGAGCGCTACCCTGGCGTGCTGGAATATATGGAACGCACCCGCGCGCAGGCAAAAGAGCAGGGCTATGTAGAAACGCTGGAAGGTCGCCGTCTCTATTTACCGGATATTAAATCCAGTAATGGCGCTCGCCGCGCCGGTGCAGAACGCGCGGCAATTAACGCCCCGATGCAGGGTACTGCCGCAGACATTATCAAACGAGCGATGATTGCGGTGGACGGATGGCTGCAAACCGAGCAACCGCGTGTGCGTATGATCATGCAGGTGCACGATGAACTGGTGTTTGAAGTGCATAAAGATGACCTCGAAAGCGTCTCGAAAAAGATCCATCAGCTGATGGAAAACGAGACGCAAATTGATGTGCCATTGCTGGTGGAAGTCGGTAGTGGTGAGAACTGGGATCAGGCGCACTAAGGGTTTACTGAATAACGGCTCTTTTTCGTAACTAAGCAACATAAGATAGAGCTTTTTGTGATGTCCATTAGAATTCCCTATGTAAGGAATGAAAAAAAATTACAAAAAGTGCTTTCTGAGCTGCTTAAAAAAGAGTAAAGTTATTCACGTAGGGTACAGAGGTAAGATGTTCTATCTTTCAGACCTTTTACTTCACGTAATCGGATTTGGCTGAATATTTTAGCCGCCCCAGTCAGTAATGACTGGGGCGTTTTTTATTGTGCGAAAGAAGGTTTCGCACATACTGTAGGCCGGATAAGACGCGCAGCGGCGCCATCCGGCAATACGGTGGGTTATTCCCCGTCCTGCATCTCTTCAATCGGCGCCAGCTCACTAAACCAGCTATCCAGCTTCTGCCGCAGTTTGTCCACACCCAGCTTTTTCAGTGATGAAAATGCTTCTACCTGCACATCACCGTTAAATGCCAGTACGGCTTCACGTACCATATTCAGCTGCGCTTTGCGCGCGCCGCTGGCCAGCTTGTCTGCTTTAGTCAGCAGCACCAGAACCTGAACGTTGCTCTCCACAGCCCACAGGATCATCTGCTGGTCGAGATCTTTTAGCGGGTGGCGAATATCCATCAGTACCACCAGACCTTGCAGGCTCTGGCGTTTTTCCAGGTATTCGGCCAGTGCGCGCTGCCATTTACGTTTCATCTCTTCCGGGACTTCGGCATAACCATAACCAGGCAGGTCGACCAGGCGTTTACCGTCCACAACTTCAAACAGGTTGATGAGCTGAGTACGGCCTGGAGTTTTAGATGTACGCGCCAGACCCTTTTGATTGGTCAGGGTATTTAGCGCACTGGATTTGCCTGCGTTGGAACGGCCAGCAAAAGCCACTTCGATTCCCGTATCGGAAGGTAAATGGCGAATATCAGGCGCACTCATCACAAAATGCGTCTGTTGATAATTCAAGTTAGTCAACGTGGTCGTCTCCATCAATCAAGGCTTTGCAGCGATTATACCTGAACACCAGCAAAAGGCTGGTTTTTCGACGAGTGGGCTGTGTAAGTCAAAACCTCGCACTTTGTGAGACATTGCCGATAGTTTCTATACGAGATGACAGAGCATAAAATAGACTAATTCAAATAAATCATGTAATTACTGACGGGTTAAATTCTGAAAAGTTGAAATTGTTACCCAGGTTACTTGTACGTTTAAACCAAAACGGTAAAGTAGCGTCCATAGCGAGGAAGCTGACAGGATAAACGACTCAGGATGAGGGTCAGGAGCGCCAGGAGGCGAAGACACAGGATTGTCAGGAAGACAAACGTCCGGAGACGTTAGTAAAAGGAAATGGAAACAACACGGAATGTTGCAGGCTAAGGGAAAAACAGGGTGTGTTGATAGCCAACAGGGATAGTAGAGCCCGTAAGGGTTGAGAGTCAGGAAAAAAGGCGACAGATTACTCTGTCGCCTTTTTTCTTTATTTCTGCTAGATTCCGGCGCAATTATATACTGAATAAATACAGCCAAAGACGAATCATGATGAAACCAACTTCTACACCACGCGGTAAAGGTCCTGCAAAAGCGCGTCGTAAAACACGCGAAGAAATTAACCAGGAAGCTCGCGACCGTAAGCGCCAGAAAAAACACCGTGGTCATGCGGCGGGTAGCCGTGCGTCCGGTAGCGAAGGCGGTTCTGGTGGCGGAAACCAAAACAAGCAAAAAGATCCTCGTATTGGCAGCAAAAAACCCATTCCATTGGGCGTGACCGAAAAAGTCACCAAACAGCACAAACCGAAGAGTGAGAAACCTATGCTTTCACCACAGGCTGAGTTGGATTTACTGGAAACGGATGAGCGCCTGGATGCGCTGCTGGAGCGTCTTGAAGCAGGAGAAACCCTGAGCGCGGAAGATCAGGCCTGGGTTGATGCCAAGCTGGACCGCATCGATGAGCTGATGCAAAAGCTGGGTCTTTCTTACGATGACGAGGAAGAAGAGGAAGAGGAAGAAAAGCAGGAAGACATGATGCGCCTGCTGAAAGGCGGCAACTAACGGTTTTACACCGTGGGTCTTCCCGTCCTGCTTATAACCCTTCCGGTTATATGTTATCTGGTGTGGTTATTCGTTAAACTACAGCGGTTGTCGCGGCGACAGAAGTGGCTGCGCAACCGGCTCATCACCCGCACTGGGGTTAAGCCGGTACGCCGTACCCGCCAGAGACGCCATCGGAAGGAGTGAGCATGTCAGAGCAGCTAATAGACTGGGACCTGGCCCTGATCCAGAAATATAACTATTCCGGGCCACGATATACCTCGTACCCGACCGCGCTGGAGTTTTCTGAAGACTACGGCACAGAAGCATTTCTAAAGGCCGTGGCGCGTTATCCTGAGCGTCCGCTCTCGCTATACGTTCACATCCCGTTCTGCCACAAACTGTGCTACTTCTGTGGCTGCAACAAGATTGTGACTCGCCAGCAGCATAAAGCCGATCAATACCTCGATGCCCTGGAACAAGAAATCATTCACCGCGCTCCGCTGTTCGTCGGACGCCATGTCAGCCAACTGCATTGGGGCGGCGGTACGCCAACTTACTTAAATAAAGCGCAAATCAGCCGTTTGATGTCGCTGCTGCGTGGTAACTTCAACTTTAACGATGACGCCGAAATCTCGATCGAAGTTGATCCGCGCGAAATTGAGCTGGATGTCCTTGATCATTTACGTGCTGAAGGTTTTAACCGCCTGAGCATGGGGGTACAGGACTTCAACAAAGAAGTTCAGCGCCTGGTGAACCGTGAGCAGGATGAGGAATTTATCTTTGCGCTGCTGAATCATGCGCGGGAGATTGGCTTTACCTCAACAAATATTGATCTGATTTATGGCCTGCCAAAACAGACACCGGAAAGCTTCGCCTTCACCCTGAAACGCGTGTCTGAGCTGAATCCAGACCGTCTGAGCGTCTTTAACTACGCGCACCTGCCAACGCTGTTTGCTGCCCAACGCAAGATTAAAGATGCTGACCTGCCCAGCGCGCAGCAGAAGCTGGATATTCTGCAGGAGACCATCTCTTCACTGACCGAAACGGGTTATCAGTTCATTGGGATGGATCACTTTGCCCGCCCGGATGATGAACTGGCCATTGCTCAACGCAAAGGTGTGCTGCACCGTAATTTCCAGGGTTATACCACCCAGGGCGATACTGATTTACTGGGGATGGGCGTATCGGCTATCAGCATGATTGGCGACAGCTACGCGCAGAACCAGAAAGAGCTGAAGCACTATTACCAGCAGGTCGACGAGCAAGGGAACGCACTGTGGCGCGGAATTACGCTGAACCGCGACGACTGCATTCGTCGGGATGTTATTAAGCTTTTGATCTGCAACTTCCGCCTCGACTATGCCGCCGTGGAACAGCAATGGGATCTCAACTTCGCTGATTATTTTGCCGAAGACCTGAAACTGCTGGCACCACTGGCGAAAGATGGGCTGGTGGATGTGGATGAGAAGGGGATTCAGGTTACGCCGAAGGGGCGCCTGCTGATCCGTAATATTTGCATGTGCTTTGATGCATATCTGCGCCAGAAAGCGCGGATGCAGCAGTTCTCCCGCGTCATTTAACCGGGTTGCCCGGTGGCGCTACGCTTACCGGGCCTACACGTCGCGATAATCTGTAGGCCGGATAAGCGTTAGCGCCATCCGGCGCGCCTTCAGCTAAACAGCCCAACCAGCGCCGCACACAGCACTGCGGCAACCGCAGTTTGTGGCGTGTGGCTGTCGACTGAGCCGCTCGATAGCAGATTAATGATTGATTCCAGCATGATTACTTCCCCCCGTTTGCCGGGCACGATCATACTTAACTCATCGGAACAGTAAAGCGCAAAATAGCAGCAGTTTGCGCTCAGTGATCAATCTTTACACAGTGACGAATCGTCACTCCATTCCGAGTTCTTTTAACTTACGCGTCAAGGTATTACGGCCCCAGCCAAGCAGGCGTGCGGCTTCCTGTTTGTGCCCCTGGGTATGACGTAGCGCGGTGGTCAACAGCGTGCGCTCCATCTCCGGTTGAGCCTCAGAAAGCAGGTTTTGATGACCGGAACGCAAGGCCCGGTCTGCCCACTGTGCCAACAGGGTTGCCCAGCTGTCCGGCTGCATGTGTGAAGGCGCATTGGGCACGCTGGCTTCAAACAGTTCGGCCGGTAAGTCCTGAATCAGCACTTCCTGCCCGGCGGCCATGACGGTTAACCAGCGGCAGGTGTTCTCAAGCTGACGCACGTTACCCGGCCAGGCCAGACGGGTCAGCGCCGCCTCGGTTTCCGGGTGTAATTGTTTGGCTTCAACGCCCAGTTCGCGCGCGGCCTCCTGCAGGAAATGACGTGCCAGACGGGGGATATCTTCCCGACGTTCACGCAGCGGCGGCAGATGCACGCGGATGACGTTCAGACGATGGAATAAGTCTTCGCGGAATTTGCCTTCCTGTACTCGCAGTTCCAGATTCTGGTGCGTGGCGGCGATGATACGTACGTCCACCTTCACGGGCGCATAGCCGCCAACGCGATAAAATTGCCCGTCGGCTAATACGCGCAGTAAACGCGTTTGCACGTCCAGCGGCATATCACCTATTTCATCGAGAAATAGCGTACCGCCGTCAGCCTGTTCAAAGCGCCCCTGGCGAATCGTATTTGCCCCGGTAAACGCCCCTTTTTCATGGCCAAACAGCTCAGACTCGATCAAATCTTTCGGAATAGCCGCCATGTTCAGCGCGATAAAGGGCGCTTTGACGCGCGGGCTATGACGATGCAACGCATGGGCGACCAGCTCTTTACCGGTCCCGGACTCTCCGTTAATCAATACGCTGATTGACGACCGGGACAGTCGGCCAATAATGCGAAAGACGTCCTGCATTGCCGGCGCTTCGCCGATGATGTCGGTTGTTGGGCCATTGATCTGAACATTGCGCGGCTGCTGCTGTTCCTGATAATGGCTGATGGCACGTTCGACCAGCGCCACGGCTTCATCAATATCAAAAGGTTTGGGCAGATAATCAAACGCCCCTTGCTGATAGGCGCTGACGGCAGCATCCAAATCGGAGTGCGCGGTCATTATGATGACCGGAAGCATCGGATGCCGCTGTTTAATCTGTTTTAACAACGTTAGACCGTCCATGCCCGGCATGCGAATATCCGACAACAGTACGTCAGGCGTTTTGCTGGCCAGCGCGTCCAGCACCTCTTTACCACTTTCAAATGTGGTACAGCTTAGCCCTGCCCCTGCGAGCGCACGTTCAAGCACCCAACGGATGGAACTATCGTCATCAACGACCCAGACTATTCCTCGTTGCATAAACGTCACCTTATTTCCTGATAGGCAGGTAAACCGAGAACTCGGTATGACCCGGCCAACTGGTAAATTCAATTTTGCCGGAATGTTGATCAATTAAATTGCGGGCGATGGATAATCCAAGCCCGGTACCGCCTTCGCGACCGCTGACCATTGGGTAGAACAGCGTGTCCTGCAAATGCGAGGGAATACCCGGACCGTTGTCCTCAACATCAATCCGTGCCGCCAGGCGATAACGTACGCCGTGCAGCGTGAGCTGAAACGCGGTGCGGGTACGCAGAATGATCTCACCGCCTTCCGCTCCCAGCGCCTGCAAAGCATTGCGCACGATGTTTAACAGAACCTGCTCGATCTGGTCCGGGTCGTGCAGTAATTCGGGCAGACTCGGGTCGTAATCACGAATCAGCGTGACGTTTTCCGGGAGCTCCATTGAGACCAGCGCCACCACGCGCTCCGCCACCTTGTGAATACTTTCCGTGACATGCATGCCAGGCTGTTGTGGTCCCAGCAGACGGTCGACCAGATTACGCAGGCGGTCGGCCTGCTCAATAATGACTTTGGTATATTCGGTCAGCGCCGGGTCCGGAAGCGCTTTGCTGAGTAGCTGCGCTGCGCCGCGTAATCCACCTAAAGGGTTCTTGATTTCGTGCGCCAGACCGCGCACCAGATCGCGGGCGGCAATCTGCTGGGCGTGCTGGAGCTGCTCCTGACTCAGACGGCGCTGGTTATCCATTGGCGCCATCTCCAGCAGGATAAGGCCATCAGGCAGCCTCTGAGCGGTCACTGAGAGGATATGTGAGTGGCTGTCTATCACCAGCGTCACTTCGTTATCCGTAAAGCCCTGGCCTGCTTCCAAGCTCTCTCGCATCAGTCCGATGTTTAAGGAGAAATAACTCAACAGATCGGGAAGCGGTGTCCCAAACAGTTTGCGGGAGCTTTGGGCGAGCAGCTGCTGTGCCGCCGGGTTGGCGTAATGTACCGCCAGCTCATCGTCGACGAGCAAAATGCTGTTGATTAAAGAATTGAGGATCTGCCCAGCATCGGGCAGCGTGCCGGTTGCCATTCAGCAGTCTCCTGAAAAGTATTGCACCAATTTAGTGCATTATAGCTTTTTACATCAAAAAAGCGCGAAAAAGCAGGTTGTTAGTGGAGAAAAAAGCCCATCCTGGGATGGGCTAAAAGTTCCACGGCAACTAAAACCTTCGTCTTTCTCCCGACAGCTGTGTTGGCTGCTTTCGCTCACCCCAGTCACTTACTTATGTAAGCTCCCGGGGATTCACTCAATTGCTGCCTTGCTGTAGCAAGAAATCCATTGGTTATTACATTCTCTGCACGTTTTTATGTGAGAGTGTAAAAGTTAAATTAAACGCTGTAGTACAGCTCAAACTCTACCGGGTGCGGAGTCATACGCACACGGTCATCTTCTTCGCGACGCAGCGTAATGTACGCATCAATCGCTTCATTGGTGAACACGCCGCCTGCAGTCAGGAACTCACGGTCCAGATCCAGTTCTTTCAGTGCTTCTTCCAGAGAACCTGCAACCTGTGGGATCTCTTTCGCTTCTTCCGGCGGCAGGTCATACAGGTTTTTGTCCATGGCTTCGCCCGGGTGGATCTTGTTCTTGATACCGTCAAGACCAGCCATCAGCAGCGCTGCGAAGCACAGGTACGGGTTAGCAGCCGGGTCCGGGAAACGCACTTCAATACGACGCGCTTTCGGGGAAGCAACAACCGGAATACGGATAGAAGCAGAACGGTTACGGGCAGAGTAAGCCAGCATTACCGGCGCTTCGTAGCCTGGGACCAGACGCTTGTAGGAGTTGGTGGTCGGGTTAGCCAGGGCATTGATCGCTTTAGCGTGTTTGATTACGCCGCCGATGTAGAACAGCGCCTGCTCAGACAGACCCGCATATTTGTCGCCAGAGAACAGGTTTACGCCGTTCTTGGACAGGGACATGTGGCAGTGCATACCGGAACCGTTATCACCGAACATCGGTTTTGGCATAAAGGTCGCGGTTTTACCGAAACGGTGTGCAACGTTGTGCACAACGTATTTGTAGATCTGAATTTCGTCCGCTTTTTTGGTCATGGTGTTAAAGCGGGTCGCGATTTCGTTCTGGCCAGCGGTCGCCACTTCGTGGTGATGCGCTTCAACAACCAGACCCATTTCTTCCATGATCAGACACATGGTAGAACGGATGTCCTGAGAAGAATCTACCGGAGGAACCGGGAAGTAACCGCCTTTCACGCCAGGACGGTGACCTTTGTTACCACCTTCGTATTTGGTGGAGGAGTTCCATGCGCCTTCGATGTCATCGATAGCCACGTGAGAACCGGAGATAGATGCGCCGAAGCGGATGTCGTCAAACAGGAAGAACTCTGGCTCTGGCCCGAACAGAACGGTGTCTGCGATGCCGGTAGAACGCAGATACTCTTCAGCGCGTTTTGCGATGGAGCGCGGGTCGCGGTCATAGCCCTGCAGCGTACCGGGTTCCAGGATATCGCAACGGATGATCAGGGTAGACTCTTCATAGAACGGGTCGATGAGTGCAGTAGACGCATCTGGCATCAGAACCATGTCTGATTCGTTAATGCCTTTCCAGCCACCGATCGAGGAGCCGTCAAACATTTTGCCTTCTTCAAAGAATTCGGCATTTACCTGATGAGCAGGAATAGTGACGTGCTGTTCTTTACCTTTGGTATCAGTGAAGCGTAAATCAACAAACTTCACTTCGTGTTCGTTCAGCATCGTCAAAACGTGTTCAGCGGACATACTTACTCTCCCGGATTGGTCATGGTCGTCGTGGTAACGAAGTCTTCAATTCTGCAAAAAATTGGCCGTGTCGCCGTAAAAAATATAAAGCGAAATCTGTGCCAACTTTTAAATTGCCCCTAAAAGGCGTTATCATGCGCACTATCGTGCAAAGGGGCTGCACCATGGAGGTTGTATTGCACCATTATAGTGCTTTAATGTGAACATTAAGCACCATATTGGTGCAAAGCATGTCAGATTACCCCTTTTAACGCTCCGTGAATGTGATCACAAAGAAACTCTGCAATACTTGTTTGCGGAGGATGTTTGTGATCCTGTTTTGTACTGCGATTAATCCGTGTACAATAACGCGCTATTTCTAAAATGCCTGAGGCAAAGTTGTGATCGAAAATTTGCGTAACATCGCCATCATCGCGCACGTAGACCATGGTAAAACGACCCTGGTAGACAAGCTGCTCCAACAATCCGGTACGTTCGATGCACGTGCTGAAACCCAAGAGCGCGTGATGGACTCCAACGATTTGGAGAAAGAGCGTGGGATTACCATCCTCGCTAAAAACACCGCTATCAAATGGAATGACTACCGCATCAACATCGTTGATACCCCGGGGCACGCCGACTTCGGTGGTGAAGTTGAACGTGTAATGTCCATGGTCGACTCCGTGCTGCTGGTGGTGGATGCAATGGATGGTCCGATGCCGCAGACGCGCTTCGTGACCAAAAAAGCCTTTGCCCATGGCCTGAAGCCAATTGTTGTTATCAACAAAGTTGACCGTCCTGGCGCTCGTCCTGACTGGGTTGTTGATCAGGTATTCGACCTGTTCGTTAACCTCGACGCTACCGACGAACAGCTGGACTTCCCGATCGTTTACGCTTCCGCGCTGAACGGTATCGCAGGTCTGGATCACGAAGATATGGCTGAAGACATGACTCCGCTGTATCAGACCATCGTTGATCGTGTACCGGCTCCGAACGTAGACCTTGATGGCCCGCTGCAGATGCAAATCTCTCAGCTGGACTACAACAACTACGTTGGCGTAATCGGCATCGGCCGCATTAAACGCGGTAAAGTTAAACCGAACCAGCAGATCACTATCATTGATAGCGAAGGCAAAACCCGTAACGGTAAAGTCGGTAAAGTTCTGACTCATCTGGGTCTGGAACGTATCGAGAGCGATATTGCCGAAGCCGGCGATATCATCGCAATCACCGGTCTGGGCGAACTGAACATCTCCGACACCATCTGCGATCCGCAGAACGTCGAAGCGCTGCCGGCTCTGTCCGTTGATGAACCGACCGTAACCATGTTCTTCTGCGTAAACACCTCTCCGTTCTGTGGTAAAGAAGGTAAATATGTTACCTCTCGTCAGATCCTTGACCGCCTGAACAAAGAGCTGGTGCACAACGTTGCGCTGCGCGTTGAAGAAACCGAAGATGCGGATGCGTTCCGTGTATCCGGTCGTGGTGAGCTGCACCTGTCTGTTCTGATTGAAAACATGCGTCGTGAAGGTTTCGAAATGGCGGTTTCCCGTCCGAAAGTTATCTTCCGCGAAATCGATGGCCGTAAACAAGAGCCGTTCGAAAACGTAACGCTGGACGTCGAAGAGCAGCATCAGGGTTCTGTCATGCAGGCTCTGGGTGAGCGTAAAGGCGACCTGAAAAACATGAATCCAGATGGCAAAGGCCGCGTACGTCTTGACTACGTGATCCCAAGCCGTGGTCTGATCGGTTTCCGTTCAGAATTCATGACCATGACTTCCGGTACCGGTCTGCTGTACTCCACCTTCAGCCACTACGACGATGTTCGTGCGGGTGATGTGGGTCAGCGTCAGAACGGCGTACTGATCTCCAACGGCCAGGGTAAAGCAGTTGCGTTCGCACTGTTCAGCCTGCAGGACCGCGGTAAGCTGTTCCTGGGTCACGGTGCTGAAGTTTACGAAGGCCAGATCATCGGTATTCACAGCCGCTCTAACGACCTGACTGTAAACTGCCTGACCGGTAAGAAACTGACCAACATGCGTGCGTCCGGTACTGACGAAGCAACGGTTCTGGTTCCGCCGGTTAAGATGACTCTGGAGCAGGCTCTGGAATTCATCGATGACGACGAACTGGTAGAAGTTACTCCAACCTCTATCCGTATTCGTAAGCGTCACCTGACTGAAAACGATCGTCGCCGTGCAATGCGTGGCGCGAAAGAAGAGTAATTAACGCTCTTTCTCAGGTAAGCACAAAAAAGCCGCTGATTATCAGCGGCTTTTTTTATCATCAGCAGTATCAGAAGAAATACTTTGCCCCAACACGAATCTGGTTTTGTTCGCGATGATAGGGTTCAACATTGCGATCTAACCAGCGTAATTCCAGGTAGGGCAACCAGTGTTCATTGATCCGATACTTAAAGGTATTGGTAATTTCCCAGTGATGATCTTTTCCGTTGCTGCTATTGAAGTCATTAACTCGCATAAAATAGTGCGGTTCAAAGGTATAGGAAAATTTATCGGTAATGGCAAAGTTCCAGTAGTTACCTATTTCATAGGTATCATTATTATCCAGGTCGCCGTTCAGGTCGGTTGAACTGTAGTTATTATGGTTATATCGATTACGCACGGTAAGATTAAACCACGGTGTAAATTTATAGTTAACATCCAGATAAACAGCACCGCCAGAACCAATACTCTTATCGTTTATTAGCCCGCCAGGTTGGATTGTTAATTTATCTGTCGGTTTAAATAACGGATACCAGCCCTCTATTTCGTTATAGCCGTGTTTTAGCTCATCCTTGCGTTGCATCGTGTAGGTGTTGGTGAGCATGATACCTGCGCCCATATCAGAGTTATAGCCGACGCGCATCATGACCTCTATTTGATCGGACGCCAGGTTATATGCTTCGCGGTTTTCTACATAGGCTCCAGCGAAAGCAGAGGTTGATACCACAGAGGATAAGAAAACTATTGTCGTTAATTTTTTCATGATAAATCCATTTTTTAAGCGTAGGGAGGCCGCCATCCGTTGAGATGGAATAGGCGGCTATTATTTTTATACGTTTACAGCAGAGGTATTCTTTTTATTGGTAACCGGGTCTGGTTGGATATTATTTTTCTTCCGTTGGCTGATTTCCTCAATAATAAAAGCAAAACGTGTTTCGTTGAGTTTATAAAAGAAGCCCATTGTGAGTGCTGCAATAATTGCAAGTCCGCAAGGCCAGAGAAAAATGAGTTGACGCAAACCAAGCAAGGTTGCATCGCTCTGGGCTATGTTGGGGATATAACCGATTTGCGTCAGCATAATACCCGGCAGGAAGCCTGCGAGCGCCGCGGAAATTTTGCGCGAAAAGGTATAACCCGTATATACCGAGCCTTCCGCACGGATCCCCGTCTTCCATTCGCCATAATCGACCGTATCCGGAACCAGCGCCCAGTTCAGGCTGTTAACAAAAGCGGTTCCGAAGAAGGCCATGCAAGAAAACATCACGAATAAAAATGACGTGCTGCCCCAGAAAAAGTTCAGCACATCGCCGATTGCCCATAGCGCCAGACCGCCGAGGTAAACCTGTTTTTTACCGAAGCGTTTTACAGCTGCGGGAACCAGCAGTACCCCAAGCAGAATGCACCCCATGCTGAAGAAACCCATCCACGACAGCAGATGTATATCGTTCAGCACGTACTGGGTGTAATACACCTGAATCGCCAGCTTAATGTTGAATGCTGCCAGCGTGCACAGGTTGGCGACACACAGCACCAGCAGCGGAGGGTTACGGAAAATGGCGCAGAACGATTTGAGAATACTGGGTTTATGGTGATCCGGCACGATTTCGATATAGCGTTCCTTCACACCGCTAAAGCACCACCACATACTGAACAGTCCGCAGACAGAGAAGAGCAGTGCGGCAATCAGATAACCCAGCGAAGGCGAACTGACAAATAGAGCCTGAATTGGCATAAAGCCAACGGTACACAGTAACAGACCTACGGTAGCGCCGCCCTGACGCCAGGCGGCGAGCTGAGCGCGTTCATGCGGGTTTTTAGTGATTGCAGGCACCATCGCGCCGTAGGAGCAATTCATCAGGCTATAGAACAGACCGAACAGCATAAACAACACCGTCGCCAGCCCGGTTTTCACCGTCAGCGTAAAATCTGTCGCTAAAAACTGCGCGCTGGCGACGACGGCGACAGGAAATGACGCATACAAAATAAAGGGTCTGAATTTCCCCTTTGCGCCAATATTACGCCTTGAGTCCAGCAACACGCCGGTCAGAATATCGGTGAAGGCGGTGAAGAACTTCGCTACCAAAAAGATAATCCCACCGTACCAGGCCGGCATCCCTAGTTCATCGGTATAAAATTTAAGCAGATACAGCGTGCCGATACACAGCATCAAATTTGAGCCGAAGTCACCCACTCCGTAGGCGAATTTTTCACGCAGGCTCAGTTTTAGCGTTAGCGGATCATGAAAAGACATAATCGCTCCTCAATAGCGCCCCGTAGAGCGCTATTCATTATTATTATCAAACGGTTTGTTTACGCGCTTCTATCTCTTCAACGATGCGGACATACATCTTCTCGTTAAGGTTGTAGAAACAGCCCATAGCTACAATGGTGATCACCGCTAACGCGCAGGGATAAATAAAGATCAGCTGACGCAATCCTTCGACCGTACTGGCAGATTGCACCACGTTGGGGACATAGCCGATTTGCGTTAGCATCCAGCCGGGGAAGAATCCCGCCAGCGCTTGTGACACTTTACGAAAGAAAGTGAAGCCGGTGTATACCGTTCCTTCCGAACGAACGCCGGTACGCCATTCGCCATATTCCACCGTGTCGGAGACCAGCGCCCAGTTCAGGCTGTTGACGAATGCTGAGCCGAAGAACGCCAGACAGGAGAAGGCGACAAAGCTGACTGAGCCGCCGCCAAAGAAGTAGTTCAGCAGATCGCCCGCGACCCAGATCAGCAAACCGCCGATGTAGACCTTTTTCTTGCCGAAACGCCTGACCATTCCCGGCATTAAGAAGACGCCGATGAAGATACAGCCCATGCTGAAAAAGCCCATCCAGGAAAGGAGGATCGGGTCGTTCAGTACGTACTGGGTGTAATAGACCTGAATCGCCAGCTTGACGTTAAACGCGCCAAGTGTGCAAAGGTTGGCAACGCACAGAATAAACAGCGGGCGGTTACCTGCGATGGCGCGGAAGGATTGCAGCAATCCCGGTTTTTGCGCGGCATCAACGGGTTTCACTTCCACATAGCGTTCTTTTACCCCGGCATAGCACAGCCACATGAACAGCAGGCCGAACAGAGAGAACAAGGTGGCGGCGAAGATATAGCCCAACTGAGAGTTGCCTTCGATCAGGTTCATTACTGGCACAAAACCGACGGTGCACAGCAGCAGGCCAAGAGTGGCTCCGCCCTGTCGCCAGGCAGCCAGCGAGGCGCGTTCGTCCGGGTTTTTGGTGATCGCGGGGACCATCGCACCGTAAGAGCAGTTCATCATACTGAAGAACAGTCCATACAGCATAAACAGTACCGTTGCCATCACCGTTTTACCGGTGACTTCAAATGGTGTACCGACAAAGTTCGCAATCGCCAGCAGCGTCACTGGAAATGCGGCATACAGAACGAATGGGCGGAATTTGCCTTTCGGGCCGATTTTGCGGCGCGAGTCGAGCATAATCCCAGTCCCCATATCGGTAAACGCGGTAAAAAACTTGGCGATAAGGAAAATGATACCGCCATAAGTTCCAGGTAAACCAAGAACATCGGTATAAAACTTGAGTAAATAGAGCGTACCTATGTCCAGCAGGATATTGGAACCTAAATCACCCATCCCATAGGCGAGTTTTTCTTTGAACGGCAAGCGTAGGGTTGCCGGATTAGAAGAGGTCTGACTCATTATTATTCTCCATGTGCCCGCGAGTTTCCCCGCGGGCGAGCCGTATTAGATGTTGCGTAAAGTGGCAAACAGTGACGCCCATTCACTCTTCGCGCGATAAAACACCGGAGGCTTGCCAATAGGCGCATCCACGGTAATTTCACCGCCCTGGTAAGTTTCCCCGGTCCAGACATTTATCCAGCTATCTTCCGGCAGATACAGGGTCCAGTCGGACTTGCCTTGTTCGTGAACCGGCGCAACCAGCAGATCTTGTCCCAGCAGATACTGATATTTCAGGGTATAGGTCCGCGCATCGTCTTCGTAATGCAGGAACAGCGGGCGCATCACCGGCAGACCGGTAGCGCTGTTTTGCGTGACGGCCTGTTTGAGATACGGTTTCAGGGTGGTAAACACGGTGGTCATTCGTGCAAAGTGGGCGATGGTTTCAGCATCACCATCAAACTGCCAGTTATCGCCTGGGCGGTTACCTTCGTGGGTGCGCATCATCGGCGTGAAGGCGCTGAAGTCACACCAGCGCAGCAGCAGTTCTTTGCTGCGTTTCATGTCAAACAGGGTGGTGTAGCCGCCGATATCGCTGTGGTGCAGACCGTGACCGGTCATCGCCAGCGACAGCGCCGCGGGAACGACGGAAGCCAGACCGTCGTCAAGGCTCCAGTCCACGTTCTGATCGCCCGCCCACATCATGGTGGAGTATTTCTGGCTACCGGTGTAACCCGCACGCATAAAGAACAGGATCTCGCCGAGTTTGCCGGTCTCCTGTAGCGCTTCGTAGTTACATTTCGCCCACAGTGCGGGCCAGGCGTTGTGCATGATCTCGGCGCTGACGCCGTTGTGCAGATACGTATCTGTCGGCAGGTATTCGCCAAAATCTGCCATCCAGCCGCCGCAGCCCAGTTCGATCATGTTTTTCTTGATGACCTCTTTGAACCAGTCGTAGGCTTCCTGGTTGGTCAGATCGACCACGCCGCCGTAAAACTCGCCAAACTCTACGAGGTAATCGCCGCCGGATGCATCTTTCGCCAGATAACCGTGTTTGGCCGCTTCGGCACAGAGACCTTTATCGCTGGCAACATACGGGTTGATGTAGGAGAGGAACTGCACGCCTTCTTCTTTCCACTGCTTAATACGGCTATCCAACTGCGGATAATTGTCGCTGTTCCATTTCCAGTTCCACATCACGCGCTTGCCAAAGGAGGTCATGCGGATGCCAGACCAGTCCTGCGCCCAGATGCCGTTTACTTTCACGCCTGCGTTACGCATGGTGTCCAGTTTGCTCTGGCAAACCTCAGTACCGCCCTGAATACCGAGCGTGACGCCATCGTAGATCCAGTCCGGCAGCTCCGGCTGGCGTCCTAACAGTGCAGTCAATTTTTCCAGCAGGGAGATGTAGGTATCAGCGCATTCAAAACGCAGGGTGGTTTTGTCCTCCCACAGCGCCAGTTCGTGATACTCCGGCGCGCTGAAGTCGAAATTCATATAGCAACTGTTATCAACGTGGCAGTAGTACTTCTGCGTGCTGACGAAGGTCGGTTGCGGGAAGAAGGTCCAGTAGTAGTCGCCGCCGGCATTTTCTTTACAGTCTGCCTGCCAGGTGACATAGCTGTTTTTGTTACGGCCCACGCCCTGTTCGCTGGTCCACAGCGGGAAAGGTTTACCGCGTAAGTCGAAATAAGAAAACTGTTCGCCGCAGCCGTAAATATGATCGTCCGCCCTGGCGGCCAGGCGCAGCCAGATGCGGTTATGGTTGAGATCGCCGTTGTGCAGATCCAGCTTCAGGCGACCCTGTTCATCGGTGGAAATATGCAGCGTGGCGTTGATGGTATCACCGCGGCTGAAATGCACCCGCCAGCCGTCAGGCGACTCGCTGACCGTGGCGTCGGTCAGGGCAATTTTCTCATTGAGCTTGTCTTTAATGCTGAAGTTGCCGCGAAACATGTCAATGTCGGCAACACCAGCGCCGATCCACAGGCAGGGCGTTTCTGTGCTGTGGCGTAAAATCAGGCGCTGGTGGTACGTTAAAGCAAATCCATCAGGTAATGATGTGAGTTCTAAGGCGGTTGACCGTTGTTGTAGCGAATTCATTATTGTCTCCGTAAACATAGGGTAATTCGGTAATTTGTCGGAAATCTGTTATTCACTGCCGATTAAAAAATGCATCTGATGTTGTTCTCCGGGCGCGAGATGAATCAGGCTAATTCCGGAGTTAAAGGCGTCGGGCGGGCAGGTCATCGGTTCTACCGCCAGGCCGCGCCTTGCCAATTTTTCGCCGGTATACACTTGCAACCAGGGCTGGTGGCTGCGTAAAAAAGTGGACATGTTTTGCGATGGGCTGGTCATCCTGACTTCCCACTCATCGTCAGGTGGCAGAGTCCTGAACGTATGATCGATAGCGGTCTGCGCAATGCGTTGCGGCGTGGTGAAATATCGTTCATCACATGTTTCTTCACTCACCGGGAGTGTTAATTCACAGTCATCAATGGGTTGCAGATTACAGGTCAAATAGGGATGTGCGCCCGCGCCATACGGCGCGATTTCGTCACCCACATTCTGTGTGCGGATAAAAACGTGCAGTCCACGGGTTGCCTCCAGTCGGTAAATCACCTCTGAAACCAGCGCGAAGGGATAACCATAAGAAGGCGGCAGAAAAATCGTCAGCGACACTTCCGATGCCGACTGCTGGGTAATCTGCCAGTCCCGCCAGGCCAGTAACCCATGAATGGCGGTATGTGAAACTGAGTCGTTAACGGCAAGCTGGTAATCCTTGCCGTTATAGTGATAGCTGCCGTCTACAACGCGGTTTGGCCAGGGGATTAACACTTTCCCCAAGTGTGCCAGCGGCATTTCTTCCGGTTTGTGGGGAATAACGATATGACGCCCACGGTGCGTCAATTCCGCTAGCCCAGCGCCAACCGTGACGATTTTCGCCTGATAGTGTCCGGCCTGAAGATGTATGGTTTTTCCACCGCTATGCATGGCAGCCCACCTTGTTACTTATTTAGCGTTGATATCCAGCAGACCGGCGGCAACAGCCGGAGCAAGGCCCGGAGCCAGCGGCAGACGCGGGATCACCAGGCAGTGCAGCAGGTGATAAATGTCCTGCTTGCCGTCCCAGACTTTGGTGGTCACCTTGTTATCGGTGTCCAGCTCCTGCCACCATGAACCGGTCTCGTAATCCATCAGGTAGGTGATGCAGTAATCCCACCATTTCTGGTACCAGGCTTCGTACTGGCTGTCGCCTGTGAGGGTGTACAGGGCGTAGGCGGTGCCCATCGCTTCGACTATCGGCCAACGCACTCTTTCGCGAACGATCGGTTTGCCGTCCCAATCCACCGAATAGACAAAACCGTCTGCGCCGTCCGGTGCCCAGGCGTCGCGGATAGTGGCGTGGAAAAGTCCTTTTGCATCTTCCAGCAGCCAGGCAGGAGGCGTTTCGAAGCGAGCTTCCAGCGCGGCATGTAGATGCAGCATCAGGCGGCCCCACTCGATCCAGTGACCCGGCGTGCCACCGTAGGCGCGGAAACGGTGAGCTGGGTTGTCCTTGTTGTAATCGCGGATTGGATTCCACTGTGAATCGAAGTGTTCATTGACGCGGTACTCCCCGCTACGGGCCACGTCGTGAATAATCACCGAAGCGATACGCAGTGCGCGATCGAGCCATTTACGGTCATGAGTCACGTCATACACGATCAGGAAAGCCTCGACCGCGTGCATGTTAGCGTTGCCGCCGCGATAATCTTCTGTCTGGCTGAAGGCTTCGTCCCAGGACTCCAGGCACATTTGTTCGTCTTCGCTCCAGAAGTACTTCTCAATCACCTCGATGGCGTCATCCAGCAATTTTCTGGCCTGTGGATGACCGGTAGTGACCGCGCTTGCCGCGCCAAGTAAGACGAAGAAATGCTGATAACCCTGCTTGGAGGCATCCATCACGCCTTCGTCATTAACGCAGGCGTACCAACCGCCGTAGCGTGTGTCACGTAGCGCGCCGTTCAGCGCCTTAATGCCGTGGTCGACGAGTTGATATGCACCTGGGCGACCCATGGAGGCGGCAACGGAATAGACGTGCAGCATGCGGGCGGTGATCCACAGATGTGTTCCCATATCCGCTCTGACCTGACCACTGTTTCCTAACCAACCAAACCCAGTGGGCACCGCCGCGTTCTTACCAAAGTTAAAGATGCGATCGGTTTCTTGTTCCAGCCAGCGGTTGTGGCTTAGGGTGTTAAACCATTTCATGCTTTGATCCTCTATTAGCGGCGGGCCATCATTTCGTCGACGATATCGCCCAGACGCTGCAACTTCGGTGCGGAAACATCACGCAGCATCAGTTCGGTATCCGGCAGGCCCACAACGGATGACCAGACCGCACGCCCGGCCAGGAAGCCGGATGCGCCTGCGGTCATTGCTACGCTGACCGCGCGTGGGAACAGTTTTTCATCCACACCAGAGGAGAGAATGACCCACGGCATGTTGATGTTTTCATTCAGGCGCTGAGAGGCGCTAAGCAATTCCTGTTGGGTTCCTTTGCCGTACAGCGGCATTTCGACCTTGTAGAGATCGGCACCGCTATCGCCCAGCTCTTTCGCGGCATCGATGATGGCTTGTTCTCGGCAGAACTTATCGCCACGACGCGGTGGGCGAACAACCGGCTCGATGATGCTCAGCAGCCCATTGGAATGGCATAGCGCATTGAATTCTTTCACCATGTCCAGACGCTGTTGGGCATCTTCATCGCTACGCCACAGCACCAGCAGTTTGAGAGCCTTGGCACCATCTTGCTTCACAGCCTGCGGGTTGATTTTTTTATCAATCACTACGCTATCGACCGGAATTCCGTTACCCGGAATAAACTCATCAGCGGCCACAATCATGGCGCAGCTTTTGGCTACCGCGTTTTGCTCTACAACCTGGCGGTAGCAGAACTGCTGATCGACCAGAATGGCGGAGGCATAGGGGGACAGGATTTTTGCCGCATTGACTTTGAAATCGGTCAGCACGCTGTCATTGACCGGGGATTTTGCACCCGCTGCGGCAAACATTAAGCGCATGGCTTCGCGCTGATCGACTGCCAGCATGGCAAAACCGCCGGAAGCGCGGGTAATATCTTTCAGGGTGTACTTCGTCATTGTTCAGTCCTTACTTATCTGTGTGTTTATTTAGCCCGGCGGATGCGCGAACCTGTTCAAGAATGGCGGTCCAGTCTTCCCGGCCACGACCTGCGGCGCGCGCCTGGTTATAGACTTCGCGGGAGGCGGCGCCGAGCGGCATCGGTACGTGTAATTGGTTGGCAACGTCCAGAGCGATGCCAAGATCCTTATGAGCTAAATCGATCATGAAGGCCGGGGAAAGATCGCCTTTCAGCACTTTGTTCGGCCATGATGTAGTGAAGTGGCCTTTCCCGGCGGGAGTGCCGCTCATGACTTGCAAGGCCACATCGAAGGAGAGGCCGAGCGCTTCGCACAACACGGCGGCTTCGGCAGACAGGGCGTTTAACGCGATGCTCATGTAGTTATTGATGAGCTTGACGCGAATGCCCATACCGGGACCGCCTGCGTTGATCAATTCATTACCCATCGCCATCAGAACCGGTGTGGCGCGTTCTACCTGCTCCGCCGTGCCACCCGCCAGCAATAACAGCGTTCCCGCGATAGCGTGATCGGAGGTACGTCCAACCGGGCAATCCATCATGTCGAAGCCTTTGGCACGCATATCGGCGATCAGTTTGTCGGTTTGCAGTGGGTGAATAGTCGACATATCAATCACTAATGCCTGTGGGGAAAGGCTTTCACAGATACCCTGCTCGCCGAACAGTACGCTGCGCACCAGATCGCCGTTTGGCAGCATGGTGATAACAAATTCTGCCCCTTTTGCTGCCTGAGCCGGGCTGTTGGCAGGTTGGGCTCCTTTTTCCACCAGGCGCTGAACGGCATCCGGGTTAACGTCAAAGACGCTGAGTTGATGACCCTGCTTCAGCAAGTTGCTCGCCATGGGTGAACCCATCTGACCTAATCCGATAAATGCTATAACTGCCATAACGTTCTCCTGAGACGTGGATGTCATTTTTTGTCATTTAAGGTCGTTTGTTTTTGTCTGTTTTTGATCGTATTTGTAATTTATGGTCAAAAAATTGACAGCCGTCACTTTTTAAACATTTTGTGAAATTAAAATGATCCCATCTTGAAACGCCTAAGGAATGACCATGATTCGTGTTGCTTGTGTGGGTATTACCGTGATGGATCGCATCTATTACGTAGAAGGTTTACCGACTGAAGGAGGTAAATATGTGGCGAAGCGCTATACCGAAGTGGGCGGCGGGCCTGCTGCAACGGCCGCAGTGGCTGCAGCGAAGCTGGGCGCGCAGGTGGACTTTATTGGCCGTGTGGGCGATGACGACACCGGAAACAGCCTGCTGGCGGAGCTGGAATCCCTGGGGGTAAACACCCGCTACACCCGGCGCTATGCGGGGGCAAAGTCTTCACAATCGGCGATTATGGTGGATGCGCAAGGGGAGCGTATTATCGTTAACTACCCCAGCCCGGACTTACTGCATGACGCTGACTGGCTCAACGAGATCGATTTTTCGCAGTGGGATGTGGTTCTGGCGGATGTTCGCTGGCACGAAGGCGCCAGGCAGGCGTTCACGCTGGCGCGTCGGGCGGGAGTGATGACGGTACTGGATGGTGACGTCACGCCACAAGATATCAGTGAGCTGGTGGCGTTGAGCGATCATGCGGCGTTCTCTGAACCGGGTCTGGCGCGTTTAACCGGGATAACCGATCCTGTCGTTGGACTAAAAAAATCGCAAACGCTCACAAATGGTCATGTTTATGTGACGCGTGGCAGTGAGGGCTGTGACTGGATAAAAAATAATACGTTGCAGCATCAATCTGGATTTAAAGTCGACGTAGTGGATACTACGGGGGCCGGAGACGTTTTCCACGGTGCGCTTGCATTCAGCCTGGCGGGTGGTGATGCCCCGGAAGACGCGGTCAGGTTCGCCAGTGGGGTTGCTGCGCTAAAATGCACGCGTCC
The DNA here is from genome assembly GCF_005280975.1 of Citrobacter sp. wls716. Classification (NCBI taxonomy): domain Bacteria; kingdom Pseudomonadati; phylum Pseudomonadota; class Gammaproteobacteria; order Enterobacterales; family Enterobacteriaceae; genus Citrobacter; species Citrobacter sp. wls716. Next base: position 28,552 of record NZ_SZWX01000036.1, read on the forward strand.
GGGAGGAAGGGCTGGAATCCCTGACTGTGATCAAACCCGATCTTTTCTGTCACTTTTTGTATAAAATGCCAGGGCAATGGTTTTTCGAGGAAATTTCATGAGTCTTACCGAACTGACCGGTAACCCGCGGCACGATCAGCTGTTGATGCTGATTAGCGAGCGCGGTTATATGAATATCGACGAGCTGGCCAGCCTGCTGGACGTGTCCACGCAGACCGTGCGTCGTGATATTCGTAAACTCAGCGAGCAGGGATTAATTACGCGTCATCATGGTGGGGCGGGCAGAGCCTCCAGCGTGGTGAATACGGCGTTTGAGCAGCGTGAAGTCTCGTGGACGGAAGAGAAGAAAGCCATCGCGGAGGCGGTGGCTGACTATATTCCTGACGGTTCGACGGTGTTTATTACCATAGGCACCACCGTGGAGCAGGTGGCCCGCGCGCTGTTAAACCATAACCATTTGCGCATCATCACCAACAGCCTGCGCGTGGCGCATATTCTGTATAACAATCCGCGTTTTGAAGTCATGGTGCCGGGGGGAACGTTACGCCCGCACAACAGCGGCATCATTGGTCCTTCTGCTTCGGCATTTGTGGCTGATTTTCGGGCCGACTACCTGGTTACCAGCGTTGGCGCGATTGAAAGTGACGGCGCACTGCTGGAGTTTGATGTTAACGAGGCCAGCGTAGTGAAAACGATGATGTCGCATTCAAGACACATTCTGCTGGCAGCGGATCATACGAAATATACGGCTTCTGCCGCGGTAGAAATTGGTAATGTGTCGCAGGTAACTGCGCTGTTTACTGATGAATACCCAGGTCCGGCATTGCACAATTTACTCCAGTCACAGCAGGTGGAAATTGTGCAGGTGAGTCCTTCACAGGATGATGCTCTGGCTGTGTAATTCTTCCCAATGATGGCCCGATAACTTCGCAGCCATCACTCTCACATAGTCAAACTTCTCCTTTCCCGCTACAGTTATTCATCCACGGCGAATAAGGAGAAGGGCATGCTCTATATCTTTGATTTGGGTAATGTGATTGTCGATATCGACTTCAACCGCGTGTTGGGCACATGGAGCGATCTAAGTCGTGTACCGTTGGCTTCGCTAAAGCAAAGTTTCACCATGGGGGAGGCTTTTCACCAGCACGAGCGAGGCGAAATAACGGATGAAGCCTTTGCCGAGGCACTATGTCACGAGATGGCGCTGCCGCTAAGTTACGAGCAGTTCTCTCACGGCTGGCAGGCCGTGTTTGTCGCCTTGCGCCCTGAGGTTATCGACATCATGCATAAGCTGCGTGAGCAGGGGCATCGTGTCGTTGTGTTATCAAATACTAACCGCCTGCACACCACGTTTTGGCCGGATGAATATCCCGAGATCCGTCAGGCTGCTGACCATATTTATCTTTCCCAGGACCTGGGCATGCGTAAACCGGAAGCGCGAATTTACCAGCACGTCCTGCAGTCTGAAGGTTTTTCTGCGCAGGATGCGGTCTTTTTTGACGATAACGCCGATAATATTGAAGGGGCTAACCGGTTAGGGATCACCAGTATCCAGGTCGTCGATAAAAAGACGATTCCTGACTATTTCGCGACGTTGTTATGCTAAAAAATGTTCGGCAACAGGCCAGGCATCATACGCGTCCTGTACGAGACTGGCTGAAGCTACTATGGCAGCGGATTGATGAGGACAACATGACGACGCTGGCAGGGAATCTTGCCTACGTTTCATTGCTCTCATTAGTGCCGCTTATTGCCGTCGTATTTGCGCTTTTCGCCGCATTTCCGATGTTTTCCGACGTCAGTGTCCAGCTACGTCATTTTATTTTCGCAAACTTTATCCCGGCGACGGGAGACGTCATTCAACGTTATATCGAACAGTTTGTCGCCAACTCGAACAAAATGACGGCAGTCGGGGCATGCGGGCTGATTGTCACAGCATTATTGCTGATGTATGCCATTGATAACGCGCTGAATACTATCTGGCGCAGCAGGCGCACGCGTCCCAAAGTTTACTCTTTCGCCGTCTACTGGATGATTTTAACGCTGGGGCCGCTGCTGGCGGGAGCCAGTCTGGCGATCAGCTCTTATCTGTTGTCATTGCGCTGGGCCAGCGATCTCAACACGGTGATTGATAACGTCCTGCGTATTTTCCCGCTGGTGCTTTCCTGGCTCTCATTCTGGCTCCTCTACAGCATTGTACCGACTACGCGCGTCCCTAATCGTGATGCGGTGATTGGCGCTTTTGTGGCCGCCGTGTTGTTCGAAGCCGGGAAGAAAGGATTTGCGCTCTACATCACGATGTTCCCGTCGTATCAGCTCATTTACGGCGTCCTGGCGGTGATCCCCATTTTATTCGTCTGGGTTTACTGGACGTGGTGTATCGTCTTGCTAGGCGCGGAAATAACTGTCACTCTCGGGGAATACCGCAAACTTAAACAAGCCGCAGAACAAGAAGAAGCAGAGCAACCATGATTGCATTAATTCAGCGCGTAACCCGTGCCAGCGTCACCGTGGAGGGCGAGGTGACGGGTGAAATTGGCCCAGGACTTTTGGTCCTGTTAGGTGTCGAAAGGGATGATGACGAACAGAAAGCGAACCGCCTGTGCGAGCGCGTACTCGGCTATCGAATCTTTAGCGATGCCGAAGGCAAAATGAACCTCAACGTGCAGCAGTCAGGCGGCAGCGTGCTGGTGGTTTCACAGTTTACGCTGGCGGCAGATACCGAACGCGGCATGCGCCCGGGGTTTTCGAAAGGCGCAGCGCCCGAGCGGGCAGAAGCGCTGTATGAGTACTTTGTTGAGCGTTGCCGCCAACAGGAAATGAATACGCAAACCGGGCGATTCGCTGCTGATATGCAGGTTTCGCTGGTAAATGATGGCCCCGTGACGTTCTGGTTACAAGTATGAACCAGCTTCCGGCGTGGTCGCGGGTAACAAGAGAGAATACAACTATGTATCACCTTCGAGTACCGCAAACAGAAGAAGAATTGGAGCGCTACTACCAGTTTCGCTGGGAGATGCTGCGTAAACCTTTGCACCAGCCAAAAGGCTCCGAACGGGATGCCTGGGACGCGATGGCGCATCACCAGATGGTGGTGGACGAAGAGGGGAATCTGGTTGCGGTAGGGCGTCTGTATATCAATGCGGATAACGAAGCTTCCATACGCTTTATGGCAGTAGACCCTTCCGTGCAAGAGAAAGGGTTGGGCACGCTGATGGCGATGACTCTGGAGTCTGTGGCGCGTCAGGAAGGGGTCAAGCGCGTCACCTGTAGCGCCCGTGAAGATGCGGTCGAATTTTTCGCCAAGCTCGGTTTTGTGAGCCAGGGGGAAATCACCACACCGCAAACCACGCCGGTGCGCCACTTTTTGATGATTAAGCCCATTGCGACGCTGGACGATATTCTCCATCGCGGTGACTGGTGCGGACAGCTACAGCAAGCCTGGTACGAACATATTCCGTTGAGTGAGAAAATGGGCGTGCGTATTCAGCAGTACACCGGGCAGAAATTTATTACCACGATGCCCGAGACGGGCAATCAGAATCCGCACCACACGCTGTTTGCCGGAAGCCTGTTTTCACTGGCGACGCTAACGGGCTGGGGACTTATCTGGCTGATGCTGCGTGAGCGTCATCTGGGGGGAACGATTATCCTCGCCGACGCGCATATCCGATACAGCAGGCCAATCACCGGGAAACCAACTGCTATTGCCGATCTGGGCTCGCTGAGCGGTGACCTTGATCGTCTGGCAAGAGGCCGCAAGGCGCGCGTGCAGATGCAGGTCGGGGTATTTGGCGATGACACGGCGGGCGTCGTGTTTGAAGGTACTTACATTGTGCTACCCGCAAAACCGTTTGGCGCATATGAAGAGGGCGGTAACGAGGAAGAGTAGGGGGATACCCTCTACTCGATAAATGCATCTGCCGGAAGTTTAAAGCGTTCTGCAAGCGCTTTAATATGGCTTACAGTCAGTGCTCTACGGCCATTTAGGATGTTGCTGACGTTCGATTTAGAACCAAGCTCGTTGGCGAGGTCGGTGGCTTTTAATCCGTACTGATCCATGAGCGTACGCAATACGGAAACGCCAGGGGGAATTTGTTTCAGGTGTTGATTGAGCGCTCTGAATTCTGGTGCATGTTTTTCGTATTCACTGATTCGGGCACTAAGTAATTCAAATAGTGGGTTTTCAAGATCGTCGTGGTCAACCAGAAACTCTACTAGCGCTAGTGCCCTTCGATACTCCGTTTCATTGCGTTCTTCCCCCAAAAGAGGGATCGTTTTTACAGCACAACTGAAGGTATCAACGATCTTTTTTGCGCTGGCTGCGTCCATATGACGATGAGATCTCATTCTTTATGGCCCCGATAATATTCTGTCAGTTTGTCATATTCGGCGTGGAGAACGATATGCTTCACAAATACCTTATGTAACCTGAAATCTATGTAGGCAATGAGTCTCAGGTTGTTACCAGAAACATCAATTACCCACCATTTATTCCTGTACTTAAAATTATCAAGAGAAGGAATATACTGTTTCATCTCTTCAGGGTGATTGAATGTTTTTTTCTCCAAAACATTCAGCAACTCAGAGAGAGCAAGCCCATGGTTTGGATACATGAGCATACTCTCATTGAATGGTTTTCGGCTGATAACATGCACGATGTAGTTCCATTACATAGTTTTCAACCTGAAAACAATCTAACGCAATGCCATCATGTTTTCAAGTTGAAAACAACATTGAATATTAAGAAATTATCTCCGCTGATGGGCTTTTAACACGCCAGGCCACGTCGCGCATTGCGTTTCGCGCTGTCTGGCTTACGCCTCCTAACTGAAAAAATCCGTGGATAACGCCGGGATAGCGCTGACAGGTGCAGTCCACACCTTGCTTCTGGAGCTGGTGAAACAGAGCCTCTCCTTCATCGCACAGTGGGTCGAATTCGGCAGTAATGATGTGCGTGGGCGGTAAACCGTTGAAGTCTTCACGCCAGAGTGGGCTGACTTCGGGATGCAATGGATCGGTGTTCGGCATATACATCTCATAGCCCGAAAGCAGCGTGTCGCGGGTGATAATGTAATCCTGTCCATTATGGTCATAGCTCGCAAACCTGGCGGTTGCGTCCAGCATCGGGTAGATCAGCATAAGCTGTGCAGGTTGCCATTGCCTGGCCGCTTTCAGGCGTAGTGCCGTGACCAGCGCCAGGTGCCCGCCCGCGCTGTCGCCAGCAAGGGTTATGCGCTCGCGATCGACTCCCAGTTTCTGGGCATATTTCCAGATGATATTGGCCCCGGTTTCAGCGTCGTTATGTGCTGCCGGGAAAGTATGCTCTGGCGCAAGGCGGTACTGTACTGCAATGACCCGACAGCCGCTGAACCAGGCGAGCTGCCTTAGTTGGTTATCATGCGTAGCAAACCCACCGCTGACAAAACATCCGCCATGATAGTAAATGACGCAGGGCAGCGTTTCCGCAGAGTTAAGAGGCGAAACAACGCGAAACGTCATGGTATCGAGTTCAATATCTTCAACCTGTACGCGGGTTTCTGTTTCTCCGGCCAACGCCGTACTGGCAATATAGCCCGCTCTCCGGTCATCAATATTCTGTTCGCGGGAAGAAGGGCGTCCCGCCGCGATAAATGCCTCAACTAACTGCGCAATCCCGCTTTCCAGTGCCATTTTTAAATACTCTTATCTGTATGGATATACAGGTTTATAACCTGGATACTCACAAATGAAAATGGGAAAAAAAGGGGCGTTATGATTCTGGAAAGCGGCTCGCAAAAGTAAAAATCGTTCACGTAAAAGCTATTTTCCCGCTTTTTCCAGGTGTATGTTGTATGGAAATTAATCGCTGATGATATACTGGAGGTATATGTGAGTATGATGGCTGGGATGGATATGGGCAGAATTTTACTCGATTTATCAGACGAAGTGATTAAACGTCTTGATGATCTCAAGGTGCAGCGCAACCTGCCGCGAGCAGAACTTTTACGGGAGGCCGTTGAACAGTATCTTGAGAGGCAGGATCAGGCCGAAACCACAATTTCACGTGCTCTTGGGCTGTGGCAAGGCTGTGAGGAAGATGGTGTTGAATACCAGCGTAAACTCCGTGAGGAATGGTAATGGTCAAAGGATCCGCACTTTTTGACACCAACATCCTCATCGACCTGTTTAGCGGGAGAAATGAAGCAAAACTAGCGATAGAAACATGGCCGCCGCAGAATGCAATCAGCCTCATTACATGGATGGAGGTGATGGTGGGTGCAAAAAAATACCATCAGGAAGCCCGTACTCGTGTTGCGCTAGGTGCTTTTAACGTGATCGGCGTTTCACAGGATATTGCTGAACGAAGCGTGAGTATCAGACAGGAATATGGGATGAAATTGCCGGATGCCATTATTTTGGCAACAGCACAGATTCATCGTCTTACGCTGGTTACGCGAAATACTAAGGATTTTGCAGGCCTATCCGGTGTGGTCACACCGTATACATTATAACCCGGGCGACCTACGCCGCCCGGTAGTGTGAAGACCTTACTCCCCTTCACCCGGGAACAGGAACGGGTTGATGGAGCTGCGGGCAAAGCCCTCTTGCTCCATGTGCGCGTCCAGCATCAGTGAAGCGAGATCGTCGGCCACGGCTTCGACTTTCGGGTCTTTTTCCTGATAGAGAATCTTCAGGTAAGTCCCACAGTCGCCGCAGCTTTCAGCTTTGATCGCCGCCTGTTCGTTATCCAGTGACCAGTAGTTCAAATCACGGCTCTGCTCGCAGTTGCTGCACTTCACGCGCACCACGTGCCACTCGGTTTCGCACAGGTTGCAGTGCAGATAACGCAGACCCTGGGTGGTACCGATTTGCACCATGCTCGAGACCGGCATTGAACCACACACCGGGCAGTACTGACGCTGTTCACCGTATTCCGCACGGGCTTTTCCGGGGATCAGGCTTGCCATCTGCGCCCAGTAGAGCGACAGGGCAGCCCAAATGAACGGTGCTTTGTCGCTGCTGACGGAGGCAAAATCAGAGGCAAACAGCGCACTGGCCATCAGCTCCAGCTCCTGCTCTGAGGCTTTTTCCAGATTCTCGATCACGGCGAGCGCCGGACCGCTCATCTCTGGCTTCAGCTCAGCAATCAACGACTGCAGCAGCTTTTGCCAGTGCTTGTCGCGTGGCAGGACGTGGATATCCAGCGGCGGTTTGCCCTGATCGTTCGCTTCTTTGATGCGCGCGGTCAGATCCATCTGCAGCGGATGGTCGTACAGCACCACTTCCTGTGCGTGGGCGATCAGCGCGGCAAAGCGCAGGTAATCGCCCAGCGGGTTGTTCTCGGCCAGCTCGCGCAGACGTTCAGCGCGGCGGTTATACAAATTTTTGAGTCTGGGGAATAATAACGGCGGAATCATATCCGCCGTGCGTTTCTCGCTCTTCTCCAGCTCATCTTGCGGGATTATGCGAATACTCATTCAGATGACTTTTCCTGTTTCTGGCGGACTTCACGGTACCAGCGCGGGTGATGTTTCTTCGCCCATGAACTGGTAACCCATCCTTCCACCATCGCGGTAATGGTGCCTTTCACCCAAAGGGCGGCGTAAATGTGCACCATGATAACCACAATTAGCGCTACTGCGGCAAATGAATGCAGCATTAACGCGAATCGGATCACCGGGATTGAGAAAGCAGGCGCAAAATACGGACGCCAGATGACCACTCCGCTCACCAGCAACAGGACCAGGAAGATAATCGCCGCCCAGAATACGCATTTCTGGCCGAAGTTATAACGTCCCGTGTCACCTACTTCCTCGTTGACGACAATCTTACGAATATTCTTCGCCCAAAAGATATCATCCCGATTGATTAGATTGTGGTGCCAGTAACGGAAAAACATGATGATAAACGAGGCAAACATGACAACGCCGACAAACGGGTGCACAATTCGCGCCAGTTGCGGCGTGCCCATGATGTGCATCAGCCAGTTAAAAGACGGGAAGAGAAAGCCCATCCCGCTCACTGCCGCCAGAATGAAGCAGAAGGCGGTTACCCAGTGGTTGATGCGTTCCGGCGCCGTGTAGCGCACGATGGTGTCACGTCGTTTCATTTGCGCACCTCGTCTTTTTCTTCATGCAGGTTGTCTTCTTCCTCTTCCGCGCGGTTCGGGCCTACACCGACGTAATGGAAGATACTGGCCGCAAATGTCGCTGCAAAGCCGACGGCTGCGAGAGGTTTCCAGATGCCTTTCCAGAATTTCACGGTGGCGCTGATTTCCGGGTTCTCCGGCAGGCCGTGATACAGATTCGGCTTGTCAGCATGGTGCAATACGTACATGACGTGAGTACCGCCAACGCCTGCTGGATCGTACAGACCCGCGTTTTCGTAACCACGCGTTTTCAGCTCCGCCACACGCTCGCCTGCCAGCGTTTTCATCGACTCTTTGGTGCCGAAATGAATGGCGCCTGTTGGGCAGGTCTTCACGCAGGCCGGTTCTTGCCCGACCACAACACGGTCAACGCACAGCGTACATTTGTAGACGCGGTTGTCTTCCGGGTTGAGGCGCGGCACATCGAACGGGCAGCCCGCGATGCAGTAGCCACAGCCGATGCACTGCTCAGACTGGAAGTCGACGATACCGTTGGCATACTGAATGATTGCGCCTTCAGCCGGACACGCCTTCAGGCAGCCCGGATCGGCACAGTGCATACAGCCATCCTTGCGGATAAGCCACTCCAGTTTGTCGTCTTGTTCCACTTCCGAGAAGCGCATCACCGTCCAGGATTTGGCGGTCAAATCAGCCGGGTTGTCGTACACCCCAACGTTGTTGCCCACTTCATCACGGATGTCGTTCCATTCAGAACACGCCACCTGACACGCTTTACAGCCGATACAGGTGGTGACGTCGATAAGCTTCGCCACTTCTTCCTGATGGTCCCGCGCCTGAGGCGCGGGGGTGAAACCGTTAGTGGCGGAACGACGAATGATGTCTTGCGATTGATAAGCCATAGGTCGTCTCCGTTACACCTTTTCCACGTTCACGAGGAAGGACTTAAATTCCGGCGTCTGCGTGTTCGCATCACCGACGAATGGCGTTAACGTGTTAGCGATAAAGCCTTTTTTCGCCACACCTTCGTAGCCCCAGTGAATCGGAATACCGATGGTGTCGATATCCTTACCGTTGGCCTTCAGCGTGCGAATACGTTTGGTCACCACTGCTTTGGCTTTAATGTAGCCGCGGTTAGAGGAGACTTTGACGGTATCGCCATGAGAGATGCCGAGCTTATTCGCCAGCTTCTCGCCGATTTCCACAAACTGTTCTGGCTGTGCGATGGCATTGAGCAGCGCATGCTTGGTCCAGTAGTGGAAGTGCTCGGTCAGACGGTAGGTCGTACCGACGTACGGGAATTTATCCGCTTTACCCAGCGCTTCCGCGTCATCTTTGAAGATACGCGCGGCAGGGTTTGAGATAACGTTCGGGTGCAGCGGGTTAGTCCCCAGCGGCGTTTCAAACGGCTCGTAGTGTTCCGGGAACGGACCTTCCGCCATCTTATCGATAGCAAACAGGCGTCCCATCCCTTCCGGCTGCATGATGAACGGCCCAACGTTACTGCCCGGTGCGGCGGCGCTGTAGTCCGGAATATCCATCCCGCTCCACTTCGCCCCATCCCATTTCAGGATCTGACGTTTTGGATCCCACGGATTCCCCTGCGGATCAGCGGAGGCGCGGTTATACAGAATGCGTCGGTTGAGCGGCCACGCCCATGCCCAGCCCAGCGTGTTGCCAAGGCCTGATGGGTCGGCGTTATCGCGACGTGCCATCTGGTTGCCTTCCGGCGTCCAGCTCCCGGCAAAAATCCAGCAGCCGCTGGACGTGGTGCCGTCGTCACGCAGTTGGGCGAACGAGCTAAGCTGTTGGCCTTTCTTGACGATAACCGCGCCGGTTGCCGGGTCGGTAATGTCGGCCAGCGCTTTACCGTTGCTCTCCATCGCCACTTCTTCCGAAGCCGGTTCGTGTGGGGTGGAGTAGTTCCAGGTCATGCTCAGCACCTGTTCCGGGTTCGCGCCACCCTGCTCGGCATACATCTTGCGCATGCGCAGGAAGATACCGGCGAGGATTTCACCATCGGTAACGGCAATCCCCGGGGCGTCTGCGCCTTTCCAGTGCCACTGCAACCAACGACCGGAGTTAACGATAGAACCGTTCTCTTCGGCGAAGCAGGTGGACGGCAGACGGAATACTTCGGTCTGGATTTTCGACGGGTCCACATCGTTCGACTCACCATGGTTCTGCCAGAAGGTAGACGTTTCGGTGTTGAGCGGGTCGATGGTGACCAGGAATTTCAGTTTGGACAGTGAAGCCACGACCTTGTTTTTATTCGGGAATGACGCGACCGGATTAAAGCCCTGGCAGATATAGCCATTCACTTTGCCCTGGTTCATCATCTCGAAGTATTGCAGAACGTCGTACCCTTTATCCCACTTCGGCAGCAAGTCGAAGCCCCAGCTGTTTTCCGCTGTCGCTTTATCGCCAAAGAAGGCTTTCATCATCGAAACGAAGAATTTCGGGTAGTTGCCCCAGTAGTTCACCTGACCTTCCAGCAACGGTTTTGGCGTGTTGGCGGCAAGGTAGGTTTGCAGGTCAGTTTGTTTCTCGCTGGGCAGCGTCATATAGCCCGGCAGGCTTTGTGACAGCAGGCCTAAGTCGGTCAGACCCTGAATGTTGGAGTGACCGCGCAGGGCGTTAACACCGCCGCCGGCCATCCCCATGTTGCCAAGCAGCAACTGGATCATCGCCATGGTACGGATGTTTTGCGCACCAACTGAGTGCTGCGTCCAGCCGAGTGCATACAGGAACGACGCGGTTTTGTCTTTGACGCTGGTTTCTGCGATGTATTCGCACACTTTCAGGAAATCAGCCTTTGGCGTACCGCAGATGTTTTCTACGACATCCGGCGTGTAGCGGGAAACGTGCTGTTTCAGCAGGTTCCACACGCAGCGCGGGTGTTGCAGGGTGACATCGCGTTTGGCGAAGCCTTTTTCATCCAGCTCGTAGTTCCAACTGGTTTTGTCATACTTGCGTTTGTCCGCGTCGTAGCCAGTGAACAGGCCATCTTCGAAACCGTAATCCTCACGCACGATCAGGCTGGCGTTGGTATAGGCCTCAGTGTATTCGCGGTTGAATTTTTCGTTGTTCAGCAGGTACAACAAGACGCCTGACAAGAAGGCAATGTCAGTACCGGAACGAATCGGCGCATAGAAATCAGCTACCGCTGCGGTTCGCGTAAAGCGAGGATCGATAACAATCAGCTTCGCGCCGTTGTGTATTTTGGCTTCCATCGCCCAGCGGAACCCGACCGGGTGAGCTTCAGCGGCGTTACCGCCCATCACCACAACGAGGTTGGCGTTTTTAATGTCGACCCAGTGGTTGGTCATCGCACCGCGACCAAATGTTGGAGCAAGACTTGCTACCGTTGGTCCGTGTCAGACGCGTGCCTGGTTGTCGACCGCGAGCATACCGAGCGCGCGGGAGAATTTTTGCGTTAAATAGCCGGTTTCGTTACTGGAAGCGGAAGCACACAGCATCCCGGTGGAAAGCCAGCGGTTAACGGTTACGCCTTCGGCGTTTTGTGCAACGTAGTTTGCGTCGCGGTCTTCTTTCATCAGCTTAGCGATGCGGTCAAATGCCTCATCCCAGCTAATCTGTTGCCACTTATCAGAGCCTGGTGCGCGGTATTCCGGGAATTTCAGGCGGCTTTCGGAGTGGATGAAGTCCACAAGTCCTGCCCCTTTCGGGCACAGCGCGCCACGGTTCACCGGGTGATCCGGGTCCCCTTCGATATGGAAGATGGATGCTTTGGCGTTTTTTGCTCCGTCACCGAGACTGTACATTAACAGTCCACAGCCAACGGAACAGTAAGTGCAGGTGTTACGGGTTTCGCGGGTGCGCAGCAGTTTATATTGCCGTGTTTCCGCGAGCGCTACGCCGGGTGCAAAACCCAGTGCCGCTGCCGTGGTGCCTGCCATACCGCCAGCGCAGATCTTAAAGAACTGCCTTCTGCTGACCTGCATGGTTCGCTCCTTGTTTCGACATTGTCACGTTCCCTTCACTTTTCCGTTACTCGAGCGCGAGGGAAGTGGTTGTTATTTTTCTTTGCGGACGGGACCGCAAAGGTCCAGAATTGGGTGAATTTCCCTCCGTCCAGGAGGGGTTTGTAAAGAATACCACAATGTTGGTATGTGTGTTCCAATATGGTTAAAAGAAAGTGAATAAAATCCATCAAGAAGAAGTCAAAAATGTGATGAATTGTGCAGGATCGCGTCAGTTGACTCTCTGGAAACGCGAGGATTTGCAACATCCTCAGCCAGATGAGGTCGCTGAAGAAGTGCCGGTTGCGCTGGTTTACAACGGGATTTCGCACGTGGTGATGATGGCGTCACCGAAAGATCTTGAGCACTTTGCGCTGGGCTTTTCACTTTCTGAAGGCATTATTGAGCGCCCGCAGGATATCTACGCAATGGAAGTGGTGCCTTCCTGTAACGGATTAGAAGTGCAGGTTGAGCTGTCCAGTCGTCGATTTATGGGGCTGAAGGAGCGGCGTCGTGCACTGGCCGGTCGTACCGGTTGTGGCGTTTGCGGCGTTGAACAACTCAATGACATTGGCAAGCCGGTCCAGCCTCTGCCGTTTACCCAGACATTCGATCTGGCACATCTCGATAACGCCTTAAGGCATCTCCCTGATTTCCAGCCCGTGGGGCAACTGACAGGCTGCACGCACGCGGCTGCCTGGGTACAGCCGTCAGGCCATCTGGCGGGTGGACATGAAGATGTCGGGCGTCATGTGGCGCTGGATAAACTGCTGGGACGACGTGCTATCGAAGGGGAAGCCTGGCGGGCGGGCGCAGTATTAGTCTCCAGCCGCGCCAGCTACGAGATGGTGCAAAAGTCGGCGATGTGTGGCGTGGAGATCCTGTTTGCTGTCTCAGCCGCGACAACGCTTGCCGTAGAAGTTGCCGAACGTTGTAACCTGACGCTGGTGGGTTTTTGCAAACCGGGCAGGGCGACGATCTACACCCATCCGCAGCGGTTGATCGCTGAGTAATAATTGTTCAGTTAATTTGAATAAGATAGGCAAATCCTTCCGCTTTTAGTTGCGTGATATGAAGGCTACTATTTATCACATCAAGGCACGGTGCCTTACTAAAACAACTAAGTGAAAGGGTTTATATCATGAAAAGCATCAAAACTTTTGTCGCAGTTATCGCTCTGGCTACGTCTTTCGGTTCTTTCGCTGCTCAGACAGTTACCGCAACCGGTTCTACGCTGGAAAGCGCTGAAGCAAAAATCGCCGCTCAGGCTGAACGTGCAGGTGCCAGCGATTACAAAATCACTCAGGCTTACACCGGCAACCGCGTGCACATGACCGCTGAACTGCTGAAATAAGATACCTCAGTACTGTCGAAAGAGCGCCCTTGAGGCGCTTTTTTAGTTTATACCCGCCATTCTCAGCAGTGCGGTTACCACTGCTGCAGCGATAATCACCACAATCAATGGCGTCTTACGCCAGGCGAGAAACACCGCAAAAGCCACGCCCAGCACGCGCGCCATGCCGGCAAAGTGTTCGCCTTCATAAAAGGTGGTTGCCAGCGCAACGGAGAACAGTAACACCGTTGCAGCATCAGAAAGCAACGCCTGTGAACGTTCAGAAAAGGCTAAACGGCCTCCCAGTTTTGCTCCCCCTAAACGCATTAAATAGGTTCCCAGAGATAACACGGCGATACCGACGATAAACAGCGTCATGTTGCCCATTATTTTTTCCTCGTCAGTAAGCCAAACAGTGAAAGCAGTACCGGCAAGCCTACCGGTGCGAAAGGTACGGAAGCGAGTGACAATGCGGCCCCGCTACAGGCACGGATGAGCGTGGTGCGGTTTTTAAAAGCTGGAACCACTAAGGCCAACAAAATGGCAGGGAAAACGGCATCCAGACCAATGGTTTCAGGTGCCGGGAGCAGCTTGCCGACACCGGCGCCGATCAGTGTGCCAATCGGCCAGAAAATGGCGACGCCCAGACCGCATAACCAGTAGGCGGCTTTACGTTGTTCCGGTGTTTTCTGCGACAGGCCGAACACCACGCTTTCATCGTTCATGATATGACAGCCTAGAAAGCTGGCGGCGCGAGTGCCGACCAGATCGCGTACCGTCACGCCAAACGGTACATGTCGGGCATTCACCAGTAACCCGGCCGCCGCTGCCGCTAACGGATTTCCGCCGCTGGCGATAATACCGATAAACATAAATTCAGAAGCTCCGGCCAGTACTGTAATCGAGAGTACAAAGGGCACCCAAATCGGGAAGCCGTAAGCCATTGCCAGCGAACCGTAGGACATGCCTACCACGCCGACGGCCAGGCACACTAAAAATATCGCTTTAATCGTGTCGCCTTTGAGGCTGGAAAAATAATGTTTCATACCGTTTTAGCCATATCGAACGAGTTTCCATTATAATGAACATAATCAGTTTGATTTACAAGTCGAACGATTCGTTCGATATAAAGAACATGGAGTCGAGAATGACCCAACCCATCAGTATGATCGCGAAAAGTCTGGTGCGTGAACGTCAGCGCACCGGTTTATCGCTGGCAGAAATTGCCCGTCGCGCGGGAATTGCAAAATCGACACTCTCGCAGCTGGAAGCGGGAAATGGTAATCCTAGCTTGGAAACGCTGTGGTCGCTGTGTGTGGCGCTGGATATCCCCTTTGCCCGATTACTGGAACCGCAGGAGCAAAAAACGCAGGTGATTCGCCGTGGCGAAGGGACAAAAGTCGTGGCTGAGCAGGCCCACTATCAGGCTATTTTACTGGCAGCCTGCCCACCGGGCGCGCGGCGGGATATCTATCTGCTGCTGACGCAACCGGGCGCAGATCGTATTTCACAACCGCATCCACCGGGATCGGTTGAACATATTATCGTGACGCAGGGTAAGGCGATGGTGGGGTTGACGGAAGCGCCGGAGGAGTTAGGCGAGGGCGACTATATTTGCTACCCCGCTGACCAGGCGCATATCTTTAAAGCACTGGAGCCTGACACCCAGGCGATTCTGGTTTCTGAGCAGAATTGAAACTGCCGGATGGCGCTATCGCTTATCCGACCAGGAAAAAATAGAACCGTAGGCCCGGTAAGCTTGCGCCACCGGGCACACGACTTATGGCAAATAAAACACTTCTTTTAACTCTGCGCTGACCGGGCTGTTGTCTGGGTTGGCCGGCATTACGTCACGCATATGTTTCCACCAACGCTGGCAAACGTCGGTACTGGCAACGGCATTCCAGCGCTCCTCGGACTCAATCTCAACGGTGGCGAACAGCAGATTGCGCTCCTCGTCGAGATAAATCGCATAGTGATGTGCGCCGTGGGCTTTCAGCACCGCTTCCAGTTCTGGCCAGATGGGATTGTGCCGACGTTGATACTCAACGTGCGCATCGGCATTCACCTGCATTATAAAGGCCTTGCGGATCATAACGCCTCCAGATACAGCTCGCGGATCTCGTCGCGGCTGGCGGTGCGCGGGTTGCACGGCGCACACGGATCGGCCAACGCTTTATCCAGCCAGCCCTCAATATCCTCTTTCGTCACGCCAAGTGAACTAAAGCCCGCAGGAATACCGACACGCTTGCTGAGTGCACGAATCGCGTTGATGGCCTCCATGCTGGCCGCTTCATCGCTCATACCGTGCGTATCGACGCCCATTGCCTGCGCCACGCGGGCAAAGCGTGCCACGGCGTTGGGGCGATTAAAGTTTTCGATTACCGGCAGCAGGATGGCGTTGCAGACTCCGTGTGGCAGATTATGGGTTGCGCCCGGCTGGTGCGCCAGCGCATGCACCAGACCGAGACCAGCGCTGTTAAATGCCATCCCCGCCAGATACTGACCAAACGCCATTTGTTCACGGGCGTCGAGGTTATGACCGTCGTCGACCGCTTTCGGTAGCCACAGGTTGATCAGGCGAATCGCTTCCAGCGCGTTAGCGTCGGTGAGCGGATGCGCGCCAACGGAAACATAGGCTTCTACCGCATGGGTCAGGGCGTCCATGCCGGTTGCGGCGGTGACGGATGCCGGAATTTCCAGCATGACGCTGGCATCATCCACGGCGATATCCGGGATGATATTCGGGTCGATGATCACCTCTTTAACCTTGCGAGCTGAGTCGATAATGACCGCATTACTGGTCATCTCTGCTGCCGTTCCGGCGGTGGTATTGATGGCGACCAGCGGTACGCCAGCATTTTTTACCTTGCCTACGCCGGAATAGGCGGTAGAAGGGCCGGGGTTGGCGGTCAGGATCTTCACCGCTTTAGCGGTATCGATCGGGCTACCGCCACCGAAGGCAATAATGTAGTGACATTCTGCGTCCTGATACGCCGCGAAACCTTTCTGCACCAGCTCTTCCGTCGGGTTTGGAAACACCTCATCAAACAGGTGGTAAGACATCTGATGTTCATCCAGCGCGGTAAACAGGCTATCCAACAGGCCCAGTTTTACCAGTTGACCATCGGTGACGATCAGCGCTTTACCCCATTGCTTATTCGCCACGAGGTTCACCATATCGGCAATCGCGCCGGCGCCATGCAGGCTAATTTTTGGCAGTGCCAACATAAAGCTCATCATTATTCTCCTTACAATGCCAGTGCGCTGGCCAGCGGCGTCACGCCGAAGCGTTTGCCAAGTGCGATTAGCTCTTCACGCGTAATGGTCTGCTTCATACCGCCCATCGAGTAAATCTTGACCAGAACCTCAGCGGACTTCTCTGCGGTATCGATCAAACCGAACGCTTCGTCGAGGGTAGGTCCGCTGCCGAACACGCCGTGGAACGGCCACAGTACCAGCGAGTGTTTCTGCATTTCTTCGGCGGTGGCCTGACCGATTTCATCGGTACCTGGCACCATCCACGGCAGAATACCGACGCCATCCGGGAACACCACCAGACACTCGGTGCTGCCTTCCCACAGCTTACGGGTCATCAGCGCGGTATTGTTTTCCAGTACGTAGGTCAGGGCGATCAGGTTGGTGGCATGGCAGTGCATGATCACGCGGTCTTTGCCATTGGTGGCTTTAATGCGCTCGCAGTGGGAAAGGAAGTGCGCGGGCAGTTCGGAGGTCGGCACGGCTTCATGGGTCAGCCCCCACAGAATGTGGTAACCCGCGCCATCGCTGTCGATTTTCACCACGCCCAAATTGGCTGCCGGATCGAGCTGGACGTTGCGGAAAAATTTCCCCGAACCGGTGACGATAAACGGCGTATTCGCCAGCAGCGGCATCGGCTGACTCAGCGCGATATAGCGTGGTTTTTCGTGGAAATCGGCGCTAAATGGCGCAATATCTGCCTCATCCAGGCGCAGTGTCAGGTTGCCGCCGTTGCGTTCGTCCCAACCTTTCAGCCAGGCATCGGAAGTGGCTTTAATCATCCCCTGGACGAACCAGGAAGTGGTAATGTTTTGCATGTTCGGTGTTCCCATTTATTGCCCGAACGTTATCGGGTCTTACGTAGGCCGGATAAGCGAAGCGCCATCCGGCAATCGTGTTTCATTTATTGCCGGATGGCGACGCGGGGCGTCTTATCCGGCCTACAAGCCTGGCGTCACAGTTAGCCACGTTTGCTCAAAATCTCTTTTTCATAAGCGCGCACACTTTCCAGCCACTGGCTGCCCGCTGGCGTGTCGTGACGCTGGCAATACATCTCCCAGACGGCCTGCCACGGCAGCGATTTTTGCTCTTCCAGCAGAGCCAGGCGTGCGGTGTAGTCGCCGCTGGCTTCAAGCTGACGCAATTGCCCGGTCGGTTCTAACAACGCGCGCAGCAGCGCTTTTTTCATATTGCGGGTGCCGATCACCCACGCGGCGATGCGGTTGATGGAGGCGTCGAAGAAGTCGAGGCCGATGTGTACGCGGTCAAACAGGTTGTGGCGCACGATCTCGCTGGCAATCGCCTGCGTTTCATCATCCAGCAGCACCACGTGATCGCTGTCCCAACGCACCGGACGGCTGACATGCAGCAGCAGGCGTGGCACGTACAGCATGGCGGCGGAGATCTTGTCGGAAATGACTTCCGTCGGATGGAAGTGACCTGCATCCAGGCACAATGCGGTCTGGCGGCTGGTGGCATAACCCATATAGAACTCGTTAGAGCCGACGGTGTAGCTTTCTGCGCCAATACCAAACAGTTTGCTCTCGACGGCATCGATGTGGTGCGCCGGGTCGAGTTTCTCGCTGATCACTTCGTCCAGCGCGTCCAGCAGACGCTGGCGCGGCGCTAAACGATCAACGGTGATGTCTTTCATACCATCCGGGATCCAGATGTTCATCACCGACGGCGTACCCAACTGCTCGCCAAAATACGCCGAGACGCGACGGCTGGCTTTGCAGTGGTCAATCCAGAACTGGCGAATGGTGTCATCGGCGTGGGCCAGCGTGAAACCGTCGGCACTCAGCGGATGTGAGAAGCAGGACGGGTTGAAATCCAGCCCTAGCTGGTTCGCTTTCGCCCACTCAACCCAGTTTTTGAAGTGTTCAGGTTTGATTTGGTCGCGGGCAACTGGCGTATCAGACTCCAGATAGATCGCATGCAAATTCAGACGTTTTGGACCCGGAATCAGGCTCAGCGCCTGCTCCAGATCGGCACGCAGTTCGCTGGCGTTACGCGCTTTGCCCGGATAGTTACCGGTTGCCTGAATTCCACCCGTGAGCGAACCTTCCGGGTTTTCGAATCCGGCTACGTCGTCGCCCTGCCAGCAGTGCATGGAGACCGGCAGACGATCGAGCTGGCGTAATGCTTCCTCGACATCAATACCTACCGCTGCGAAACGCAGTTTTGCCAGTTCCCAGGCTTGTTCAAGTTGAGTGGTCATGCGCAAAGCTCCTTTGTCTGTCGTAATGGTTGAAACTGCGCTTTGTGGCGGGCAATTTCACTTTCAGGATTGGGGATGAAGGTGGTCAGGTCGTAGTTGGCACGCACCACCTGACGGAAATCATCGACGTTGTTAAGCTCGTCCAGCGTCATCAACTGGACGCCAATATTGCCGAGCGTGGAGGCCTCAATAGGCCCGGATATGACGCGAATACCGCAGGCATCCGCGCAAAGCTGGTTGAGTAATGCGTTCTGGCACCCACCGCCGACGATGTGCAGTTGGTGAAATGCTTCGCCGCGAAGCTCAGCCAGTTCCTGCAGGATATCGGCGTACAGCAACGCCAGACTGTCGAAAATACAGCGCGCCAGTTCGGCGTTTTGCTGAGGAACGGGCTGGCCTGATTCACGACAGGCCGCCTGAATTTCCGCACTCATATCGTCAGGATTGATAAAGCGCTCGTCGTTGGGGTTAATCAGAAACTGGCAGGCTGGCAGCGCCTGGGTTTGAGCGATAAGGGCAGGCAGGTCGGTTATCTGCCGCTCTTTTAACACGCGCTGAAGTAGCCACAGCCCCATGATGTTTTTCAGCACGCGGTAGCGCCCTTCCGCGCCCCCTTCGTTGGTGATGTTCGCCGCCAGTGCCGCATCGTTGGTATACGGTGTTCTGCTCTCGAAGCCCATCAGCGACCAGGTACCGGAAGAGAGATAGGCACTATTTTTATCGGCCAGCGGTGATGCGATCACCGCGCTGGCGGTGTCGTGGCTGGCGACGGCAACCACCGGGATTTGATTTTTCTGTGGACAAATCCAGTAACCAATTACGTTCCCCGGATACGTGGGGCGGCCAAACCACGTTGTGTCGGCACCGCTCCAGGCCAGCAGGGTTTCGTCCCAGTCGTCGGTGTTGATATTGACTAACTGGGTGGTGGTGGCGTTGGTGTATTCCCAGTTCAGTTCGCCGGTCAGGCGATAGCTGAAGTAATCGGGGATCAGCAGGGCATGCGCCACCTGGGGGATTAGTTCCGGTTGCTGCTCGACCAGCGCGCGGAGCTGATACAGGGTATTAAAGGGCAGAAACTGAATGCCGCTACGGTGATAGATGTCACTTTTACCTGGCTGCGTCATGGCCCGCGACATAATGCCGTTCGTGCGGCTATCGCGATAAGAGACTGGCAACCCAACGCGCTGACCGTTTTTATCGATCAGGACATAATCCACGCCCCAGGTATCAATGCCGATGCTGTCGATCCGAATGCCTTGATCGCAGACTTTCTTCAACCCCAGACGAATGTCGTTTTCCAGGCTGTCGATGTCCCAGGTGTCAAAACCGTCTGTTTTTTGCAGACAGTTAACAAAGCGGTGGATTTCACGCAGTGTCAGGGTACGGTGTTTACTGTCGTAACGCGCCAGCATTACGCGTCCACTGGATGCACCGAGATCAACAGCGACACAATGGCGAAGAGTCATAGCGAGGTCCTTCTGAGTTTCATTGCACTCAGTCTAAGAACCCGTGAAATGGCGTACCTTCTTGTTAGTGACAGCGACAATACGCGGCTGGCAGCATGGCAAAGGTGAACGTGATAGCGTTCACAGTTTCTACTAATGGGGACGGTTTCACCTGATGTGACCCCTTCCGCAATTCCCGATCTTTCCCGCTATTTCTTGAAGAATTGACCGTGTTTACGCACTTTGGCGTCAAAAATTTAAGGTGAGGGTGATAACCCTTAATTACTATTCAGTCATGTTCATTTGATCGGGGGGGATGTCATCATGACCGTATTGCATTGCGTGGATTTTTTTCCGACAGGTAAAGCGCCCGTGGCGATTGAGCCCCGGCTTCCTCAGCCTGCTTTTCCAGAACATCATCATGATTTTCATGAAATTGTAGTGGTTGAACATGGTACGGGAATTCATGTGTTCAATGGACAGCCTTATACCATTAGCGGGGGAACGGTGTGTTTTGTCCGCGATCATGACAGACACTTATATGAACATACTGACAACCTGTGTCTGACCAATATTCTGTATCGTTCCCCGGATGCGTTTCAGTTTTTGGCCGGGCTGAATCAGTTGTTACCCCAGGAGCTGAATGGGCAATATCCGTCACACTGGCGGGTGAATCAGAGCGTGTTGCAGCAGGTTCGGCATCTGGTGGGGCAAATGGAAAATCTTGGAGAGGCAATGGATACGCCAACGGCGGCAAATCGTGAGATCTTGTTCATGCAGCTGTTGGTGCTGTTGCGTAAAAGCAGTCTGATGGAAGCGGCAACAGATAATGATGCGCGACTGAACCAACTACTGGCATGGCTGGAGGATAACTTTGCCGACGAAGTGTGCTGGGAAGCTGTAGCCGAGCAGTTTTCGCTCTCTTTACGGACTTTGCACCGCCAGCTTAAACAACAGACCGGGCTGACGCCACAGCGCTATCTCAACCGCCTACGGCTTATCAAAGCCCGCCATTTGCTACGTCACAGTGATGACAGCGTGACGGACATCGCTTATCGTTGTGGGTTCGGTGACAGTAACCATTTTTCGACGCTGTTTCGCCGGGAGTTTAACTGGTCGCCGCGCGATATCCGACAGGGACGCGATGTCATTACTGGAAGCAGCCTCCAGTAACGCGAAAGCTATCAACGTTTTTTGCCGTCCGTTTGCTGATAATCATACCCTTTTATGCCGGATGGCGGCTGTGCCTTGTCCGGCCTACGTGGATGCCTTGTAGACCGGATAAACGTAGCGCATCCGGCAAGCGTTCAGGTTGAGGTGATGTGATGGTGAATCATCTGGTCCTTCTGAAATCAGACTTTTTTGCGAATGACCACCAGGCCGTCGCGGTGGCCGATCGTTACCCACAGGATGTGTTTGCCGAACATACTCATGAGTTTTGCGAGCTGGTGATGGTATGGCGCGGCAATGGCCTGCATGTTCTCAACGATCGCCCGTACCGGATAACCCGCGGCGATCTGTTTTATATCCGTGCCGAAGACAAACACTCCTACACCTCAGTTAACGATCTCGTCCTGCAAAATATCATTTACTGCCCGGAACGGCTGACGCTGAATGTCGGCTGGGAAAGCGCGATCCCAGGATTTAACGGCTCGCCGCGACAGCCCCACTGGCGGCTTGGCAGCGCGGGTATGTCCCAGGCCCGGCAGATAATTAGTCAGCTTGAACATGAGAGTAATCAGCGTGACCCGCTGGCTTTTGAAATGGCCGAGTTGCTGTTTGGGCAACTGGTGACTCATTTCAAGCGGCACCGCTACGCCACGGATACGCTGCCAGCGACATCAAGTGAAACGTTGTTGGATAAGCTGATTACCGCGTTGGCCGGGAGTCATGAACATGCCTTTGCGCTGGATAAATTCTGTGAGCAGGAACAGTGCAGTGAGCGAGTTTTGCGTCAGCAGTTTCGCAGCCAGACAGGGATGACCATCAATCAGTATCTCCGCCAGGTACGGGTTTGCCATGCTCAGTATCTGCTTAAGCACAGTAGACTGATGATCAGTGAAATTTCTATGCGCTGCGGCTTTGAGGACAGTAACTACTTTTCGGTGGTATTTACGCGGGAAACCGGGATGACGCCGAGCCAGTGGCGTCATCTCAGCAGCCCGAATGATTAACTGGCCATCCCCAGACCGACAATATTTGCCGCGAGAATAATGACCACGCAGCCGAGGCTCAGTACGCTGACCGGACGGCGGCCCGCGTTTTTCCACTCTTTCAGCACCAGACCAACAATACCGCCGCACAGGACATAGAAGCTCATGTGCAGCATCCAACTGACATAATCATACTGCGCCGGAATGCGAGCGTGGCCCCAGGCGTAGAAGAAGAATTGCAGATACCACATCAGGCCACCGAGCGCGGACAGTAGCACGTTGGTGATGATCAGCGGTTTGGCTAACGAGAAGTCGGCTTTTATCGAAAGATCTTTCACTTTTGCCAAACGAATAAAACAGAAGCCCAGGTTGACTAAAGCACCGCCGCCCATGATGACGACATAGCTTGGTAGCGCGACATACAACGGATCAACGCCCAGCGCGGCAGCAGCATCGTGCATGGGTTTCGCCGCGTTCATCGCAAAGGACATCCCGGCAGAGAAAATGCCGCACATTACCGCCAGCACCAGCCCCTTCTTCAGGTTGAACTCTTCTGCTTTGATGCCCATTTTACGTTCTTTCAACTGTCCTGCGCGGGTCACAATGCCCACGCCAATCAGCGCGACCAATACGCCCAGTAGCGTCATGCGCCCGCCATCGGTGCTGATCAGCACATCAAAGTTACCGTTGATGATAGGGGTCATCAGCGTGCCGACAATCAGGGTAATACCAATCGCAATACCAATCCCCATCGACATGCCGAGATAGCGCATGGTCAGGCCATAGTTGATATTACCGATCCCCCACATCGCGCCAAACAGAAATACCGGTGCCAGCGTGGAGAGGCTAAAAGAACTGAAGTAGGCCCAGAAGTTGGGAAGCAACATGGCGCTAATGGTCCATGGCAGGATAAGCCAGGAGACGACCCCGCCAACCGACCACATTGTTTCCCATGACCAATGTTTAACTTGTTTGAACGGGGCATAGAAACAGGCTGCGCTGGCTGCACCTATCAAATGCCAAAGAATACCCATCGTAATCGCGTTACTCATGACTGAATCCTCGTTATTTTTTATCGTCGGTCATAACCCCTCCGACACAACGAGTTTAAAAATTACGCAGATGATTAACCTTTTGACGATTGCCGCCTTTGTCCTCTTGTTGGCAATCATCACGTTAACTGGGTGATTTGGCTCACATCTTCAGTAATGGTGATGAATAATTAAGACCCTTTAAAAAGTACGGCATTGATAATCATTTTCAATATCATTTAATTAACTATAATGACCCAACTGCTTACGCGGCGTTAACACTGGCCGCCCGACAATACTGGAGATGATTATGAGTTATACACTGCCATCCCTGCCGTACGCTTATGATGCCCTTGAACCGCACTTCGATAAGCAGACGATGGAAATCCACCATACCAAACACCACCAGGCTTACGTAAACAACGCTAATGCTGCGCTGGAAAGCCTGCCTGAATTCGCGAGCCTGTCTGCTGAAGAGTTGATCACCAAACTGGATCAGCTGCCTGCGGATAAGAAAACCGTTCTGCGTAACAACGCTGGCGGTCACGCTAACCACAGCCTGTTCTGGAAAGGCCTGAAAACCGGTACCACGCTGCAGGGCGACCTGAAAGCGGCTATCGAACGTGACTTCGGTTCTGTTGACAACTTCAAAGCTGAATTTGAAAAAGCAGCAGCCACTCGTTTCGGTTCCGGCTGGGCGTGGCTGGTTCTGAAAGGTGACAAACTGGCTGTTGTTTCCACCGCTAACCAGGATTCCCCGCTGATGGGTGAAGCTATCTCTGGCGCTTCCGGCTTCCCGATCGTGGGCCTGGACGTTTGGGAACACGCTTACTACCTGAAATTCCAGAACCGTCGCCCGGACTACATCAAAGCGTTCTGGGACGTGGTGAACTGGGACGAAGCTGCTGCACGTTTCGCCGCGAAAAAATAAGTTCGACGCGTTAACTAAGCCCCTGCAAGCGATGCCTGCGGGGGCTTTTTTGTGATCAAAATCAATACAAAAACAATGATCCATTTAAATTGAAACAAGGTTTTATTATGCGAGTGGGATCACTTTTATAGTTTCTGCGAATGTCTATCTTCTTTTCATCAAGACGGGCGCATCTCAAAAGCAAGATGCAGTCGCCCATAAAAATTGCCCCATTTTTATGTCTACAGGTGATGGAAATGCAGATCAAACGTACGATAGAGAAAATCCCAGGCGGTATGATGTTGGTGCCGCTGTTTCTGGGCGCGTTGTGTCATACCTTTTCCCCCGGCGCCGGGAAATACTTCGGCTCATTTACCAACGGTATGATCACCGGTACGGTGCCGATTCTGGCAGTCTGGTTCTTTTGCATGGGGGCATCGATTAAGCTGAGCGCTACCGGAACCGTACTGCGTAAATCCGGCACGTTAGTGATAACCAAGATCCTGGTCGCATGGGTGGTAGCGGCGATTGCATCGCGCATTCTTCCTGAACATGGCGTGGAAGTGGGGTTCTTTGCCGGGTTGTCCACGCTGGCGCTGGTGGCCGCAATGGATATGACTAACGGCGGGCTGTATGCCTCGATTATGCAGCAGTACGGCACCAAAGAAGAGGCTGGGGCGTTTGTCCTGATGTCGCTGGAGTCTGGCCCGTTGATGACCATGGTGATTCTGGGAACCGCCGGGATTGCTTCGTTTGAACCGCATGTATTTGTAGGGGCGGTATTGCCGTTCCTGATTGGTTTTGCGCTGGGTAATCTGGATCCTGAGCTGCGGGAATTCTTCAGTAAGGCCGTGCAGACGCTGATCCCTTTCTTCGCCTTCGCATTAGGTAACACCATTGATTTGAGCGTGATTGCACAGACCGGCGTACTGGGTATTCTGCTGGGCGTGGCGGTGATTATAATCACCGGTATCCCGCTGATTATTGCCGATAAACTGATTGGCGGCGGCGATGGTACGGCGGGAATTGCGGCGTCCAGTTCTGCTGGCGCGGCCGTTGCCACGCCGGTGCTGATTGCGGAAATGGTTCCGGCGTTCAAACCCATGGCGCCGGCGGCAACCTCTCTGGTGGCGACGTCAGTGATTGTAACCTCCATCCTCGTGCCGATTATCACCTCCATCTGGTCGAAAAGAGCCAAAGCCAGAGCGGCGGCAATCGATATACGCAACGCGGTGAAGTAACGTGATTAAGCCGGATGGTTTGCACCATCCGGCTTAATCGTTTTAACCCTTGATTACAAACACCTCATCAATTGTTCGACACTCACTTTCATTCAGCTCCCCGCCTGCATTACGTGAAACCCCGGTGCAATAGCCAAACTTACGCGATACCACGGTTTTGATGGTGGTGACGAAATCCTCACCGATGGCGTAGATGGACATGTAGGTGCCAATCTGGTCCTGAATATCGCGAAGTGCAGCCAGATCCCCCTGCTTGAAGGCTTCTCGTGCGCTGACAAACAGCTCCGGCATGACGTTGTTTAATCCTGAAATAATCCCTGCGCCGCCTGCCAGCAGGTTAGGAATATAGTATTCGTCATAGCCGGATAGCACGGCAAAATCTTCGCGTACGGCGCGGGTGGTCTGGATCATGCTGCGGGTGTGGGACTGGCAGTCGACGGTATCTTTGATGCCTGCGAAGTTGGGGAACTCAGAGGCAAGGGTGGCAACCAGTTCAGGCGTTAAGTCGCAACCGGTTCGCGCCGGGAAGTTATAGGCAAACCATTTGCCGCTGAGTTTCTGCCCCAATTGACGGAAGTAGCTCAGGAGTTGTTTCGCCGTTTGCCCGTAATAGTAAGGTGGTAGGATCATCACGGCATCGTAACCGGCGCGATACGCTTCCTGTGCCATCAACAGCACATCGTTCTGGCAAGTGGATGAGACGTTGGCGACCATCTTCAGCGAGCTCATGGCACGGGCTTCACGGATCAGCAACAGCCTTTCCTCGAGCGTAAAGGAGGCAAATTCCCCGATGCTGCCCATCAACAAAATCACGTCGATGTTGGCCTCGGTAAGGCGTTTAAGATGCTGGCTCAGACCGTTAAGATCGATCTTGCCGTCATTGTCCATTGGCGTAATGGAAGGGCACCAGACGCCAGCAAATTGCGATTGACCAGTCACGTTGTCGACTCCTTATTTGAAATGATGTTTCAAAACCAGCTTACATTGATAGCATGTGTCCCTAACTTTCATGTGAACCGTGCTCTCATTTTGAGCGACTGGGGTAAAATAAATGTGGTGTAATGGGAGAAATTTATCGGGAGAGGGAACAGATGCGATATCCGGTCGATGTTTTTACAGGCAAGATTCGGGACTACACGGGAAGCCGTCCCAGCGCGATTGCTAAAGTTCAGGTTGATGGCGAGTTGATGCTGACCGATCTGGGGCTCACGGGCGATGAACAGGCGGAGACTAAAATTCACGGCGGGCCGGATCGCGCGTTGTGCCACTATCCGCGTGAACACTATCAGCACTGGATACAAGAATTCCCTGAACAGGCGGAGTTATTTGTCGCCCCCGCCTTTGGGGAGAACCTCTCAACGCTTGGGCTGACAGAAGAGAATGTCTATATCGGCGATATTTTCCAGTGGGGCGAGGCGTTGATTCAGGTCACGCAGCCACGTTCACCGTGTTTTAAGCTGAATTTCCATTTTGGCATTAGCGATATGGCAAGCCAGATGCAGGCTTCGGGGAAGATAGGCTGGCTGTACAGTGTTATCGCGCCGGGCATGGTGTCGGCGGATGCGCCGCTGGTACTGGCATCGCGCGTGAGCGATGTCAGTCTGCGGGAGGCGATTGCTATTGCCTGGCATATGCCGTTTGATGATTCGCAATATCACCGTTTACTGTCGGCTGCAGGGCTATCGAAAAGCTGGACCAGAACGATGCAAAAACGCCGTTTAAGCGGCAAGATCGAGGACAATTCCCGCCGTTTGTGGGGGAAATAATTCCCCCTGTCCGTGGAGGCCGGATGAGGCATTACGCCGCCATCCGGCAACACAGAGAGACTCAGGAACGCTTATACAACGGTAACCAAATTACCAGCCGTAAACCACCCAGCGGGCTGTCTTCGGCCTTCACCCAGCCACGATGCTGCTGGATTGCGGTTTCAACAATCGCCAGACCCAGACCTGTTCCGCCAGACTCGCGATCGCGCGCCTCATCGGTACGATAGAACGGACGGAAAATCTGTTCTCTGTCTTCAGGGCTTACGCCTGGGCCATCGTCGTCCACGGTGATGGTAATCCCGTCGATATCCACCGCAAAGCCCACTTCGATCTTCGTATGTGAATAGCGCAGGGCATTGCGCACAATGTTTTCCAGCGCGCTTTCCAGTGCGTTCGGGTTGCCATACAGCGGCCATGGTCCCGGCGGGAAATTCACTGTCAGCGATTTACCCATCTGCTCCGCTTCAAAGGCGGCGTTATCCAGTACTTCGCCCCATAGCTGATTAGCCTTCACGGTTTCACTGACCAGCGCGTTTTTCTGCTGATTACGTGACATCACCAGCAGGTCGTTGATCATGCTGTCCAGCCGGTGCGCTTCTGTTTCAATGCGCTCCAGCTCTTTGCTCTCACCGCTACGACGGCGCAGCAGCGCAGTCCCCAATTGCAAACGTGTTAGTGGCGTTCTCAACTCGTGAGAGATGTCCGACAGCAGGCGTTGCTGCGTGGTCATCATGCGTTCCAGCGCGGTCACCATCTGGTTAAAACTGGCACCTGCCGCCAGAAATTCCTGCGGGCCGGCTTCCAGTTCCGGATGCTGACGCAGGTTACCCTGTGCCACCTCATCCGCCGCGTTTTTCAACTTACGCGCCGGTTTCGCCAGGCTCCATGCCAGCCAAAGCAGCAGCGGTGAGCTGACGAGCATGGTAACGATCAGCAGCAACAGTGGCCGGTCAAACAACAGGTTGATGAAATCAGACTGTGAACTGCTGGCTGGTCGAATGAGATACAGCTGGTAGTTATCTTCCCCGTCTCTGACGGAGAAAGGCCCGACCATCTCAACGCGACCGTATTTTTTCTTCTGCGGATGGTCAGCGTTATCAGCCTGACCAATAAAGTTACGAATGATCTGCATTTCGTTGCGTTCTGCGCCGATCACACGTCCTTCTGTAGTGACAAGCAATAACCGCTGTCCTGGCGGCGCCCACTTGTCGATAGCACGGAACAGGCGACGCCACCACATAAGATCGTTGGGTGGGTCGTTCGCCAGCTCAGCTTCAACGTGTTGCTCGATCATCAACCCCTGGCGCTGCTCGCTGTCCAGTAGCTCGGTCATCTGGCGTGAGTCGAGCTTGGGCAGCATCAGTACCAACATCAACACCAGCGCCAGCGTTAACCAGAAGATGGCAAAGATGCGTGCGGTTAAGCTTCCTATCATGAAGCGGAGACCATCAGGTAGCCGCGACCACGCAGGGTTTTAAACCACGGGTGTCCGTCTTTCCGCTCTGGCAGCTTACGGCGCAGGTTCGAGATGTGCATGTCGATCGCGCGGTCAAACGGCGTCAGGCGTTTGCCCAGCACTTCCTGACTCAGGTGTTCACGAGAAACTACCTGGCCGAGATGCTGTGCCAGTAAATAAAGCAGGGTGAATTCGGTGCCGGTTAACTCCAGGGTTTGCCCATCAAAACTGGCTTCCTGGCGACCCGGATTCAGACTTAACGCATCCACTTCCAGCGTCGGCGAGCCATTATCGCTGGTCTGCTGTTGTTCGCTCCAGTGAGAGCGGCGTAGAATAGCGCGGATACGCGCGACCAGTTCGCGGTCATTAAACGGTTTGGGTAAATAGTCGTCCGCGCCCAGCTCAAGGCCGAGTACGCGATCCAATTCGCTGCCGCGAGCGGTCAGCATGATTACGGGCGTCTGGTGTGTCTGGCGAAGCGCTTTCAGTGTATCGATGCCGTTTTTCTTCGGCATCATGACGTCGAGCAAAAGTAAATCGATGCTGTCATCCAGAAGCTCAAGTGCCTGCTCCCCATCATGGGCAACCAGCACATCGAAACCTTCCATTTCGAGCAACTCCTTTAACAGGGAAGTCAGCTCTCGGTCATCATCAACTAACAGGATTTTATTCATTGTTTACGTACCTCCGAGGCAGAAATTACGTCATCAGGCGTCGCTAATCTATGACTTTACGTTGTTTTACACCCCCTGACGCATGTTTGCAGCCCGAATCGTAAACTGTCTCTCGTTGAATCGCGACAGAAAAGATTTTGGGAGCAAGTGATGGGCAAAGTTACCGCTGCCGTCATGGCCTCAACGCTGGCACTCAGTACTTTGAGCCATGCAGCTGAAGTCGTCACAGGCGATCACTGGCACCTGGGTGAAGGCTCCTCGCAGCGCAGCGTACAGAGCCACATGTTTGACGGTATCAGTTTAACCGAACATCAACGTCAACAGATGCGAGATTTAATGCAGCAGGCAAGACACGAACAGCCTCCTGTTAATGTTAGCGAAATGGAGACAATGCATCGTCTTGTCACCGCAGAGAAATTTGATGAAAGCGCTGTGCGCGCTCAGGCAGAAAAAATGGCACAAGAACAGGTTGCCCGCCAGGTTGAAATAGCCAGGGTCCGCAACCAGATGTATCGCCTGTTAACGCCCGAGCAGCAAGCGGTTTTAAATGAGAAACATGAACAACGAATGGAGCAACTGCGCGACGTAGCGCACTGGAAACAAAGCTCATCGTTAAATTTATTGAGTAGTAGCAACTCACGTTCCCAGTAGTAACCCTGTTTTCCTTGCCATAGACACCATCCCTGTCTTCCCCCACATGATGTGGGGGTTTTTTTTGCCCAAAATTTGTCACTCGGTTATTGCCTGACTGTTTTACTTCATCCGTTATACTAGCGGCATATCCTGGCAGGAGTGTTTATGAATCAAACCTATGGGCGGCTGGTTAGCCGGGCGGCAATCGCGGCTACCGTGATGGCATCGCTGTTACTTTTGATCAAAATTTTTGCGTGGTGGTACACCGGATCGGTCAGTATTCTGGCTGCACTGGTGGATTCTCTGGTGGACATCGCGGCGTCGTTAACCAACCTGTTGGTGGTGCGCTATTCGCTGCAACCGGCCGATGATGAACATACGTTCGGACACGGAAAAGCGGAATCACTGGCGGCGCTGGCGCAAAGCATGTTTATTTCCGGTTCGGCGCTGTTTTTATTCCTGACCGGGATTCAGCATCTCATCCAACCGACGCCGATGAAAGATCCTGGCGTTGGGGTGGTGGTCACCATCATTGCGTTAGTGTGTACAATCATTCTGGTCACGTTTCAGCGCTGGGTGGTGAAACGTACGCAAAGTCAGGCTGTACGGGCAGATATGCTTCATTATCAGTCTGATGTTATGATGAACGGTGCGATTCTCGTGGCGCTTGGACTGGCCTGGTACGGTTGGCATCGTGCGGATGCCTTGTTTGCGCTCGGGATTGGCATCTATATTTTATATAGTGCATTACGCATGGGGTATGAGGCAGTGCAATCCTTGTTGGATCGCGCCTTACCCGATGAGGAACGTCAGGAAATTATTGATATAGTGACGTCATGGCCCGGTGTCAGCGGCGCTCACGATCTTCGCACGCGGCAGTCAGGGCCGACCCGCTTTATTCAGATTCATTTGGAAATGGAAGATAATCTGCCGCTCGTTCAGGCGCATTTAGTGGCTGAGCAGGTGGAGCAGGCAATTTTACGGCGTTTCCCGGGATCGGATGTGATTATTCACCAGGATCCCTGTTCAGTCGTACCCAAGGAAGGCAAGATGTTTGAGCTTTCATAATTCGTTGTAAAAAAGTGAGCCGGGCCAGCATTTTGTGTATAAATTACCACCATTTGGCCTGACCTGAATCAATTCAGCAGGAAGTGATTGTTATACTATCTGCATATTCGTTGGATCGTTTCGATATGCGGAATCGACTTCCGGCAGCAGATTTCATTTTGCATTCCAAAGTTCAGAGGTAGTCATGATTAAGAAAATCGGTGTGTTGACAAGCGGCGGTGATGCGCCGGGCATGAACGCAGCAATCCGTGGTGTTGTACGTGCAGCGTTAACGGAAGGACTGGAAGTCATGGGGATCCATGATGGCTACCTGGGTTTGTATGAAGACCGTATGGTCCAGCTTGACCGCTACAGCGTGTCCGACATGATCAACCGTGGTGGTACTTTCCTCGGTTCTGCTCGCTTCCCGGAATTCCGCGACGAAAATGTGCGTGCAGTGGCTATCGAAAATCTGAAGAAACGTGGCATCGATGCATTAGTTGTTATTGGTGGTGACGGTTCTTACATGGGTGCAAAACGCCTGACTGAAATGGGCTTCCCGTGCATCGGCTTGCCGGGCACTATCGACAACGATATTAAAGGTACTGATTACACCATCGGTTACTTCACCGCATTGGGTACCGTCGTCGAAGCGATTGACCGTCTGCGTGATACTTCTTCTTCTCACCAGCGTATCTCCATCGTTGAAGTGATGGGGCGTTACTGCGGCGACCTGACCCTGGCTGCAGCAATTGCCGGTGGCTGTGAATTTGTCGTGGTTCCGGAAGTTGAATTTAGCCGTGATGATCTGGTTGCTGAAATCAAAGCCGGTATCGCGAAGGGCAAAAAACACGCCATCGTAGCGATCACTGAGCACATGTGTGATGTTGATGAACTGGCACATTACATTGAGAAAGAAACGGGCCGTGAAACGCGTTCTACTGTACTGGGTCATATCCAGCGTGGTGGTTCTCCGGTTCCTTACGATCGTATTCTGGCGTCCCGTATGGGCGCATATGCTATTGAACTGCTGCTGGCAGGTCATGGCGGTCGCTGTGTCGGTATTCAGAACGAGCAACTGGTTCACCACGACATCATCGACGCTATCGAAAACATGAAGCGTCCGTTCAAAGGTGACTGGCTGGACTGCGCGAAAAAACTGTACTGATTGTTTTTGGTTGCCCGGTGGCGCTTCGCTTACCGGGCCTACAGCGTGTACTCTTGTAGGCCGGATAAGGCGTAAGCCGTCATCCGGTACAACCTTCCTCATTTATTCCCCAGAGTTATAGCAAATCTTTTTTTATTCTTTAATGTTTGGATGCCTTTCTGGCACGCTTTGCTCATCACAACATCACATAAGAGAGCTGGGCGATGAACACATGGGGCGTAGGGTTAACATTATTGCTGGCATCGACCAGCGTACTGGCAAAGGATATTCAGTTACTTAACGTATCGTATGATCCAACGCGTGAACTGTACGAGCAGTACAATAAAGCCTTCAGCGCGCACTGGAAGCAGGAAACGGGCGACAACGTCGTGATCCGCCAGTCGCATGGTGGTTCGGGTAAACAGGCGACTTCCGTCATCAACGGCATTGAAGCCGATGTCGTGACGCTGGCACTGGCATACGACGTGGATGCCATTGCTGAACGTGGTCGAATTGATAAAAACTGGATTACGCGCCTGCCGGACAACTCCGCGCCTTACACCTCCACCATCGTGTTCCTGGTCCGCAAAGGCAACCCCAAACAAATTCATGACTGGAACGATTTGATCAAACCGGGCGTGTCAGTGATTACACCAAACCCGAAAAGCTCAGGCGGCGCACGCTGGAACTATCTGGCGGCATGGGGCTATGCCCTGCACCACAACAACAACGATCAGGCCAAAGCGCAGGACTTCGTCAAAGCACTGTTTAAAAACGTTGAAGTGCTGGATTCCGGTGCGCGTGGTTCAACCAATACCTTCGTAGAACGCGGTATCGGTGATGTGCTGATCGCCTGGGAAAACGAAGCGCTGCTGGCAACGAACGAGCTGGGTAAAGATAAATTCGAGATAGTGACGCCGAGTGAATCTATTCTCGCGGAGCCGACCGTTTCCGTCGTCGACAAAGTGGTGGAAAAGAAAGATACCAAAGCGGTGGCAGAGGCTTATCTGAAGTATCTCTACTCCCCGGAAGGTCAGGAAATTGCAGCGAAAAACTACTATCGTCCACGTGATGCAGACGTCGCGAAGAAATACGAAAATGCATTTCCGAAGCTGAAGCTGTTCACCATCGACGAAGAGTTTGGCGGCTGGACGAAAGCGCAGAAAGAGCACTTTTCTAACGGCGGTACGTTCGACCAGATCAGCAAACGCTAAATAAGTCTGTGATTTACCGACCCGGTGGCTTAGCGCGACCGGGTTTTTTATTTGTCATCGTTTTGCGTTACTCTTGCGCCTCAATGGGATACAGGGAACGCGTAATGAAAAAAGCAGGTTATCTTTTACTGGCGGTTATGGTGGTTGCCGCCGCTGCGGGCGTTGGGTACTGGAAATTTAGCGGTAACCCGGACGCGTTACGCCAGATAGTCCTTGAACAATGCCTGCCACATCAATTGCAGCAGCACGATCCCGCGCCGTGTACTGAAGTTAAACCCGATGCCGGATATGTGGTATTCAAAGACCGAAACGGTCCGCTGCAATATCTGTTGATGCCCACTTACCGTATCAATGGTACGGAAAGCCCACTGCTGTTGAAATCAGGCACGCCGAACTTTTTCTGGTTGGCCTGGCAGGCGCGCAGCTTTATGAGCCAAAAATACGGGCACGAAATCCCTGACAAAGCGGTCTCGCTGACCATTAACTCGCGTAGCGGACGTACGCAAAATCATTTGCATATTCATATCTCCTGTCTGCGAACCGACGTCAGAACGCAACTGGATGATAATATAGCGGAAATCAGCACTCGCTGGTTGCCATTGCCCGGCGGATTGCGCGGGCATGAATATCTGGCGCGCCGCGTCACGGAAAATGAACTGGCGCAACGCAGCCCGTTTATGATGTTGGCAGAGGAGGTGCCGGATGCGCGCGAGCATATGGGCCGCTACGCCCTGGCAATGGTGCGTCAAAGCGACGAATCCTTTGTTCTGCTGGCGACCCAGCGCAATCTGCTGGCGCTCAATCTCGCCTCCGCTGAGGAAATTCAGGATCATCAATGTGATATTCTGCGTTAACCCCACCTAATCTGGCGTTTACTCCGCATGCCTGTCCCCGTATTCTTGTTGAAAAAAACAACAGGAGACAGGCATGTCGCTCTGGCTTACACACCCTCTGTTTATCCCCTCTCTGGTGGTTGGCATCACCATTCTGCTCTGGGCTACGTCGCTGTTGCCGGAATTTATCACGGCGCTGCTGTTCTTTGCCGTGGCGATGGTGGCCAAAATCGCGCCACCGGATGTCATCTTTGGTGGCTTTGCCTCATCGGCGTTCTGGCTGGTTTTCAGTGGTTTTGTGCTGGGTATCGCGATTCGTAAAACGGGGCTGGCGGACCGGGCGGCGAGGGCATTGTCGTCAAGGCTGACAGACTCCTGGCCATTAATGGTCGCAAGCGTAGTGCTATTGAGTTACGCGCTGGCGTTCGTCATGCCGTCCAACATGGGACGTATTGCGCTGCTGATGCCGATTGTGGCGGCGATGGCGAAACGGGCTGGAATTAACGACGGCACGCGCGCCTGGTATGGTCTGGCGCTGGCCGTTGGGTTTGGGACGTTCCAGCTTTCCGCGACGATTTTACCCGCTAACGTACCGAATCTGGTGATGAGCGGCGCTGCGGAAGGCTCTTACGGCATCCACTTGAATTATCTTCCCTATTTGCTGCTGCATACGCCGGTTCTGGGTTGGCTTAAAGGCGCGGTTCTCATCGTGCTTATCTGCTGGCTGTTCCCTGGCAAGCCCCATGCGCCGCGCGATCTCACGCCGTCGGAACCGATGAGCGGAGATGAAAAACGTCTGGCCTGGATGTTAGCGGTGGTGTTGCTTCTTTGGGTAAGCGAAAGCTGGCACGGCATTGGCCCCGCGTGGACCGGGCTGGTGGCGGCGGTGATTACGCTGTTGCCGCGCGTAGGATTTATTAATGGCGAAGAATTTTCCAGTGGGGTGAATATCCGTACCTGCATTTACGTGGCGGGTATTCTGGGGCTGGCCATCACCGTGACACAGACCGGTATCGGTAGCGCGGTAGGCGAGGCGCTGTTACAGGTGATGCCGCTGGATGCGGACAAACCGTTTACCAGCTTCCTTGCATTGACCGGCATTACCACCGCGCTCAATTTCATCATGACGGCGAACGGCGTTCCAGCACTGTATACCACACTGGCACAAAGCTTTTCAGATGCGACCGGTTTCCCGCTACTCTCGGTGATTATGATTCAGGTACTGGGCTATTCCACACCACTGTTGCCGTATCAGGCATCACCGATTGTGGTGGCAATGGCGTTAGGAAAAGTACCGGCAAGAGCTGGAATGCTGCTGTGTATCGCGCTGGCGGCGGCAACGTATCTGATACTGCTGCCGCTGGATTATCTGTGGTTTAGCGTGTTGGGGAAATTATAGTTGCATCAGAATGTTAATTTTTTGTTTTGTGAGTGGGTGAATTGTATTATGCGCACCGATATTGGTTAATACCTGAGCGCATAATTGCGTGCTGGAAACTCAAGGATTGATTCATGGACAGATTGACCCCCATCCGCTGTTGGCCTGCCATCATCTCGATTGTTATTACGCTGACCATCTGGTTTGTTATCCCATGTCCAGCAGATGTCACCCCCGAGGCGTGGCATCTGCTGGCGTTATTTATCGGTACTATCGCGGCAATTATTGGTAAAGCGATGCCTATCGGCGCGATTGCGATTGTGGCAATTATGCTGGTAGCCATGACCGGCGTGACGCATCCCGGTAAACCCACCGCGGCGCTGAGCGATGCGTTAAGTGGTTTCTCCAACCAGCTTATCTGGCTGATCGGCATCTCGATTATGTTGTCGCAAAGCCTGTTGAAAACGGGGCTGGGCGCGCGTATCGGCTATGGGTTTATTGCTTTGTTTGGCAAAAGAACGTTGGGTATCGCGTGGGCGCTAACGCTGGCAGAAACGCTGATCGCACCCGTTACGCCAAGCAATACCGCACGCGGCGGCGGTATTATTCACCCAGTGATGCGGGCGATTGCGGAAAGTCTGGGTTCTCAACCCGGTGACAAAGAGAACGGTGCTACAGGTCGTTATCTGGCTCTGGTGAACTACAACATTAACCCGATCAGTTCGGCAATGTTTATTACCGCTACCGCGCCAAACCCGCTTATTGTGAGTTTCTTGACCAAAGGGACGGATGGGGTGCTGAATATGACCTGGGGAATGTGGGCGATTGCGGCGCTTCTTCCTGCCGTTGTCTCACTGGTCGTGATGCCTATTGTCATCTGGTGGCTCTATCCGCCCGCTATTACACGCACGCCGAATGCGCCAGAGTTTGCCCGGGAAAAGCTGGGGGCACTCGGTCCGTTGTCGCTGGCTGAAAAAATCACCCTCGCGGTTTTCGCTTTGCTGCTCTGCCTGTGGGCAGGTGTTCCTGCCATGCTGATGGGCAGTACCTGGGCCGTTAACCCCACCAGCGCGGCGCTCATTGGCTTGTCTGTTCTGTTAGTGACAGGGGTATTGAGTTGGGACGATATCCTTAAATGCCGCGGTGCATGGGATACGATAGTCTGGTTTGCCGCACTGGTTATGATGGCGGATTTCCTGAGCAAACTGGGTCTGGTGGGGTGGCTGGCGACGAGTGTTGGTAGCGCAATTGACCATCTCGGCGTGCACTGGAGTATCGCCACGCTGCTGCTGATCCTGCTTTATGTCTATTCACACTACTTTTTCGCCAGTACCACTGCACATATCACGGCCATGTTCGCGGCTTTCTTTGCTGCCGGATTAGGCCTCGGTGCTCCACCGGCGCTGCTCGGTCTGATGCTGGGCTTCTCCTCCTCCTTGATGATGTCACTCACGCACTATGGCACGGGTACTGCGCCTATTATCTTTGGTTCGGGCTATGTCACGCTGGCGGAGTGGTGGAAAACGGGGCTGGTGATGAGTGTGGTCAACCTGACCATCTGGGGTGTCACGGGGGCCTTCTGGTGGCACTGGCTGGGATACTGGTAAAGCGGGTATAAGAAGGGGAGCGATGCTCCCCTTTTAACAACTTAGGCCTGTTTAGCGGCTTCTGCTGCTTTAACGATGACTGCGAAGGCGTCTGCTTTCAGAGAAGCACCGCCAACCAGCGCACCGTCGATGTCCGGCTGAGCGAACAGTTCTGCGGCGTTTGCTGCGTTTACAGAACCGCCGTACTGGATGATAACTTGCTCAGCGATTTTCGCATCAGCTTTAGCAATGTGGTCACGGATGAATTTGTGGACTGCCTGAGCCTGAGCAGGCGTTGCAGATTTACCGGTACCGATAGCCCATACAGGTTCGTAAGCGATAACCACGCCTTCGAATGCTGCTGCGCCCTGAGTTTTCAGCACTGCGTCGATCTGACGTGCACAAACTTCTTCAGTTTTGCCCGCTTCGTTTTCCGCTTCGGTTTCACCGATGCACAGAACCGGGGTCAGACCCTGTTCTTTCAGCACAGCGAATTTCTTCGCGATCAGCTCGTCAGACTCTTTGTGGTAAGTACGACGCTCAGAGTGACCGATAATGATGTACTGCGCGCCGATATCTTTCAGCATTTCAGCAGAAGTTTCACCGGTGAATGCGCCAGACAGGTTCAGGTCAACGTTCTGCGCGCCCAGAATGATGTGGCTACCGGCAGCGGCGTGTTTCGCCAGGTCGATATACATTTCCGGCGGAGCGATTGCTACTGCACAGCCAGCAACGCCAGCCAGTTCTTTACGCAGGTTTGCAACCAGTTCGTTTACCATGTGGCGGCTGCCGTTCAGTTTCCAGTTACCCATCACTAAAGGATGTCGCATTTCATTTCTCCACGCTTGTCAGCGAATTAAGGAAGATGGCCGCCCGTCAGGGCAGCATGGTCTGTGAAACAGTATAGAGATTCATCTGCGGAAAGGCTTTGCTTTTTGTCATCAATTCGCCTTCTCAA
This sequence comes from Citrobacter sp. wls716, assembly GCF_005280975.1. Taxonomy (NCBI): domain Bacteria; kingdom Pseudomonadati; phylum Pseudomonadota; class Gammaproteobacteria; order Enterobacterales; family Enterobacteriaceae; genus Citrobacter; species Citrobacter sp. wls716. The sequence continues at coordinate 66,908 of NZ_SZWX01000036.1, forward strand.
GACTTTCTGATAGTGCCAGCTTAATCGGTTCAACAGCGAAGGTCAGCCCCTTTTCGCCGTTATCTGCAACAACATAGCGGATTGCGCCTTCCGTTTCGGCGTAATAGTGCTTACCTTTGCCGGCAGCGAGCAGTTTTTGCAACTTTTTCTGACTCTGTTCTTTCGTCAACAGCGGCGCGACGGTGCGGATGACGGCGGTCATGTATTCCAGCGCTTTCGCTTTGGCCGCCTTTTGTTCTGGCCCCTGAATCGGCAGCCAGGTTATCTGCATACTTTTGATTTTTAAGGTGCCGCGCTCAAGGGCGGAGGACGCATACAGGTTTTCATTAATTTTACTGGCCGCGCGGGTGAGATTTGCCCGATCGCGGTTGCTGTCGATGGCACGGAACTCATTCAGAATAAGCTTCGGATTCTGCGTATTAAAGTTTTCGCGAAACTGGCTAATCGACAGGTCAAAGGTCGGCGCACCCGCCAGTAAATAGGGGGCCGTGGTTGCCGTCGATGGCTCTTCCGCCAGCGCCGCTGTATTCACGGACATGGCTGAAAACAATAATAAAAACAGTGTAAATCCTTGCTTCATCAATCGTACCTTTCATTCTCACTGCTCACGATTAAAACGGTAACCGTCGGGCTTGTCAAAAGGGTAAACTGTTCTGGAAGGTAATAATAAAGGAACTTACATGACCATACAGCAGTGGTTATTCTCATTTAAAGGGCGTCTTGGTCGCCGTGATTTCTGGATTTGGATAGGCTTGTGGATAGTCGGGATGCTGGTTCTGTTCTCGCTGGCGAGTAAACAATTGCTCGATATCCAGACGGCGGCATTTTGTCTGGTTTGTCTGCTGTGGCCGACGGCTGCAGTCACAGTAAAACGTCTGCATGATCGGGGTCGCTCCGGCGCGTGGGCGCTGTTGATGATTCTGGCGTGGATGCTGCTGGCCGGAAATTGGGCGATATTACCCGGCGTCTGGCAATGGGCGGTAGGCCGCTTTGTTCCAACGTTGATTCTGGTTGGTATGCTTATCGATCTGGGGGCGTTCATTGGCACCCAGGACGCAAATAAATATGGTAAGGATACGCAGGACGTAAAGTACAGAGCTGACTCGTAGGCCGCGCCATCCGGCAAAATGCCCGGGTGTTTACCGGGCATTGAAACGTTCTTACCAGTAGTGCTCTGCGGTCATATGGCCCGGTCGACGGCGCAGGTGTTTGGTCATTTGCCGGGTCTCTTTCAGCAGTTGCTGCGTGTCGCGTACCATTTGCGGGTTACCACAGAGCATCACATGACTGGTTGCTGTATCCATGGGTAGCCCAACAGCAGCTTCCAGCGCGCCGCTCTCAATCAACGCCGGAACTCGCCCGGTTAATGAACCTGCGGCGGTTTCACGGCTCACAACCGTCTGGATACGTAATTTACCTTCGTAGCGTTTTTCCAGGCCCTGCATTAACGGCAGATAGCTTAAATCGGCGGCATAGCGGGCGGCATGGACCAGCACCAGATTTTTAAAACGATCCAAGTCTTTGCCCAACTGCAGAATCGACAAATATGGGCCGATAGCGGTACCGGTTGCCAGCATCCACAGCGTTTCGCAATCAGGGACTTCATCCAGTACGAAGAAGCCAGCGGCCTCACTCACCACCTGGACTTCATCACCTGGCTTTAGCGCCGCCAGCCGAGGGCTGAGTTTGCCGTCGGGAACCGTCACCAGGTAAAACTCTAAATCGGGGTTATCAGGCGCATTCACGTAGGAATAGGCACGCTGGACGCGCTCGCCGTCGATTTCGAGGCCGAGCTTGGTAAACTGACCTGCGGTGAAGGGAAGAACCGGAGCTCGCACGGTCAAACTAAATAAGGCATCGGTCCAGTTCTGTACCTTCGTGACTTTGCCTGTTACCCAATCTGCCATGGTTTTCTCCTGTCTGCTGTGATTGCCTTATCTTCGTTCGTTGCACGAAAGATTTCCAGCCCAGATGGGCTGGAAGGCTCTATTGATCAAATCAATTACAGGATATGCGTCTGTACATCCGGATCTTTGCGATCGAGGTAGTGGATGGACTGAATACGACGGATCGTACGTGATTTCCCACGGATCAGCAGTGTTTCGGTGGTGGCAATATTACCTTTGCGGCTAATCCCTTCCAGCAGATCGCCTTTGGTGATCCCGGTCGCGGAGAAAATAACGTTGTCGCTGCGGGCCATTTCATCCAGACGCAGCGCTTTACCTGCCTCAATACCCATCGCGGCGCAGCGAGCCAGCTCCTGTTCGCCGATACGACGGTTCTCTTCGCTGTCGCCTTTGACGTCATGGCGAGCCAGCAGGCGGCCTTGCATGTCGCCATCCAGAGCGCGGATAACGGCGGCAGAGACGACACCTTCCGGCGCGCCACCAATGCCGTACAGCACGTCAACTTCGCTGTCTGGCATGCAGGTCAGAATCGAGGCCGCCACGTCGCCGTCAGGAATGGCGAAGACGCGTACGCCCAGTTTTGTCATCCCGGCAATAACCTCGTCATGGCGTGGTTTTGCCAGGATGGTAACGGTCAGTTCGCTGAGCGGTTTGTTGAGCGCGGTAGCAATGTTACGCAAGTTGGCTTCCAGCGACAGGTTCAGGTCGATAGACCCTTTTGCGCCAGGGCCGACAATCAGCTTTTCCATGTACATATCTGGCGCATTCAGGAAGCAGCCTTTATCGCCAACGGCCAGTACAGCCAGCGCGTTGGCCTGACCCATGGCTGTCATGCGTGTGCCTTCGATAGGATCGACGGCGATGTCGACCGCATCACCAAGACCGGTCCCGACTTTTTCACCGATAAACAGCATCGGCGCTTCATCAATCTCACCCTCGCCAATCACGATGGTGCCGTCGATGTTGACCTGGTTGAGCATAATACGCATGGCGTTCACCGCCGCGCCGTCAGCGGTATTTTTATCGCCGCGGCCCAGCCATTTATAGCCAGCCAGCGCGGCCGCTTCGGTCACGCGTGAAAATTCAATGGCAAGTTCTCGTCTCATTGCAAACTCGTAGCTGAAAGGAATGGCGCGAAGTGTAGCACAGGGGAGGGGACGATATTATTGATGTGTGTGCGGGGTTGCCCCCGCACGAAGAGATTGCCGGATAAGCCAAAGTTGCCATCCGGCAATGACGTATTACTCGTCGTGATCTTCCCACGCCAGAGCGCGTTTGACCGCTTTTTTCCAGCCGCTGTAACGGAAGTTACGTTCGGTGGTTTCGATGCCTGGGCGGAACTCACGCTCAATGACCGCTTTTTCCTGCAGCTCATCCAGATTCTGCCAGAAGCCGACAGCCAGACCGGCCAGATATGCTGCGCCTAATGCGGTGACTTCGCGGACTTCCGGACGCTCTACGCGGGTACCCAGAATGTCAGACTGGAACTGCATCAGGAAGTTGTTGGCGACCGCACCGCCATCGACGCGCAGGGCGTGTAAACGAATACCGGAGTCAGCCTGCATCGCTTCCAGCACGTCACGCGTCTGATAAGCGATAGACTCAAGCGTTGCACGGATGATGTGGTTGGAGTTTACGCCACGGGTCAGGCCGAAGATGGCGCCGCGTGCATACGGGTCCCAGTACGGTGCACCCAAACCGGTGAACGCCGGAACAACATATACGCCGTTGGTGTCTTTCACTTTGGTGGCGAAATACTCAGAGTCGAATGCATCGCTGATGAGTTTCATTTCATCGCGCAGCCACTGGATGGATGCGCCAGCCATAAATACCGCACCTTCCAGCGCGTAGTTCACTTCCCCGGTCGGTCCGCAGGCGATAGTGGTCAGAAGTCCATTTTCTGACTTAACGGCTTTCTCGCCAGTATTCATCAGCATGAAGCAGCCAGTACCGTAGGTGTTCTTCGCCATCCCTTCTTTCACGCACAACTGACCGAATAGTGCAGCCTGCTGGTCACCCGCGATACCTGAGATAGGAATACGTGTGCCGCCTTTACCACCGATGTTGGTCTGGCCATAGACTTCAGAAGAACGACGCACTTCTGGCAGCATGGCACGCGGAATGTCCAGCGCATCCAGCATCGTGTCATCCCAGTCCAGGGAGTGGATGTTGAACAGCATGGTACGCGAGGCGTTGGTGTAATCCGTGACGTGTACGCGTCCCTGAGTCATTTTCCAGATAAGCCAGGTGTCAACGGTACCGAACAGCAGTTCGCCGCGACGAGCGCGCTCACGCGAGCCTTCTACGTGGTCGAGGATCCACTTCACCTTGGTACCGGAGAAGTACGGGTCAATCACCAGGCCGGTGTTGTTACGGATGTATTCTTCCATGCCATCGCGCTTGAGCTTTTCGCAGATATCTGCGGTACGACGACACTGCCACACAATGGCGTTATAGATTGGTTTACCGGTCTCACGCTCCCAGACGATGGTGGTCTCACGCTGGTTGGTAATACCGATCGCTGCAATTTCATCGGAACTGATATCGGCTTTCGCCAGAACTTCAACCAGCGTAGAGCTTTGGGTTGCCCAAATTTCCATTGGGTCGTGTTCTACCCAACCTGCTTTCGGGTAGATTTGCTCGAATTCGCGCTGTGAAACGGCAACGATATTCGCATCGTGGTCCATTACGACCGCGCGGGAGCTGGTGGTGCCCTGGTCGAGCGCAACGATATATTTTTTTTCAGTCATAATTTTTGTCCCGTAGTCACATTACAGCGAAGCTTTTTGTTGAGTGTTAGCCGCCGCGTCTTTTTCTTCAATCGCGCAGACATCGCACGGTAAATGGCGACCAATCAGTTTGCGATATGCCCATGCGCCCAAAATCGCGCCGGTAATTGGGCCAAACACCGGAACCAGGAAGTAAGGGATATCACGACCACCCGTGAAGGCAATCTCACCCCATCCGGCCATCCAGGCGAAGAGTTTCGGTCCGAAGTCACGTGCCGGGTTCATCGCAAAACCGGTCAGTGGGCCCATGGATGCACCAATAACGGCAATCAGTAAGCCGATCAGCAGCGGTGCCAGTGGACCACGCGGTACACCATTACCATCATCGGTCAGTGCCAGAATCAGCCCCATTAGAATAGCGGTAATGACCATTTCAACCGCGAAGGCCTGCACAAAATTGATATGTGGGTTTGGATAGGTGGAGAAAGTACCTGCCAGATTGAGGCTTTCTACACTACCGCGCACGATATGGTTCGTTTGTTCGAAATCGATGAAAAGATTGTAATAAAGCCCGTAAACCAGTGCCGCTGCGCAAAAGGCGCCGGCAATTTGCGAAATAATAAAAGGAACGACTTTGCGTTTGTCAAAACACGCAAACAGCCATAGTGCGATTGTGACTGCTGGATTCAGGTGTGCGCCAGAAACGCCTGCGGTCAGATAGATAGCCATGGCTACCCCCAGACCCCAGATGATACTGATTTCCCACTGACCAAAAGTAGCCCCGGCCACTTTGAGTGCAGCGACACAACCCACACCGAAGAAAATCAACAACCCGGTACCGAGGAATTCAGCAATGCACTGGCCTTTCAAGGTTGATGTTTGACTCATAATCGGATCCTGAAGAGTTTAATGTTTATTGTATGCGAGAAGGTCACTGACATCCCCGGAGCCGGTAGGCACACTGTTAATTTATCGTTAACGCTCAAAAACGAGAAATATCGAAATTAAAATGTGTGTACTCCATCAACAAAATGAGCGTTTTCGCGCCATTGCGCGGTATTTGTTATACAAAAATAGTGTGAGCTGAATCATTTCACCGATCATCCTGTTAACACTTAAGAGTTATGACAGTTGTGTCTCCAGGACAAAGATTAAAAGTGTTGCAAACCGCAATCTGCGCGGGATGCCGCTGGACAGGGATGGCGCGGCTTCATACAATCGGTGTTAAGTAGTGTGCGCTCGTTTTTATTAAGGCGTCGCCGGTTATCGGGACGAGGATTTTTATCCATCAACGCCTTGCAATTCAGGAGAGGTATGACGATGTCATTAGAAGTGTTTGAGAAACTGGAAGCAAAAGTACAGCAGGCGATTGATACCATCACGCTGTTGCAGATGGAAATCGAAGAGCTGAAAGAAAAGAACAACTCACTGTCGCAGGAAGTTCAGTCTGCACAGCAGCAGCGTGAAGAGCTGGAGCGTGAGAACAACAACCTGAAAGAACAGCAGAACGGCTGGCAGGATCGTCTGCATGCCCTTTTAGGTCGTATGGAAGAAGTCTAATTCTGATTTCTTTAAAAAGGCATCCATAATGGATGCCTTTTTACTATGTAGAGATTAGGATATCGTAACTTTTAAATTTCAAAGAATACGATATGACAAAAAGAAACGATATTATTGATAATTCGGATCGATTTATCACCAGTGATATTAAATATGGCCTTATCTATACAGAGAATCTAGGATGGATTGATTTAGGCCATGCTAATCCAGCAGGGGCGGAAAGATTATGGTTTGAAATGATAAGAGCTCGTGGTGGTGATAGCGAATTTTATGAAGTAAATTATCATCAAAGTATGTCCAAAAACATTCATGGCCTAAATATTAATACTGGTATATATCGTAGATTTATGGTGCGACGAGGATTACCGGAACGAACCTTACAAGGTATTGCTTTATCGATATTCTTAGGTACGTCACATCGCTTCGAATCCTTGCAGGATTTTTGGCCTTACGTATATTTAACGGATAGTGGCTATAGTGCTGAATATTTGGTATCGAACTTATTTGGTTTTTACCAAGCTGTAAATTATGCAGATTACACCTCTCGTCTTCAGATCTGTTCGAAAGAAAAGGCTTATCGTATCTGGGACTTCTATGGCCCTGTTGGTAAGTTTAAAAACAAAAGCGTTATTCCTTTACTATTTCCTGACCCAATAGATAAGGATAAGAAACATGAACCCTACTCAGGGGAATTACCTTTATTTATGGATATAATAAAACCTGTTGCGAATCCAAATTATGTTCGGGAACTCCGCATATGAAGTTCAGGAAATCAGGTTTTATTATTGTATTTATGATTTTAATTTCGCTACTTTATTGCTGTTTCATGTTGAGCATCTTTACAGAAAAAATCTATACACAGCAGAATTTATTATTCTATCATCTGCTAACACCGAAACCTCTTAAACAGGTTCCAAGGGTATCCAGCGACTGGTTTTTTGTAAGCTATTCAGATGAAGGTAGCCATCTTCAACTCAGTGAAATAATTTTTACCGGAATACAAAAGAGTGACGTTCAGATAGCTGAGGATAAATTAAATGCTTATATCGAAACTTATCCTGCCAGTCGTGAGATGATGAGCGTCGTTGCCGAAGAAAAAAATGAAAAGTATGATATTAAAGTCATTCATTACGAATCAAATGAATGAAAAAAAGGCCATCAAATTTGCTGATGGCCTTTTTTACTTACTCGATATCGAGCGGGTCTTCGGAGAGGATTATCCCGGTGTTGTCGGCGTACAGGTGGTCGCCAGAGAAGAACGTTACGCCGCCAAAGTTGACGCGTACATCGCTTTCCCCAATACCTTCCCCTGCGGCACCGACCGGAATTGCGGCAATCGCCTGAATGCCGATATCCAGTTCTTCCAGATCGTCTACCTGACGGACTGAGCCGTAGATGACCAGACCTTCCCATTCATTCTGTACGGCCAGTCGAGCCAGTTCGGCATCGACCAGCGCACGACGGACAGAACCGCCGCCATCGACCAGCAGAATGCGACCACGGCCGTTTTGTTCGAGCAGATCGTACAGCAACCCGTTGTCCTCGAAACATTTTACCGTGATGATTTGCCCGCCAAACGACGACCGTCCTCCAAAGTTAGAGAACAGTGGTTCCACGACGTTGACATCTTCCTGATAGATGTCACAAAGCTCGGATGTATCGTATTTCATAGGCTCAACGTTCAGTTGCTGCGAGAATTTTTAGTATATCGCGCTATGTGTACTGTTGGCAAAATCATCAATTGTTAATTGATATTTGTCAGTTAAAGAGACCACTGACTTAAGAAAATTCCAACGACAAACAGCAGGTTAGTTAACAATGCCGCTTTTACGGTGCGTTCCAGCATCGGGCGCATTGCCGCAGGATCCATCTCACGCATCACGTATCGCGCCTGTTTAATCAGCAGCGGAGCGGCGAGGATAAACAGCCATCCCCACAGGCTTTGCAGTGAAAACAGGTTAAACAACGCCAGGCAGACCAGCGTGCCCATCAGCAGACAGGCGTGGTAGCGGCGGGCATTGACAGCGCCTAAACGCACGACCAGCGTGTTCTTGCCGTTCTCTCTGTCGCTGTTGATATCGCGCAGGTTGTTGACGTTGAGCACGGCAGTTGCCAGCAGGCCGCAGGCGGTAGCAGGCAGAATGAGCGCCGGAATCAACGTATGCGCCTGCAGATACCAGCTTCCCATCACGCTCAGCCAGCCGAAGAACACCAGCACGGAAATATCACCGAGGCCGATGTAGCCGTAAGGGCGATTGCCTACGGTGTAAGTGATCGCGGCGATAATCGACAGGCCGCCGAGAATCAGGAAGCCGACAAAATCCGCTAGTGTGTGACAGGCCACCGCCACCAGCGCCAGACCGGACAGGCAGATTAAGACCACGGTGACAATCAGCGCACGCTTCATCTCCTGCTGGGTAATAACGCCTTTTTGCATGCCACGCAGCGGTCCGATGCGGTCGGGCTTGTCGCTGCCTTTGACGGCATCGCCATAGTCGTTCGCGAGATTGGACAGGATTTGCAGCAGTCCTGCAGTAATCAATGCCAGCAGAGCGACCAGCGGATCAAAGAACCCTTGCCACCATGCTAATGCCGTACCGACGATGATCGCCGCGAAGGCGAGCGGTAAGGTCTTAGGTCGTAAACTTTCCAGCCAGGCTTGTGAGCGGCTAATTTGTTGTTGTTCAGTCATATTTAGCGCCAATAAAAATGGGGCTTTATCAGCCCCATCAACAGTGATGAAAATGCATTGAACGCGATTATAGGATAAAACGGCTCAGATCTTCATCTGCGACCAGCGCATCCAGATGTTTGCTCACATATTCGGCATCAATTGTGATGCTTTGGCCGTTCAAATCGCTCGCATCATAGGAAATATCTTCCATCAGACGCTCAAGCACGGTATGCAGGCGACGCGCACCGATGTTTTCGGTGGTTTCGTTGACCTGCCAGGCCGCTTCGGCAATGCGTTTAATGCCCGACTCGGTGAAGTTAATGTCCACACCTTCTGTCGCCATCAGCGCTTTGTACTGGACGGTGATGGAGGCATTCGGTTCGGTAAGGATACGCTCAAAATCGCTGGTGGTCAGCGCCTGCAGCTCGACACGAATCGGCAGACGACCCTGCAGTTCCGGGATCAGGTCGGACGGTTTTGCTACCTGGAATGCGCCAGAGGCGATAAACAGGATGTGATCGGTTTTCACCATGCCGTGCTTGGTGGAGACCGTGCAGCCTTCAACCAGCGGCAGCAGGTCGCGCTGTACGCCTTCGCGGGACACGTCCGGGCCGGAGGATTCACCGCGCTTACAGATTTTGTCGATTTCGTCGATAAACACGATCCCGTGCTGTTCAACGGCGTCGATAGCTTCCTGTTTCAGCTCTTCCGGATTGACCAGTTTGGCCGCTTCTTCTTCAATCAGCAGCTTCATTGCGTCTTTGATTTTCAGCTTACGCGGTTTTTGCTTCTGACCGCCCAGGTTCTGGAACATGGACTGCAGCTGGCTGGTCATCTCTTCCATTCCCGGAGGCGCCATAATTTCAACACCCATCGGTGCGGCCGCGAGATCGATTTCGATCTCTTTGTCATCCAGTTGGCCTTCACGCAGTTTTTTACGGAATGCCTGACGCGCTGCAGAAGGTTCCTGCGGCTGCTCTGACTGTCCCCAGTTATTTTTAGCCGGTGGGATCAGCACGTCGAGAATGCGCTCTTCCGCCATCTCTTCAGCGCGGAAGCGGTTTTTCTCGATTGCCTGAACGCGGACCATTTTGATGGCAGCATCGGTCAGATCGCGGATAATCGAGTCAACTTCTTTACCTACATAGCCGACTTCGGTGAATTTCGTTGCTTCAACTTTGATGAACGGCGCGTTGGCCAGTTTTGCCAGGCGACGGGCGATTTCGGTTTTACCGACGCCGGTCGGGCCAATCATCAGAATGTTTTTCGGTGTGACTTCATGGCGCAGTTCTTCGTTGAGCTGCATGCGGCGCCAGCGGTTACGCAGGGCAATCGCCACGGAACGCTTAGCGTTATCCTGGCCGATGATGTGTTTGTTCAGTTCGCTGACAATTTCGCGTGGGGTCATTTCAGACATGGGGGATCCTTACGCTTTGGAGTTCAATTCTTCGATGGTATGGAAGTGGTTGGTATAAATGCAGATATCCCCTGCAATATCCAACGCTTTCTCAGCAATTTCGCGTGCGCCAAGCTCGGTGTTTTCCAGCAGAGCGCGTGCTGCAGCCTGGGCGTAGGGACCGCCGGAGCCGATGGCAATCAGATCGTTTTCTGGCTGAATGACGTCACCGTTACCGGTGATGATGAGCGATGCTGTTTCATCTGCAACGGCCAGCAACGCTTCGAGTTTGCGCAGCATACGGTCGGTACGCCAGTCTTTAGCCAGCTCAACGGCGGCCTTAACCAGGTGACCCTGGTGCATTTCCAGTTTGCGTTCAAACAGTTCAAACAGCGTGAATGCATCCGCAGTCCCGCCCGCAAAGCCCGCAATGACTTTGTCGTTGTACAGACGGCGGACTTTTTTCACGTTGCCTTTCATTACGGTGTTACCCAGTGTGGCCTGACCATCACCGGCGATTACCACATGGCCGTTACGGCGTACGCTTACTATTGTTGTCACGAGCAGACCCCTTGGTTACAAATGCAGAATACAGGCCCCGCACAGTTGTACGGGGCGTAATGCAAGTATAGATGGGGGAGATTTTGGGGGTTTCAACCCCCAGTGGCGAGTCGAATGCAGTTTGTGTGGCCGGCAACTTTCAGGCGGCTGATGGTATTGTCGGCATTTTCCTTGCCTTTCACCGGGCCAATCACCACGCGATTCCAGCCGTTGTTGGTGGTAATGCGGGAGTTGAAGCCTTCAAAAGCCAGCTGCGCCCGCACGGTTTCTGCTTGCTCTGCGCCTTTAAATGACCCGCACTGCACCATCCAGCGGCGTTCGTCTTTTTTCTCCGCCGTCTGTTTTGGCGGCTGCGTTTCATTCGTTATTGGCGCGGCCGGCTGCGTTTTCGGCTGCGCGGCGGTGGTGTGCGCAGGCGTCTGCAACAGATCCTGATACGGCTGCTGGGCCACTGGTTTTGGCTGCGCTTTCGGCTGTTGTACCGGTGCGGCTTGTGCCGTACGCGTTTGTGGCTGCTGGTAAGGCTGTTCCGTCGCCCGTGGGCGCGGCTGCTGAGCCTGCTGCTGCGTGTTGGCCCATTGCTGTTGCTGCACCTGGCGTTGGCGCTGCAGCGTTTGCTGGCGCTGTTCAGGCGTTTGTTCGTTCCACGGTACTTCGTTGAGCTGTGTCGGCTGTTGACGCATATCAGCCTGCATTTGCGCCAGCAACTGGCGCTGCTCATTGGTCAACTGATCGGCGTTAAGCACTTCGCCACCCGCAGAGGGTTCGGTAGGTGCACGCACGCCAGGCTGACGGCTTTCCAGCTCTTTGATATAGCGCCAGCGTTCTTCCGGTTTAGGCGGGATGCCATTACCGGTGACTTTCTGGCTTTGCAGCGTCTCGGACTCTTCTTTCTTGTGATGCGTAATGAAGTACAGACCACCGATAAAGGTCACGAGTACGGCTGCAGCAATAGCGACCATCGCGGGGGATACCGCTGGCGTACTGCGTTGCTTTTTCCGTGATGTGCTCTTTTTGCGCCGCGAAGGTGCCGGTTGGCCGCGACGTACATAATCTCGTTGTGCCACTATCGTTTCGCTGTATTTATTCGTTCGTCAGCCCGCCATGTTACTTAAGCGACGGGCCTTTGACCAGACAGGGGAGTCCGAAAGCACTTTACTTTACGTCAGTGCCCGGGTAGTACCCCGAATAATTAGCTCGCAGTCCAGTAAACGTGAGCCACTGCTGACGCTCTGCCCTTGTAATTGATCGAGCAGTAACAGCATAGCTTCACGTCCGATATCGAAACGCGGTTGTGCGACGGTTGTCAGGGGTGGATCACAAAATTCCGTCAGTGAAATATTATCGAAGCCAATGATAGATAAATCATCCGGTACTTTTAAGCCCTGACGTTTGGCGTAAGAGAGTGCGCCAAGCGCCATCACATCGCTGTGACAAAAGACCGCGGTCGGAGGTTGCGGTAGCTCAAGCAGCTGTTTTAACGCGTTGGCGCCCGCTTCATAGGTGAAATCACCGCGCGCGATGAAGTGTGGATCGACGGTAATTCCACTGCGGCGTAGTGCCTGAACATAGCCTTGCAGGCGGTAGTGGCACAGCGGCATATCCTCTGGCCCGGCAATACAACCAATGCGCTTATGCCCCAGTTCCAGCAGATAATTCATCGCGTTAAAGGCGGCAGTGAGGTTATCAATGTGCACGGTGGGCAGTTCCAGCTCTGGCGCGAACTCGTTGGACATGACCATCGGCGGCAAGTTGCGTTGCTCTTCCACGCTGGCATCAAACGGCAGGCGCGAGCTGAGCAGCACCATGCCATCGATCTGCTTGGTGATTATGAGATTGAGGAAGGTCTTTTCCTGCTGGTTCTGGTGCGCGCAATCGCCGATCAGCACCAGATATCCCTGTTCTGCGGCGGTCACTTCTATGCCGCGAATCACTTCGCTAAAAAAGGGATCGCAGATATCCGGCACAATCACCAGAATGGTACGTGACTCATTACGCTTAACATTGCGTCCCATTGATTGGGGTAAATATCCCACTTCCAGCGCGGCCTGCTCAACCTTGTTACGGGTTGACTGTGAGACTTTGTCCGGGTTCATTAATGCGCGGGATACGGTTGCCGTTGAGACTTTCGCCTTCAGAGCAACATCTTTCATCGTAGCGGCGGCAACCTGCTTATTCGGTTTCACTCTTTCTCCTCGCCAGAGGGCTGCTGGCACAGACTCGTCCCTGGGTAACCTTCATCTGAAACATTTTTATCAGATAGTTAATGGAAGCGGTTACAGAATTTTCATAAAAAGTGTGATGGATGTTTAATTTTACGATCCGCCTCGCATCATGAGGCATTATCCCTCGATGGGATCGACATCCAGCACCCATTTAACCTTACGTGCATCGGGTAACGTATTGATCAGCGCCAGCGTGCCGCTGACGATATGTTGCAGGCGAATTCTCGACGGGTGCTGCAACAAAATTTGCCAGCGATAGCGACCGCCGCGTTTGGGCGCCAGGGCGGGAACCGGGCCGAGCACCCACAGCTTGTCATCAGACAGCGGACTGGCCTGAATCAGATTTCGTAACTGCTGTAAGAACATTGGCGCATGCTGGTTATTATGATCTTCTGCCCGCACGATCACATGGCTGGTCCACGGTGGAAGCTGGAGTGTTTGTCGCTCGGCCAGCGCCTGTTCGGCAAATGCGTCATAACCTTTATACAGCAAGGTTTGTAGCAACGGATGTTCAGGATGGTGCGTTTGCAGCACCACTTCGCCCTGCTTCCCGGCGCGCCCAGCTCGTCCGGAAACCTGGGTATAAAGTTGGGCGAAACGTTCAGCCGAACGGAAATCGGCAGAGAATAGCGCCCCGTCAACATCCAGCAGTGCAACCAGCGTGACATCCGGAAAGTGGTGGCCTTTGGCCAGCATTTGTGTGCCGATAAGAATGCGAGCGCCGCCGCGATGCACTTCCGCCAGATGCTGCTCCAGCGAGCCTTTACGGCTGGTTGTGTCGCGATCGATGCGTGAAATCGGCACACCGGGGAAAAACGGTGCCAGAGCCTGCTCAAGCTGTTCGGTGCCAAGTCCAACCGGAACCATATGCGTCGAGCCGCAGGAAGGACACTGACGCGGTATTGGGCGCTGGCTGTCGCAGTGGTGGCAGCGTAAATGGTGCTGTGCCTGATGCAGGGTATAGTAGTGATCGCAGCGCGGACATTCGGCAATCCAGCCGCAGTCGTGGCACAGCAGCGCAGGGGCAAAACCCCGGCGGTTCAAAAACAGAATTACCTGGTTATCTGCTTGCAGATGCTGACGCATGCGGGTGATAAGCGCAGGGGCGAGTCCGGCCTGCACCTGCTGACCTTTGAGATCCAGCACGTGCTGAGTGGCTGGGCGTGCGTTTCCGGCGCGTCGCGTCAGGCGCAACATGCGGTATTTGTTCTGCCGCACGTTGTACAGCGTTTCCAGCGCCGGGGTGGCTGAGCCGAGAATAATCGGGATCTGCTCACTGTGGGCGCGATAAACCGCGAGGTCGCGCGCATGATAGCGCCAGCCTTCCTGCTGTTTATAAGAGCTGTCGTGCTCTTCGTCGATGACGATCACGCCGAGGTTTTTAAACGGCGTAAACAGCGAGGAGCGCGTGCCGATAACAATCGCCGCTTCGCCATTCTTTGCTTTCAGCCAGGCTGAAAGACGTTCGCTGTCGTTCAATCCGGAGTGCAGGACTTCGACCGGCGCATTAAAGCGTTCACGAAAACGGGCAATAGTTTGCGGCGTCAGGCCAATCTCCGGCACCATTACCAGCGCCTGTTTGCCCTGGGCAAGGACATTTTCCAGTACGCTTAGATAGACCTCTGTTTTGCCCGACCCTGTCACGCCCGCTAATAGCCAGGCGCTAAAGCTGTCCGACGCGCTATGAATCGCGCCAACAGCGGTGGCTTGCTCGGTATTCAGCCGCAGACGCTCACCGGAAACGGCGTAGTGCGTACGCCAGTCGCTAAAGCCTGGCGTTTCACTCGCCAGGGAGCACAGACCTTTTTTCCGCAACGCCTGTAATGCGGCGTCATTAAATTCCAGTTCAGCGACCTGGTCGCGCCATATTTTTCCCTGGCGTAGCGCAGCCAGCGCCTGCTGCTGTTTGGGAGAGCGCTTCAGGCTGTTCAGATCAATAACCTGGCCTTCTTCAGTGGCAAACCAGTACCACATGGGCGCGTTAGTCGCCGGACGTCCCTGGCGCAGTAAAATTGGCAGAGCGTGAAACAGTACGTCACCGATAGGATGATGATAATAATCCGCCGCCCACAACAGCAGACGCCAGACAGAGGTCGAGTAGACCGGTTCGCTGTCCAGCACTTCGAGAACGGCTTTCAATTCGCTCCGCGGTAGTTCACTGTGCTCGCTGACGGACAGGACGATGCCCACGCGCTCCTGCTGCTTGCCAAAGGGCACGCGTACACGGCACCCGGCTTTGGCGCTCATGCCTTCCGGCAGGAGGTAGTCAAAGGTGCGAGGTAGCGGAACGGGTAAGGCAACGTGCGCAACGGGCATTGAATCATCCTGACTTGAAATCTGGCGGGTTAGTATACACATTAGTGGAGGGTAGAATGCGGATCAGTTTGCATGAGCAGGTTAATTTCTGTATGATTCGCCGCCTTTGATGCAAATTTGTATCACTGACCTATACTATTAACATCGCGTGGTGTCTGGCGTTAGGGCTGGAAGAGCGACGCGGCCTTAAACCGAGGTTTTCCCATGAAAAAAGATATTCACCCGAAATACGAAGAAATTACTGCAAACTGCTCTTGCGGTAACGTCATTAAAATCCGCTCTACTGTCGGTCACGATCTGAACCTCGACGTGTGCAGCAAGTGCCACCCGTTCTATACTGGCAAGCAGCGTGATGTTGCTACCGGTGGCCGTGTTGATCGCTTCAACAAGCGTTTCAGCATCCCGGGCAGCAAATAAGTTCCTGCTGTCAGAAAAAAGCGCCTTATGGCGCTTTTTTTGTATCTGTACTTGATAATAAAACTTACATTGATGTATTGAATGATGTTTCACTTTTAATAAATGAAACAGTGTTTTTATTTTTTAAGATAAAATATTCGCACTAGTGATCTTCGTCATTTTTATCTTCTGTTCTTTGCCACTCATGCCAATTCCTGGCAAAATCTCAAAGGTTTATCCCCTCTTTCTAAAATACACTTTCGCGGAAATATAAAATTATTCTTACGACTCTATTGCTTTCCTGTTTATAGCCCGGAATGTGATGGTGAATTTTCTTTATTTAGTGTGAAAAGGGATTGTCATGAAATTTAAATCTACCTTGTTACTTATTCCATTATTATCTGCGGCCGCGCAGGCGGGTTATGTTGATTACCGCCATGAATATTATGATGACGGGCGAAATTACGATCGTGTTTATATGTCTCATCGTTTTGCTACAGGTTTTGGTGTAGCGGTAGAGGCCATTTCACGTTCTGAAGATACGCAATCGAACGATGCGTGGAATAATATGGAAAGTAACGGTAACGAGTATACGGCAAGTTACCAGTTTACCTGGCGGGATCTCATCTGGCAGCCAGGTATTGCGATCGAAACGGGCGATAACATCACGATTTATAAACCTTATATCCGCGTGCAGTACAACATCAACGACAGCTGGTGGACCGCGTTCCGCTATCGTCAGGAGTACATGCGCAGAAACACTGACGGCAAAGATGACCGCATGATCTATCGTCCGGAAGCCTGGCTTGGTTATAACGTCAATAACTGGATGTTTGAGCTAAACGGTATTTATAAAATTGCCGATAGCGAAGATTTATATAACAACCGGAAAGATGATTATGAATATAACTTCCGTGTCGCTTATAAAATAGATTCCTGGGTTCCATTTATTGAAATTGGTAATGTTTCTTCGGGTTATGACACCACCACGACTGACGATCGCCAGACCCGCTATCGTGTCGGCCTCGGTTATAACTTCTGATTGTTAATACTCTGCGTATTGGTTTATTACGTTGAACACCAGGATATACGCATAGTTTGCGTGAATAATATGTCTAAGGAGTTGACATCATGTCTAATGATGGAACAGTGAGTGGAAGCAATCAAGATATTGTCGTCAGACCTTTCGGATTCAGGGATAAAATTGGTTATTTGTGTGGTGACCTGGGAACCTGTTTTATTCTTGGGTTAGTAAATAGTTTTTTAATGATTTATTACACTAACGTCCTCGGCATTTCAGGAGTTATTGTCGGCTCGCTCTATTTTGTGACTAAGCTCTTTGATGCGTTTGTCGATGTTGGTGTAGGGCGCTTATGCGATACCTCTAAATTGACGGTACATGGACGATTTAATCCGTGGGTGCGCCGTATGAAGTACCCGTTCTGCATCATTGCGGTGGTCCTGTTCCTGCCGTTTGTGAATGATTTTTCTTATACGGCGAAAATTATCTATATCTGCTGTTCCTATTTTGTTTACGGTTCACTGTTATCGACAGTCAGCATTCCATATGGCGCCATGTCTGCGGCGATTAGCTCGAACCCGGAAGATCGGGTGTCACTGTCAACCTGGCGCAACGTGGGTTCCGCCATCGGCGGTGGAGCAACCGGCTTTTTTATCCCGATTCTGATGTACACCACCCTGGTGGACGGAAGTCAGGTGATTTCCGGGCAACATTTTTTCTGGATTGCTATTGGTTGTGCCGTACTGGGCTTTATCTTTTTAACGTTGACCTGTCAGTTAACAACAGAACGTGTGCGCGTGGAGCGAAAAGAGAGTATGCCCGTATCGGTGCTGCTGAAGGGATTGTTACGCAATAAAGCACTGATCGTTTTAGTTGTGGTGGATCTGCTGATTGTGATTAACCAGGGGTTGTCAGGTACCAACATGACTTACCTGTTTAATGACTACTTCCACAACAAAGAGGCCATGTCCGTGGCGTTGCTATTTACCTTCGGCTCTCTGGTTTTGCTGGCACCCTCGGCATCCTGGCTGACGAAGCGGTTTGGCAAAAAAGAGGCCAGCGTCGGCGCATTGCTCTTTGCGGTGGCGATGTATCTGATTATGTACTTCATCCATATTACGGACGCGAAAGTCTATTTGGTTTTCCTGTTCCTGGCGACGCTGGGGGCAGGGCTATTCAACCTGATGATTTGGGCGTTTATGACTGATGTTTGTGATTATCATCAGTATGTCACCGGCGATCGTGAGGATGGTACGGTTTACGGTGTGAACTTCTTTGCCCGCAAGGTGGGTCAGGCGTGTGCAGGGGCGATTGGTGGCTTTATGCTGGCCATCATTGGTTATCAATCTTCGTCAACGGGCGGTGCAGTGCAAACCAGCATTGTGCAGGAAAATATTTATACGATGGCAAATCTCTTGCCGGCTTTGTGCCTGTTTTTGGCGGCGGTTATTCTGATTTATTGCTATCCATTGAACCGCAGAGAAACGCTCAAAATGGAAGAAACATTGAATAAAATCAATGGTATTAGAAAATAACGTTGTGAGAAACGGCGGGGTTATCCCGCCTTTTCTCTTTTTTTCTAACCGTCAGCTGATCAGTACTCCCACGTCTCCGGGTCGATCCCCAGTTCACGCATGATGATCTTCGCCTCTTCCGGGATCTCATCACTGCGTTCTTTGCGCAGATCCTCGTCGTTTGGCAACGGTTGTCCGGTAAAGGCGTGCAGAAACGCTTCACACAGCAGTTCGCTGTTGGTGGCGTGGCGCAGGTTATTGACCTGACGACGCGTGCGTTCATCGGTAAGGATTTTTAACACCTTCAGAGGAATGGAAACCGTAATTTTTTTGACTTGCTCACTCTTCTTACCGTGCTCAGCGTATGGGCTGATATATTCGCCGCTCCATTCAGCCATGAGATACCTAATCCTCTTTGTCATTAATATTGAGGCCAGAACCTGAGCCCGGACCATAATTGCGCGTAGTTTATCGTAGTGGCGCGGCCCTGACACGAAGTTAGCCGACGCAAATGTACGCTAATGCATATAATTTTAACGGCTATTTCCTGTTTGCTCAATCTATACGCAAAGAAGTTTAGATGTCCAGATGTATTGACGGCTATTGTAACAATGATTACTCTGGTGTCTGACTTTTCACCGACTCAGCCAGGATCTCCTCAATATGACGCGTAAACAGGCCACCATTGCAGTGCGTAGCGGATTAAATGACGACGAGCAGTACGGTTGCGTTGTCCCGCCGATTCACCTCTCCAGTACCTATAATTTCACCGGTTTTAATGAGCCTCGTGCTCATGACTATTCACGCCGTGGCAACCCGACGCGTGATGTGGTTCAGCGTGCGCTGGCGGAGTTGGAGGGGGGCGCTGGTGCAGTGCTGACCAATACCGGCATGTCGGCGATTCATCTGGTCACCACGGTGTTTCTGAAGCCTGGCGATCTGCTGGTCGCACCGCACGACTGTTACGGTGGTAGTTACCGCCTGTTTGACAGTCTGGCAAAACGTGGCTGTTATCGTGTGCTGTTTGTCGATCAGGGTGATGATCAGGCGCTGAAAGCGGCGCTGGCAGAAAAACCGAAGCTGGTGCTGGTCGAAAGTCCAAGCAACCCGCTGCTGCGCGTGGTAGATATTGCAAAAATCTGCCAACTGGCACGTGAGGCTGGTGCGGTGAGCGTTGTCGACAACACTTTTTTAAGTCCTGCACTGCAAAATCCACTGGCATTGGGCGCCGATCTGGTGTTGCATTCATGCACGAAATATTTAAACGGTCACTCAGACGTGGTGGCTGGTGTTGTTATAGCCAAAGATCCGGAAACGGTCACTGAACTGGCATGGTGGGCGAATAATATTGGCGTGACCGGCGGCGCATTTGATAGTTATCTGCTGTTGCGCGGCCTGCGTACTCTGTCACCGCGTATGGAGGTGGCGCAACGTAATGCTCAGGCTATTGTGGACTACCTGCAAACCCAGCCGCTGGTGAAGAAACTGTATCATCCGTCACTGCCGGATAATCAGGGGCATGAGATTGCCGCGCGTCAGCAAAAAGGGTTTGGCGCGATGTTGAGTTTTGAACTGGATGGCGACGAGCAAACATTGCGTCGCTTCCTCGGCGGGTTGTCATTGTTTACGCTGGCGGAATCGTTAGGGGGCGTTGAAAGTCTGATCTCCCACGCCGCGACCATGACACATGCGGGTATGGCGCCAGAAGCGCGTGCTGCTGCCGGAATTTCGGAAACGTTGTTGCGTATCTCCACCGGTATTGAAGATGGCGAAGATTTAATTGCCGACCTGGAAAATGGCTTCCGGGCTGCAAACAAGGGGTAAACATGAGTGTGATTGCGCAGGCAGGGGCGAAGGGTCGTCAACTGCACAAATTTGGTGGTAGTAGTCTGGCAGACGTGAAATGTTATTTGCGTGTCGCAGGTATTATGGCGGAGTACTCGCAGCCTGACGATATGATGGTTGTTTCCGCTGCGGGCAGTACCACTAACCAGTTGATTAGCTGGCTGAAGTTAAGCCAGACCGATCGTCTTTCTGCGCATCAGGTTCAACAGGCGTTACGTCGCTAT
Source organism: Citrobacter sp. wls716 (assembly GCF_005280975.1). Taxonomy (NCBI): domain Bacteria; kingdom Pseudomonadati; phylum Pseudomonadota; class Gammaproteobacteria; order Enterobacterales; family Enterobacteriaceae; genus Citrobacter; species Citrobacter sp. wls716. Next base: position 87,276 of record NZ_SZWX01000036.1, read on the forward strand.
CAAAGCGAGCTTATCAGCGGTTTGTTACCTCCTGAGGTGGCGGATGGGTTGATCGGCGCGTTTATTCACGATCTGGAACGCCTGGCCGGGTTACTCGACAGCGGTGTAAACGATGCCGTTTATGCTGAAGTCGTCGGGCATGGCGAGGTGTGGTCCGCGCGTTTGATGTCCGCTGTCCTTAATCAACAGGGGCTGGAATCGGCCTGGCTGGATGCGCGTGAGTTTTTACGTGCTGAACGCGGCGCTCAGCCGCAGGTGGATGAAGGTCTTTCTTACCCATTACTGCAGCAACTGCTGGCGCAGCATCCGGGTAAGCGCCTGGTGGTGACTGGTTTTATCAGCCGTAGCAATGCGGGTGAAACGGTCCTGCTGGGGCGTAACGGCTCTGACTACTCGGCGACGCAGGTTGGTGCGCTGGCGGGCGTTTCTCGTGTCACCATCTGGAGCGATGTCGCCGGGGTTTACAGCGCGGATCCGCGTAAAGTAAAAGACGCCTGTTTGCTGCCGCTGCTGCGTCTTGATGAAGCCAGCGAGCTGGCGCGTCTGGCGGCTCCGGTTCTGCATGCCCGCACCTTACAGCCGGTTTCGGGTAGCGATATCGACCTCCAGTTGCGCTGTAGCTACACGCCGGATCAGGGATCAACGCGGATTGAGCGAGTACTGGCTTCTGGTACCGGGGCGCGCATCGTGACCAGCCATGACGACGTCTGTCTGATTGAGTTTCAGGTTCCCACCGGCCAGGACTTTAAGCTGGCCTACAAAGAAGTCGACCAGATTTTAAAACGCACCCAGGTGCGTCCACTGGCGGTGGGCGTGCATCCTGACCGTCAGTTGCTGCAATTTTGCTATACCTCCGAAGTCGCTGACGGCGCACTGAAAATTCTTGATGAAGCCGGTTTGCCGGGCGAGCTGCGTCTGCGCCAGGGGCTGGCGCTGGTGGCGATGGTTGGGGCAGGCGTAACGCGCAATCCGCTGCATTGCCACCGTTTCTGGCAACAGTTAAAAGGCCAGCCAGTCGAGTTTACCTGGCAGTCGGAAGAGGGGATCAGTCTGGTTGCGGTACTGCGTACCGGCCCGACCGAAAGCCTGATTCAGGGTTTGCATCAGTCTATTTTCCGCGCAGAAAAACGTATTGGTCTGGTGCTGTTCGGCAAGGGGAATATTGGTTCACGCTGGCTGGAACTGTTTGCTCGCGAACAAACAACGCTTTCCGCGCGTACCGGGTTTGAATTCGTGCTGGCAGGCGTGGTGGATAGCCGCCGCAGCCTGCTGAACTATGAAGGGCTGGATGCCAGCCGTGCCCTGGCCTTCTTCGACGACGAAGCGGTAGAGCAGGATGAAGAGGCGCTATTCCTGTGGATGCGCGCCCACCCGTATGATGATTTAGTGGTGCTGGATGTGACGGCCAGTGAACAATTGGCCGATCAATATCTGGACTTCGCCAGCCATGGTTTCCATGTCATTAGCGCCAATAAACTGGCGGGGGCGAGTACCAGTGATAAGTATCGCCAAATTCATGATGCTTTCGAAAAAACCGGTCGCCACTGGCTGTATAACGCCACCGTGGGCGCAGGTTTGCCGATCAACCATACTGTGCGCGATCTGATTGATAGTGGCGATACGATTCTGTCGATCAGCGGGATCTTCTCCGGCACGTTATCCTGGCTGTTTCTGCAATTTGATGGCACGGTCCCGTTCACCGATCTGGTGGATCAGGCCTGGCAGCAAGGACTAACTGAACCGGACCCGCGCGTCGATCTTTCTGGCAAAGATGTGATGCGTAAGCTGGTGATCCTGGCGCGTGAAGCAGGTTACGATATTGAGCCGGACCAGGTTCGCGTTGAGTCACTGGTGCCTGCGCACTGCGAAGAAGGCTCCATTGACCATTTCTTTGAAAATGGCGATGAGTTGAACGAACAGATGGTGCAACGTCTGGAAGCTGCACGTGAAATGGGGCTGGTGTTGCGCTACGTGGCGCGTTTTGACGCCAATGGTAAAGCGCGTGTGGGTGTTGAAGCGGTCCGCGCTGAACACCCGCTGGCAGCGCTGTTGCCGTGCGATAACGTGTTCGCCATTGAAAGCCGCTGGTATCGTGATAACCCGCTGGTGATCCGCGGGCCGGGCGCAGGTCGTGATGTGACCGCCGGTGCTATCCAGTCCGACATCAACCGTTTGGCGCAGTTGCTGTAGTTTGCGTTGCCGGATGGCGCTTACGCTTATCCGGCCTGGCGATGACACAAACCGTAGGCCCGGTAAGCGGCAGCGCCACCGGGCAAATCCAGGATGTTGTATTTCTCTGTCAGCGTCCTTATCGTCTGAAACACAGAATGGGCAGAGTAACGTGGGCTTTGCTGAAATTCCGTCTGTTGCTGCAACCAGTTGAGAAAATGATGACTTGCCGCCAGGGTTATTGACGCTCCTTTTTCAACCTGACCCTCTGTTAACAAACACACCATTTTACGCGTGTCGCCTTGTTGCCAAATTTGCCACTGGTTTTGCCACCATCCCTGATAACTTTTGCCCAGTAACTGCCAGGGCCTGGTGTGTTGATCGTCGCTGATTTCTTCATCCACAAACCAAAGCGAGGCGTGATGTTCGCGAAATTGTTCCGCCCATGCGGTAATCACTGCGCCGCGCAGAAAGCATTCGTGGGCAATAATGTGCGTTTTTACCGCAGGCCAGAGATGGCTCAGGACGCGGAAATGCCCATGCGCGGTAATGACCGGGCGTAAAATTGCGCCGCTGGCGTTACGTTTGAGCATCGCGCTGCCGTACTGAATTTCGTCAAATTGGCTGCGGCGTAAAAACTGCGTTTCTCGCTGACTGACTCGTTCCACAATATCATCATGACTCACCACTGGCTCAGTGCTGCCGCGCCAGCGGTAACGCAATGAAGCCCCGGCAGGATGAGGTGTGAAATTGCTGGAAATATGCAGAATATTACCGCGAATAGCGTCAAAACTGAGCAACACATAGAGTTGCTGATCTGCACTGGCACCCTGAAAAGGTACGATCAGAGAGACTGTTGCGATTTGTTCGGGCGGTTGGATGGCGACGAGCGGTTGCCGCTTTGGTGTCCAGACCTTTTTGCAGCTCCGGCACTGAACGCGTTGGCTGCCCTGAGGGTTATGCCCATAGAGGATGGTTTCCCGCTGATAACAACGTGGGCAAAAATGACCGCTTTGGGCGGCAAAATCCGTTAAATATGCTGACAACCACCTACCAAACTGTTCCTCATTAAACAGCGGGGGATAGCTGCCGCATGCCCGGCAATGCAGTGCGGCATAACCCAGCCGATACTCTGGCCAGCTGTAATCTGCTGAGCTCGCCAGTCCCAGATTTTGGCAGCCAAAGGATTTACAGCAATTGATAGTGAACGGAGATGTCATCGTATTACCAACGATTTTTAATGGTCGTTGATTTTGACCCGCGACTATCACCGGTGGATGTGAGTTTTCTCACATAAAAAACCCTTTCAGAACGTAACGTAGCGATTCTTTATATGACTGAAAGGGATTGATTATGAAGTTAAAAATGCTTGCTGTTGGTGTTCTGGTATTGTTGCCGCTTTGGGCGAGTGCCAAAGATGTCACAATTATCTATACCAACGATCTTCACGCCCACGTTGAACCTTATAAAGTCCCATGGATTGCGGATGGCACGCGTGACATTGGCGGTTGGGCCAATATCACGACGATGGTGAAGCAGGAGAAAGCGAAAAACAGCGCCACCTGGTTTTTTGATGCGGGTGATTATTTTACCGGGCCGTATATCAGCAGTCTGACCAAGGGTAAGGCGATTATCGATATCATGAACACCATGAATTTTGATGCTGTCACCATGGGTAATCATGAATTCGATCACGGTTGGGACAATACGCTGTTGCAACTGAGTCAGGCGAAATTCCCCATCGTGCAGGGTAATATCTTTTATCAGAACAGCAGCAAAATGTTCTGGGATAAGCCTTACACCATTATTGAAAAAGATGGCGTGAAGATTGGCGTGATTGGCCTGCACGGCGTGTTTGCTTTTGATGATACGGTTTCTGCGGCGACACGTATTGGTATCGAAGCGCGTGATGAAGTGAAGTGGTTGCAACGCTATATCGATGAGCTTAAAGGCAAAGTCGATCTCACCGTGGCGCTGATCCATGAAGGCACGCCAGCGCGTCAGTCCAGTCTGGGCGGCACCGATGTGCGCCGTGCGCTGGATAAAGACATCCAGACCGCAGGCCAGGTGCAGGGGCTGGATATCCTGATCACCGGTCATGCGCATGTTGGCACGCCGGAGCCGATTAAAGTCGGTAATACCCTGATCCTTTCCACCGACAGCGGGGGCATTGATGTGGGTAAACTGGTGCTGGATTATCAGCAGAAACCGCATCAATTTACCGTGAAGAATTTCGAGCTAAAGACCATTTTTGCGGATGAATGGCAACCAGACCCGCAGACGAAACAGGTCATCGATGGCTGGAATAAAAAGCTTGATAAGGTGGTACAACAAACGGTTGCAAACTCTCCGGTTGAGCTGACGCGTGCTTACGGTGAATCTTCTTCGTTGGGCAATCTGGCGGCGGATGCGCTGCTGGTGGCGGCAGGTAAAGATACCCAATTAGCGCTTACTAACTCAGGCGGCATCCGTAATGAAGTCCCCGCAGGAGCCATCACCATGGGGGCGGTCATTAGCACCTTCCCGTTCCCGAACGAGCTGGCCACAATGGATCTCACCGGGAAGCAGTTGCGTAGTTTGATGGAGCACGGTGCGAGTTTAAGTAACGGTGTTTTGCAGGTATCTAAAGGCCTGGAGATGAAGTATGACAGCAGTAAACCGGTCGGTCAGCGAGTCACCGTATTGACGTTAAACGGCCAACCCATTGAAGACGCCACCATCTATCACATTGCCACCAATAGCTTCCTGGCGGACGGTGGTGATGGTTTTGCCGCATTTACCGAAGGTAAAGCGCGAAATACATCCGGAGGCTACTACATCTCTAATGCGGTTGTTGATTATTTCAAAGCGGGAAATCCGCTGACGGATGAGCAACTCAAAGGCATGCGTGTGGCAGATGTGAAACCGTAGCGAGCTCAGGCCAGCAGACAATCCGCTGGCCTGTTGTTTTAGCCTCTGTGAGAGGCAAACACCTCTTTCGCGGCAAACAAACCATTGAGTGCCGCGGGGAAGCCAGCATATACGGCCATCTGCATAATCACTTCAACGATCTCATCCTGCGTTAAACCCACGTGTAATGCCGCGCCAATATGTACTTTCAGTTGCGGTGTGGCGTTACCCAGCGCAGTTAATGCCGCGACGGTAGCTATTTCTCTACTGCGTAAATCCAGCCCCGGTCTTGAATAGATGTCGCCAAAAGGAAATTCAATCAGGTATTGGGCGAAGTCTGGCGCAATGTCCTGCAGACTTTCGATGACTGCATCGCCCCCTTTGCCATCTACTTTTTGCAACATCTCCTGGCCGGTAATAAAGCGTTCTGAAAGCATCATTTCTTCCTCTATCGTGTGGTCTGTGGCGTGAGGATAGAGCGCGCAGAATGATTGGGATAATACCGTTTCCGTGATACTTTTTTGGTATGACAATATCGCCCCTGCACTCTCTGGATATCCGTCTGCTGCGCTACTTCACCGTAGTGGCCGAAGAGAACAACATGAGTCGTGCGGCGCAACGTCTTTTTATGTCGCAGCCGCCGCTAAGCCGTCATATTCGCCAGCTTGAAGAACGCCTGGGGGTGACGCTTTTTGTCCGTCATACCCGTGGGCTTACGCTGACGGAGGACGGCCAGCGCGTACTTGAAATGGTGCGTCCGCTGCTGGCGCTACAGGACAAGACCTATATTGCATTGAGCCAGTTGGCGCAGATGGAGGTGCAACCTCTGCGTTTAGGATTAAGCACGGCGTTTGAACAGGGCGTTTTTGTGGCGCTTGAATCAACGCTAAATGCTCGTGTAAAAATGCTGCGTGTCATGCGTCACGGCTCACCTGAACTTGTTCGTCAGGTAAGGCGAGGCAAACTGGATGCGGCGCTGGTGGCTTTGCCTATTGAGGCATCTGGGCTTACCGTCACCCCTTTAGCCTGGCAAGAGCCGATAATTGCTGCATTACCCTCCTTTTGGTCAGAGGCTTGTACGGCTTCTCTTTCTTTATCGGCACTCAACCACCGACCGTTGTTCTGGTTCCAGCGGGAACGTAACCCGGCTTTCTTTGACTATACCCGGCAGATTTTCCACCGCGCTGGTTACTCTCCTTCCTGTCTTGAAGAACCACTGGAGCATGATGTGCTGCTTGCGCGGATTGCCCAGGGCGATGGTTTAAGTTTGCTCCCGGCTTCATTTGCTGCTATCCAGCGCCAGGGCGTGGTATTCCATCCACTGAGCGATGCTGAGCTGTGTATCCGTGCCGGGTTAGTGATGTTGCCTGAAAATGAGAGCCGGTTGCAGTGGGTGCAAGAACTCATGACGCAATCCCTCATCAATTCAGACTGATGTGAATTTTTTTCACGTTGGCTGAGTATTCCTCACCTTTAGCGATGATTTTTGTGTTGACGCCAGCATGCTTTTCCGTCATTTTTACATCTAGACGTCTAAACGTATAGCAGTTCACAACACAACATATAACGACAAAAGATTGATGAGGTAAGGTATGAGCTTTTTTCACGCCAACCAGCGGGAAGCCCTGAATCAGAGCCTGGCAGAAGTTGCCGGTCAGATTAACGTTTCATTTGAGTTTTTCCCGCCGCGCACCAGTGAAATGGAGCAAACCCTGTGGAACTCCATCGATCGCCTGAGCAGCCTGAAGCCGAAGTTTGTTTCAGTCACTTACGGTGCAAACTCTGGTGAGCGCGACCGTACTCACAGCATTATTAAAGGTATTAAGGATCGCACGGGTCTTGAAGCGGCGCCGCACCTGACCTGCATTGATGCGACCCGTGATGAGCTGCGTACCATTGCTCAGGACTACTGGAACAACGGTATTCGTCATATTGTTGCCCTGCGCGGTGACCTGCCGCCGGGAAGCGGTAAACCAGATATGTATGCTTCTGACCTGGTGACGCTGCTGAAAGACGTTGCTGACTTTGATATCTCCGTTGCGGCTTACCCGGAAGTGCACCCGGAAGCAAAGAGTGCTCAGGCTGATTTGCTGAACCTGAAGCGTAAGGTTGATGCCGGTGCGAACCGTGCGATTACCCAGTTCTTCTTCGATGTAGAAAGCTATCTGCGTTTTCGCGATCGCTGCGTGTCTGCGGGTATCGATGTGGAAATTATTCCGGGTATCCTGCCAGTCTCCAACTTTAAGCAGGCGAAAAAATTTGCCGACATGACCAATGTTCGTATCCCTTCCTGGATGTCGACAATGTTTGATGGTCTGGATGATGATGCCGAAACCCGCAAGCTGGTAGGGGCGAATATCGCCATGGACATGGTGAAGATCCTCAGTCGCGAAGGGGTGAAAGATTTTCACTTCTATACGCTCAACCGCGCTGAGATGAGCTACGCTATTTGTCACACACTGGGTGTAAGACCGAATTAAACAGATGCCCCAGCCCTCTACGGAGGGCTTTTTATTGATCATTTTGATCTACATCTCTGTAACGTAAAATATAAAAGGAATTAGCTATCGAATCTGTGGGTTATTTCGACTATATCTTATCTCTGGTGGTGTATATCGTAGTCAGAACACTGTAAAGGGAGCATATAGATGAGCATGTCCGACGATAGCCATAACGCATCAACTGCCGGTAAGTGTCCTTTTCATCAGGGCGGTCACGACCAGAGCGCGGGAGCAGGAACGAACAACCGCGACTGGTGGCCTAATCAACTCCGTGTAGATTTGCTGAACCAACATTCCAACCGTTCGAACCCGCTGGGCGAGGACTTCAACTACCGCAAAGAATTTAGCAAACTCGACTATTCTGCCCTGAAAGGGGATCTCAGAGCCCTTCTGTCCGAATCTCAACCGTGGTGGCCTGCTGACTGGGGTACCTATGCCGGTTTATTCATCCGTATGGCATGGCACGGTGCAGGGACCTATCGCTCCATCGATGGACGCGGTGGCGCGGGTCGCGGACAGCAGCGTTTTGCACCACTGAATTCCTGGCCGGACAACGTTAGCCTTGATAAGGCGCGTCGTCTGCTGTGGCCAATCAAGCAGAAATATGGTCAGAAAATTTCCTGGGCCGACCTGTTTATCCTCGCGGGTAACGTGGCGCTGGAAAACTCAGGTTTCCGTACCTTCGGTTTTGGCGCAGGGCGTGAAGACGTCTGGGAACCGGATCTGGACGTAAACTGGGGTGATGAGAAAGCCTGGCTGACTCACCGCCATCCTGAAGAGTTGGCAAAAGCGCCGCTGGGCGCAACCGAAATGGGCCTTATCTATGTGAACCCGGAAGGGCCGGACCATAGCGGCGAACCGCTTTCTGCGGCAGCGGCTATTCGCGCGACCTTCGGTAACATGGGAATGAACGACGAAGAAACTGTCGCGCTGATTGGTGGTGGTCATACGTTGGGCAAAACCCACGGTGCAGCACCAGCATCCCATGTTGGTCCTGATCCGGAATCCGCACCAATTGAAGCGCAGGGCCTGGGCTGGGCCAGCAGCTACGGCAGCGGCTCGGGTGCAGATGCCATCACTTCTGGTCTGGAAGTTGTCTGGACGCAGACTCCGACCCAGTGGAGCAACTATTTCTTCGAGAACCTGTTCAAATATGAGTGGGTGCAAACTCGCAGTCCGGCAGGCGCTATTCAGTTTGAAGCGGTTGACGCGCCAGAAATTATTCCTGATCCGTTTGATCCGTCGAAAAAACGCAAGCCAACAATGCTGGTCACCGACCTGACCTTGCGCTTTGATCCTGAGTTCGAGAAGATCTCTCGTCGTTTCCTTAACGATCCGCAGGCGTTCAACGAAGCCTTTGCCCGTGCGTGGTTTAAACTGACGCACCGTGATATGGGGCCGAAAGCGCGTTACATCGGACCGGAAGTACCGCAAGAAGATCTGATTTGGCAGGATCCACTGCCGCATGCGTTCTTCAACCCAAGCGAAGAAGACATTCTTAACCTGAAGGCGACCATTGCAGCTTCCGGACTTTCTGTCAGTGAGCTGGTATCGGTGGCGTGGGCTTCCGCATCGACTTTCCGTGGTGGTGACAAGCGTGGTGGCGCTAACGGTGCGCGTCTGGCGCTGGATCCACAGCGCGGCTGGGATGTGAATGCCACCGCAGCACGCGTTCTACCTGTGCTGGAAGGTATTTATAAATCTGCTCATACCGCCTCGTTGGCCGATATTATCGTGCTGGCCGGTGTGGTCGGTGTCGAGAAAGCGGCAAGCGCGGCGGGTGTTAACATCACTGTACCTTTTGTTCCGGGCCGCGTAGATGCGCGTCAGGACCAAACCGATATCGAGATGTTTGAGCTGCTGGAGCCTATTGCAGATGGTTTCCGTAACTATCGTGCCCGTCCTGACGTGTCGACCACCGAGTCGCTGCTGATCGATAAAGCGCAGCAGCTGACCCTGACAGCACCGGAAATGACCGTGCTGGTGGGCGGGATGCGCGTACTGGGTGCCAACTTTGATGGTAGCCAGCATGGCGTCTTTACCGATCGTCCTGGCGTACTCAGCACTGACTTCTTCGTCAATCTGCTGGATATGCGTCATGAGTGGAAGGCGGTTGATGAGTCAAAAGAGCTGTTTGAAGGTCGTGATCGTCTGAGCGGCGAAGTAAAATACACCGCAACCCGCGCCGATCTGGTATTTGGTTCTAACTCTGTACTGCGCGCAGTGGCTGAAGTTTATGCCTGCAGCGATGCCCACGAGAAGTTCGTGAGAGATTTCGTGGCCGCATGGGTGAAAGTGATGAACCTGGATCGTTTCGATCTGCTGTAACAGACGATGCCGGATGCCGCTTGTGCGGGTCCGGCATCGTAGGAATAAAAAAATCCCCGCATTTGCGGGGATTTTTATTGGCAGGTTATTCCCACTCTTGCAGATACCGCTGGCCATACTGATCGGCCACCAGCAGCGCAGCGTAAACCTGATCCGGCGTGGCGCCGCCCGGCATGTTGTGGATAGTTTCGCCTTCGGCACAAGCCGCTTCTGCCACAATACGCATTTTCGCCGGGATATCCTGTTTGATGTCCAGTTGCGCCAGGGTAATCGGCAAGCCAACGGAATGGCACAGCGCTGCCACGGTTTCGATTTCGTCTACCGGCGCGTTTTCCAGCACCAGTTGCGTCAATGTACCGAAAGCCACCTTCTCACCGTGGTAGTAGTGATGCGCATCCGGGATTGCCGTCAGACCGTTATGAATGGCGTGTGCCGCAGCCAGGCCGCCGCTTTCAAAACCGACGCCGCTCAGATAGGTGTTAGCTTCAATTACGCGCTCCAGTGCAGGCGTGACCACGTGCTGCTCGGCGGCCAGCATCGCTTTTTCACCTTCTTCTATCAGCGTATTAAAGCACAGCTCTGCCAGCGCCAGCGCCGCCTGAGTACACTGACCGCCCGCCATGGTGGTTGCGCCGCTGCGCGAGCAGGCGCGTGCTTCAAACCAGGTTGCCAGCGCATCGCCGATACCTGCTGCCAGCAGACGCGCCGGTGCGCCCGCGACAATTTTGGTATCAACAATGACCCTGTCCGGGTTGTTCGGCAGCAGCAGATAGCGGTCAAATTCACCGGCATCAGTGTAAATGACGGACAGTGCGCTACACGGTGCATCGGTGGAGGCGATGGTTGGCGCAATGGCGACCGGTACACCCATAAAGTGCGCCAGTGCTTTGGCGGTATCCAGCGTTTTACCGCCGCCGATACCGAGCACGGCCCCGCATTGCGCTTTTTCCGCTACGCCACGCAGGCGGTCGATTTCGTTTTGCGAACATTCGCCGCCAAATGGTGCAATTTCCAGCGCCAATCCGGCGTCATGGAAGCTTTTTTCCAGCGCAGGTTGGGCAAAGCCTAAGACAAACTTGTCCCCAACGACCAGCCAGCGCTCTGCCAGTGGTTTGAGGTAGCTGCCAAGACGGGTAATAACATCAGCACCCTGGATGTACTTACCAGGTGATTGAATAATGCGATCCATACTTTATTTCCCTCACAGGTTGATGTGACCAAATGCGTTGTTCCAGTCCTGCTCAAACTTCTCTATCGCTGACTCTACCGCAGGGGTATTGAGCATTTGTTGCGCTACGTCTAATGGCAGGGTGATTGCTTCACATCCTGCCAGCAAGCAATCCAGCGCCTGACGCGGAGTTTTAAAGCTGGCCGCCAGTACCATGCTGTTCGGTGTATGCAGTTCCAGCAATGTTTGCAGTTCTTGTACTGTGCGAATTCCGTCGCCGCCCTGAGCGTCAATACGGTTAACGTAAGGTGCGATATATTTTGCCCCAGCCAGTGCGGCCAGCAGACCCTGAGAAGCACTGTATACCGCGGTGCCCAGTGTGGTGATACCCTCTTTTTTCAGCATTTTGATCGCGGCCAGACCTTCAGCCGTGACGGGAATCTTCACCACCAGACCGGGCACGGCGTTGCTCAGGCGTTTAGCTTCTTCCACCATGCCCTGCGCATCCCGGCTCATGGTCTGGGCAAACAGAATACCCTCTTTGCCAATGGCGTTCTGCAGGCGTGGCAGTACATCCCAGATAGATTCTTTGCTTGCTGCCACAATGCTTGGGTTGGTGGTGACGCCCGCGATAGGGAAGATGCGTGCCAGACGTTCGACTTCTGCGACGTTGGCGGTATCAAGATAAAGTTCCATACAAAAACACCCTCTACGTTTTCCGTTAGCTGCCCGTTGCCGGGTTGCTTTGCTATGCACAGGATAAGAGTGTTTCGTCACGCGGCGCTATCTGACAAATCTGCCAAAAGCTGGATAAATGTAATATGTCTAAAAAAGTGAGAGATACTTCACATGTAAGTGATATGTGCTGGTATATGTTTTTTGATAATACAAAAATCCAGTAAATGTTACCTTTGTCTCCGTTTTCTGTCCCAGTATGCGACTATTACTGGTCAGTTTTTTTCTCCGTCAACTGGCTGTGATATTGCCGACGATACTCTGACGGCGAACGTTCAGTATTCTTGCGAAACAGGCGGCAGAAGTAGTTGCTGTCAATAAACCCACAGGTGTGCGCCACGTCTTTGATCTTCAGCTCGTAACCCTTGAGCAACGTTTTTGCGTGTTCCAGTCGCGTGTGGTTCAGGTATTCGTTAAACCCGATAGCGCCCGTTTTTTGAAACAGGTGGGAGAGGTAGTTGGGTGAAATGTAAAACGCCTGTGCGACGGATTCACGGGTGAGCGGCGAAGCGTAGCGTTCGTCAATATAGCTGCGAATGGCGTCGAAAAGCGCCTGACTACGTGATGCGGTTTGGATCTGGCTGCCGAGCAGATCGCGACAGTGGCTCAGCAAGCTCGCAACGATTAGCCTGGCCGTTTGCTGCTCCTGTGGCTGCATTTTCATCTCATGGAGCGTTTGCAGCAGAAAAGAGCCAATACGCGGCCCACGCCGAGCGACGTGCTGGTGGGTAAGGTTTTGATATTGCTTGCCGTCCCATTGGACGATGCTGAAACCCAGTTGCTGTTTGCCGAACAGAATGCTGAGTGTCGTGACCGGTGTGACCCACTGCGGAATATTCCAGCCGCCAGCCGGAACAAACAAGACATCGCCGGGGGTAAGCACCTTATCGATACCAGAATCCGCAAATTCACCTTCCAGCACAATTTCCAGTCGCGGAAAATCGACCTTATACGCCAGTTCTGGCGTTGCGGCGTTGCTGCTGGCGAAGTAAACCTGGTGCAGCGGTAAGGGACCGTTAATCAGGCGGGAAAGTAGGTGGCTGATGTTGTGATACATGTGAATCCCTGACAGATCGTGGACAGGGAAACAGTAACCGTCATCATAAAAAAAGGCCACTCTTAAAGAGTGGCCTGAGAGGGCATTACTGATTCCCGATTTGATCGCCGTAAGGCAGGGAGTCGTAATCAATCAGGGCGTTTTTCTTGTACGGATTACCAATCCAGCGGGTCGTCTCTTTGAACTCCGGGCTGGTAATAGAACGGGTCGGATCGAAACCGTCGTACGTAAAGCCGGCCAAATCTGACCAGGTATGGATAAGTTCAGAGCTGCTGTACTTGCGATTAACGTCCTGTGAGAAGTCGCGTGGGTGCGCAGCCTGCCATTTTTCAGACGTCCACAGCAGGAACGGTACCGTATACATATGGCGCGTTGGGCTATCTTCGTTACGGCCCTGCGTTTTATGTGGCGGCGTGTCATACACTTCTTCACCATGGTCAGAGAAGTAGAGCAGGAAGCCGTTTGGATCAGTTGCTTTGTAGTCTTTGATCAGGCTGGCAATGATATGGTCGTTATAGACGTTGGCATTGTCATAATCGTTATATGACTCCAGTTCATCATTGCTCAGACCTGCAGGTACGTTCTCGGTATTACCGTCAAACTTGCCCTGGCCTTCCGGATAGCGGAATTTGTATTTAATGTGCGTACCCAGCAAGTGAACGATGATGAACTTTTTCGGAGCCGGGTCGGCCATGACTTCTTTAAACGGCGCCAGTACGTTGCTGTCATATTCACGCGCACTTTGGGTACGCTGCTGGTTCATATAGAACTGCTTGTCTGTCTGCCGGGAAAATACGGTCAGCATGGTGTTACGGGCGGTCATTGTTTGCTGGTTGGTGATCCAGAAGGTTTTATAACCCGCCTGTTTCATCATATTCATCAACGACGGCTGCGTCAGATATAAATCCGGGTTCTTCTCGTTCGCGAAGGTCAGCGCCTGTTGCAGGATTTCAATCGTGTACGGACGTGAGGTCACGACATTATTGAAAACGGTGAAGTTTGGATCGGATTTATGCAGCGCATCCAGTTCCGGCGTGGTTTCACGTGGGTAGCCGTACAGGCTCATGCGGCCACGTTGAGTTGACTCGCCAATCACCAGCACCAGCGTACGCGGAGCATCACCAGAATTGTCTTTAAAGTTAGCCAGTGGTGGCAGTGCGTTGTTCTCATTCAGCAGGCTATTTAATGCGGTCAATTGTTGACGGTATTGATAATAACCAGAGATGAACTGCCATGGCGCGGCAGGCTCCATGCGCGATGCAAGGCCGCCCAGCGTTTTCTCAAAAGGCTTATGCTTGATAAACGTATTGACGGTCATTGGGTGCAGAATTAAACCGTACAACAGCGCAAATGACACCAGATAACGCCATGGCGAAGGAATATGAACCGGGCGTAAACGCGTCCACAGCAGGATTGCGGTTGCTGTGTAGGCCAGTGCGATAAGTACGATCTTGAGACTGAAATATTGGCTCAGATATTCGCGGGCTTCGTTGGCGTTGGTTTCAAACATGACGAACAGAACGCTTTGTGAGAATTCTTGTCCGTAAATAACATAATAACTCAGCGCGGCCAATGAAGCAGCCCAGAGTGCCACACCAATAACGGCAGCGATAATGCGAATACGGTTCGGGAATAAGAATACCGGAATCAACCACAATGAGCTGAACAGTATTGAGTCGCGTAATCCGTTAGTTCCGCTATAGCCAGTAAAATAAATAATGGCCTGGAGTAAGGTAGAGAAGAACCAAAAATAGAGGAGTGCCCAACCCAGGGCTTTCCAGCTAAATTTGGGTTTAGACTGGAGTTGTAAGGATTGCATAGTGTGAGCCTGTCTTTAATCGTAGCGCCAACGTTAGCGGCTAAACATTAAGAGGATCTGAAGCAATGCGAGTCGAAAATCGCGTTCTGCTAACAAATATCCATTGGATGTATAAAATGCAGACAGGAATATATTAAAAATGAGATGGTTATGACAGCAGTATTTTATATCACCCTCGCGCAATAGCACGAGGGTGACAGGCATAAAAATTAGCCGGTGTTACGCATACCGGCAGCAACGCCAGCAATTGTCACCATTAGCGCCTGTTCGACGCGTGGGTCTGGTGCATGACCTTGCTCTTCTGCCTGGCGCGAACGATATAATAATTCGGCCTGTAAGACGTTCAGTGGGTCAGTATAAATATTCCTTAACTGAATAGACTCGGCAATCCATGGTAGATCGGCCATCAAATGTGAGTCATTGGCGATTGCCAACACCACATTGATATCGGCTTCCAGACGCTGACGCAGTTCTTCACCCAATGGCCAAAGCTCTTTTTTGACCAGGCGCTGATCGTAGTACTCCGCCAGCCACAGGTCAGCTTTTGAGAACACCATCTCCAGCATGCCAAGACGCGTGGAGAAGAATGGCCAGTCACGGCACATTGCTTCAAGCTCGCTTTGCTTACCGTCTTCAACCACTTTTTGCAGTGCCGTACCCGCACCCAGCCAGGCCGGAAGCATCAGGCGGTTCTGCGTCCAGGCGAAGATCCACGGAATAGCACGCAGAGACTCTACGCCACCGGTCGGGCGACGTTTTGCCGGACGTGAGCCGAGTGGTAACTTGCCCAGTTCCTGCTCTGGTGTTGCGGAACGGAAGTAAGGTACAAAGTCTTTGTTTTCACGAACATATCCACGATAGAGATCGCAGGAGATATCTGAAAGCTCATCCATGATATGACGCCAGTTATCTTTTGGCTCCGGCGGCGGTAACAGGTTAGCCTCCAGAATTGCGGCAGTGTACAGCGACAGGCTGCTGATGGTGACTTCCGGCAGGCCGTACTTAAAGCGGATCATCTCACCTTGTTCTGTCACGCGCAGGCCGCCTTTCAGGCTGCCTGGCGGTTGAGAGAGCAGTGCCGCATGGGCAGGCGCGCCGCCGCGACCAATGGAGCCGCCGCGACCGTGGAACAGCGTCAGTTCGATACCGGCTTTTTCGCAGGTTTTGATCAGCGCGTCCTGTGCCTGGTATTGCGCCCAGGAGGCCGCCATCACGCCCGCATCTTTTGCGGAGTCAGAGTAGCCAATCATGACCATCTGTTTGCCCTGAATAAAGCCGCGATACCAGTCGATATTCAGTAGCTGGCTCATGACATCATCGGCGTTGTTCAGGTCGTCCAGTGTCTCAAACAGCGGGGCAACAGGCATAGCAAAACCAATGCCGGATTCTTTCAGCAGTAAATGCACGGCCAGTACGTCAGACGGTGTTTTCGCCATTGAGATAACATAGGCAGCAATGGAGCCATAAGGCGCTTCGGCAATCACCCGGCAGGTATCGAGCACTTCACGGGTATCGTTGCTCGGTTCCCAGTGACGCGGCAGCAGCGGACGCTTGGAATTCAGCTCGCGGATCAGGAACGCTTGTTTATCCGCTTCTGACCAGTTTTCGTAGTCGCCAATTCCCAGATAGCGGGTCAGTTCGCCCAGTGCTTCGGTATGACGAGTGCTTTCCTGACGAATATCAATGCGTACCAGCGGTACGCCAAAACATTTCACGCGCCTAAGGGTGTCGAGCAACTCGCCATTGGCTATGATGCCCATACCACAGGCCTGTAGAGACTGGTAACACGCGTATAGCGGCTCCCAAAGCTGTTCGTTTTGGGTTAGCAGGCCAACAGGTTTTGGCAGTTTTTCGCCTTTCAGACGCGCTTCCAGCCAGGCCTGAGTTGCCATCAGACGTGAACGCAGCATTTTCATCAGATAGCGATAAGGTTCTGCCGCACCTTCTTCACCGACCAGCGCCATCAGTTCCGGAGTGGCTTCAACCATCGACAGTTCAGAAATCAAAAACTGGATGTCTTTCAGGAACAAGTCAGTGGCTTTCCAACGGCTAAGCAGCAACACATGGCGGGTGATATCTGCGGTGACATTCGGGTTACCATCACGGTCGCCGCCCATCCAGGAGGTAAAACGTACCGGAACAAAATCGACAGGTAGCTTATAGCCCAGATGTTCTTCCAGCTGTTCATTTAGCTCGCGCAGGTAGTTGGGTACGCCTTCCCACAGGCTGTTTTCAACCACTGCGAAGCCCCATTTGGCTTCATCAACTGGGCTTGGTCGTAGTTTACGGATTTCATCCGTATGCCAGGACTGAGCAATCAACTGACGCAAACGACGCATCAGCTGGTGGCGCTCGTAATCGACGATGTCTTTATTATCAAGCTGTTTGAGGCATGCGTTTACTTCACCCATTTTATGAATCAAGGTGCGGCGGGTGATTTCGGTTGGGTGCGCGGTCAACACCAGCTCCAGAGACAGCGATTCCACGGCTTTCTTGATGGTGGTTTCATCGAGGTTGGGCTGGTCTTTCAATTTACGCAGGGTGCGAGCAATCACTTCCGGGTTGCTGGCAGCTTCGCCTTTTGGCGAAATACTATGGTACTGCTCGGCGGTATTGGCCAGATTCAGGAACTGGCTAAATGCGCGGGCAACGGGCAGCAGCTCGTCGTTAGACAGATTTTGCAGTGTGGTGAGCAGTTCCTGGCGATTAACTTCATTGCCAGCGCGGGATGACTTGGACAACTTACGGATTGTTTCTACGCGGTCGAGAATGTTCTCTCCCAGCGCGTCCTTGATGGTCTCTCCCAGCACTTTGCCGAGCATACTGACATTACTACGCAACGCGGAATATTGTTCGTTCATATTTACCCAGACACCCCATCTTGAAATTATTAGCCCTGTATTTTTCGGGCTTAACTTTTTAGCCGTCTTTTATAAAGCCACGTAAAACTCGTGGCGTCAATTGCTGCGAAATCGGTTCAGCAAACGAAAAAATGGCGGCAATTTACGTTATTTAATTCACATCGAACCAAATAAGCGTTGCTTATGGAAATGTTAAGAAATCGCCCCAATTACCCCTAAAGGGTTATCAGGGCAACAAGCCGCTAATGCCAGCAGAAATGGTGCACAACCTGGGTGATTAATTCGCGGGTTGGCTTAATAAAGCGTGTTTCCAGATATTCATCCGGCTGATGTGCCTGATTAATAGAACCAGGACCCAATACCAGCGTCGGACACAGCGTCTGGATAAAGGGCGCTTCGGTGCAGTAGTTCACTACTTCAGTCTGTGCGCCCAGCAGTTTCTCAACCACCTCGACCAGCTGATGGTCCGGCGGACACTCATAGCCAGGAATCGGCGGATGCAGTTCCGATACGGTCAGGCGACCCGGCCAACGTTCGCTGACCGGGGCCAGCGCATCGTTGAGTAGCCCATTCAGATCGTTAAGCGTCATACCCGGTAGCGGGCGAATATCCATATGCAGTTCGCAGCAGGCGCAGATACGGTTAGCAGCATCGCCGCCATGAATATGGCCCAGATTTAACGTGGGGTACGGCACGGTAAAGGCGTCATGGTGATAGCGTTCTTTCAGGTCATCGCGCAGCTTCATGATATGGCCGATGGCATCATGCATCAGTTCAATCGCATTCACGCCGCGTGCCGGATCGCTTGAGTGACCCGACTGACCCAAAATTCGAATTGCGTTGGAGATATGGCCTTTGTGCGCGCGAACGGGCTGCAGAGATGTCGGTTCGCCAATGATTGCACAGTCCGGGCGGAGCGAGGTCGTTTCAGAAAAGTAACGTGCGCCGGCCATACTGGTTTCTTCATCAGCGGTAGCCAGAATGTAGAGTGGTTTTTTCAGTTTCGTTACATCCACACCGCGCAGTGCATCGAGAATAAAGGCGAAAAAGCCTTTCATATCCGCCGTACCCAGACCGTAAAGCTTATTGTCGTGTTCGGTGAGGGTGAAGGGATCGCGTGTCCAACGGCCATCGTCAAAGGGTACGGTATCGGTATGGCCCGCCAACAACAGGCCGCCAGCGCCCTGTCCAATGCTCGCCAGCATATTGAATTTATTTCGCGTATCGGGAACCGGTTGGACCTCCACATTGAAGCCTAAATCTTTAAACCAGCCCGCCAGCAGAGTGATTAAACCTGCATTGCTTTGATCGAGCGCTTCTTCGGTGGCGCTGATCGATGGCGTGGCAATCAGAGCGCGGTAAATCTCGATAAATGGCGGTAAATTGTTTTTCATTGTTGACACACCTCGGGTCATGATAGTATCAATATTCATGCAGTATTTGTGAATAAAAATACAATAACGTTGAGCGTAATAAAACCCACCAAGTGTAAGGTGAGGTGATAAAGGCTTATACCTGGCAACCGAATCTAAGAAGGTGAACAGCTCCGATGTTGAATACGCTGATTGTGGGCGCGAGTGGCTACGCTGGCGCAGAGCTTGTGACCTATGTAAATCGCCATCCTGATATGACCATAACCGCTTTGACCGTCTCAGCGCAAAGCAATGATGCAGGAAAATTAATCTCCGATTTACATCCGCAGCTAAAAGGCATTGTCGATTTGCCGTTACAGCCAATGTCCGATATCAGCGAGTTTAGCGCAGGGGTGGACGTTGTGTTTCTCGCGACGGCTCATGAGGTCAGTCATGATCTGGCACCGCAGTTTCTGCGTGCCGGGTGTGTGGTGTTTGACCTCTCAGGCGCGTTCCGCGTAAACGACGGCGCATTTTATGAGAAATACTATGGCTTTACCCATCAGCATCCTGAACTGCTGGAACAGGCGGTATACGGTCTGGCTGAGTGGAGCGCAGACAGACTGAAAGACGCGAATTTGATTGCTGTGCCGGGTTGTTACCCGACGGCAGCACAATTGTCGCTGAAACCACTGATTGATGCCGGGCTGTTGGATCTCCGTCAGTGGCCGGTGATTAACGCCACCAGTGGGGTGAGCGGTGCGGGCCGTAAGGCCGCTATTTCGAACAGCTTTTGTGAAGTGAGCCTGCAACCATATGGCGTGTTTACTCACCGCCATCAGCCGGAAATCGCGACTCACCTGGGTACGGAGGTGATCTTCACTCCACATCTGGGCAATTTCCCACGTGGGATCCTGGAAACCATTACCTGCCGTCTGAATGCGGGTGTAACTCAGGCTCAGGTAGCGCAGACGCTGCAACAGGCATATAGCGATAAACCGCTGGTGCGTCTGTATGACAAAGGGGTTCCGGCGCTGAAGAATGTGGTTGGATTACCGTTCTGTGATATCGGATTTGCAGTGCAGGGCGAACATCTGATTGTGGTAGCGACTGAAGATAACTTATTGAAGGGCGCGGCGGCACAGGCCATGCAGTGCGCAAATATCCGTTTCGGCTTTGCTGAGACGCAGTCTCTTATTTAAGGGTGCAATGATGAATCCATTAATTATCAAGCTGGGCGGCGTTTTACTGGATAGCGAAGAGGCGCTGGAGCGTCTGTTTACCGCGCTGGTAAATTATCGCGAGTCGCATCAGCGTCCGCTGGTCATTGTGCACGGTGGTGGCTGCGTGGTCGACGAGCTGATGAAGCAGCTGAATCTGCCGGTGAAAAAGAAAAATGGTCTGCGTGTTACGCCAGCCGATCAAATCGACATCATCACGGGGGCACTGGCGGGAACCGCGAATAAAACCTTGCTGGCCTGGGCGAAGAAACATCAAATTGCCTCTGTGGGTCTGTATCTTGGCGATGGCGACAGTGTAAAAGTGACGCCACTCGATAAAGAGTTGGGTCACGTTGGACTGGCGCAGCCGGGTTCGCCTAAGCTGATTAACACGCTGCTGGAAAGCGGTTTTCTGCCGGTAGTGAGTTCTATTGGCGTTACTGAGGATGGGCTGTTGATGAACGTTAATGCCGATCAGGCGGCGACGGCGCTGGCGGCAACGCTGGGTGCGGATCTGATCCTGCTCTCTGATGTGAGCGGTATTCTGGATGGCAAAGGCCAGCGTATTGCCGAAATGACTGCGACGAAAGCGGAACAGTTGATTGAGCAGGGTATTATTACCGATGGCATGATCGTGAAGGTCAATGCGGCGCTGGATGCTGCGCGTACGCTGGGCCGCCCGGTAGATATCGCTTCCTGGCGTCATGCTGAGCAACTCCCGGCGCTGTTTAACGGCACGCCAATTGGTACGCGTATTCTGGCTTAACTATTAATGTGCCGGATGGCGGCTTCGCCTTATCCGGCCTGGATGGGTTTTGTAGGCCCGGTAAGCGCAGCGCCACCGGGCAAAAATATCATATTAAGGAAATTCGTTATGGCACTTTGGGGTGGGCGTTTTACACAGGCAGCAGATCAGCGGTTCAAACAGTTCAACGACTCGTTGCGTTTTGACTACCGCCTGGCAGAGCAGGATATTGTCGGCTCTGTGGCCTGGTCCAAAGCGCTGGTAACCGTCGGCGTACTGACTGCTGATGAACAACTGCAGCTGGAAGAAGCGTTGAATAATCTGCTGGAAGAGGTTCGCGCGAATCCGCAGCAGATCCTGCAAAGCGATGCTGAAGATATTCACAGCTGGGTGGAAGGCAAGCTGATTGATAAAGTCGGGCAGTTAGGTAAAAAACTGCACACCGGGCGTAGCCGTAATGACCAGGTGGCAACTGATCTTAAACTGTGGTGCAAAGACACGGTCATGGAACTGCTGTCTGCTAATCGTCAGTTGCAAAGCGCGTTGGTCGACACCGCGCAAGATAATCAGGACGCGGTTATGCCGGGTTACACGCACTTGCAACGTGCACAGCCGGTGACGTTTGCTCACTGGTGTCTGGCTTATGTCGAAATGCTGGCACGTGACGAGAGCCGTCTGCAGGACGCGCTTAAGCGTCTGGACGTTAGTCCGTTAGGCTGCGGCGCGCTGGCGGGTACGGCGTATGAAATCGATCGCGAGCAGCTGGCGGGCTGGTTGGGCTTTGCCTCGGCGACCCGCAACAGCCTGGACAGCGTTTCTGATCGTGACCATGTACTGGAGTTGCTCTCTGATGCCTCTATCGGCATGGTGCATCTGTCGCGTTTTGCTGAAGATCTGATTTTCTTTAACACCGGCGAAGCGGGCTTTGTCGAGCTGTCCGATCGTGTGACCTCAGGTTCATCTCTGATGCCGCAGAAGAAAAACCCGGATGCATTAGAGCTGATCCGTGGCAAATGTGGCCGCGTACAAGGTGCGCTGACCGGCATGATGATGACACTGAAAGGTCTGCCGCTGGCGTACAACAAAGATATGCAGGAAGACAAAGAAGGGCTGTTCGACGCGCTCGACACCTGGCTGGACTGTCTGCACATGGCCGCGCTGGTACTGGACGGCATTCAGGTGAAACGTCCGCGTTGTCAGGAAGCGGCGCAGCAGGGTTATGCCAACGCCACTGAATTGGCGGATTATCTGGTTGCCAAAGGTGTTCCGTTCCGAGAAGCACACCATATCGTAGGTGAGACGGTGGTTGAGGCGATTCGTCAGGGCAAACCGCTGGAAGCGCTGTCGCTTGCTGACTTGCAAAAGTTCAGCAGCGTCATTGGCGATGATGTCTATCCGATACTTTCACTGCAATCCTGTCTGGATAAACGCGTGGCGAAAGGCGGCGTATCGCCGCAGCAGGTCGCGCAGGCAATCGACGATGCAAAGGCGCGTCTCGCATAACCTTTGTTGTTGTAGGCCTGATAAGCGTAGCGTCATCAGGCAAAAAGTTATCAGAGCCTGGCATTAAGCCGGGCTTTTTTATGCAAAAAAATGCGGACCAGAGGTCCGCAAAAGTTCACGTTGGCTTTAGTTATTTCGAGTATGAGAACGGACAGGCGCTTCAAGGGTTAAAGGGTACCGTTCCGTTTCTGTGGTGCATTATTAAACAGAAAGCTTGATAGGGATAATCGTTCGTTGCTATGCTACCTATCGCCATGAACTATCGTGGCGATGGAGGATGAATAATGAATATTCGTGATCTTGAATACCTGGTGGCGCTAGCCGAGCATCGTCACTTCCGGCGAGCGGCGGACTCCTGCCACGTCAGCCAGCCAACGCTTAGCGGGCAAATCCGCAAACTGGAAGATGAGCTTGGCGTTATGCTGCTGGAGCGTACGAGTCGTAAAGTGCTGTTCACTCAGGCAGGTTTACTGCTGGTGGATCAGGCGCGTACCGTGCTGCGCGAGGTCAAAGTGCTCAAGGAAATGGCAAGCCAACAAGGCGAGACAATGTCAGGCCCGCTGCACATTGGTTTGATCCCAACGGTGGGGCCATACCTGTTGCCGCATATTATCCCTATGTTGCACCAGACCTTCCCGAAACTGGAAATGTACCTGCATGAAGCGCAGACGCATCAGCTGCTGGCGCAACTGGATAGCGGTAAGCTCGACTGCGTGATCCTGGCGCTGGTGAAAGAGAGTGAGGCGTTCATCGAAGTACCGCTATTTGATGAGCCTATGCTGCTGGCGATCTATGAAGATCACCCATGGGCAAACCGTGACTGTGTACCGATGTCAGATTTAGCAGGTGAAAAACTGCTGATGCTGGAAGATGGCCACTGCCTGCGCGATCAGGCAATGGGCTTCTGCTTTGAAGCGGGTGCTGATGAAGATACCCATTTTCGGGCAACCAGTCTGGAAACGCTGCGTAACATGGTGGCGGCAGGAAGCGGGATTACCTTACTGCCTGCGCTGGCTGTTCCGCCGGAGCGTAAGCGTGATGGTGTCGTTTATCTGCCATGCATTAAACCCGAACCGCGTCGTACGATTGGTCTGGTGTACCGTCCTGGTTCGCCGCTGCGCAGCCGTTATGAACAGCTGGCAGAGGCCATCCGGGGATCAATGGATGGCCATTTCGACAGTGCGTTAAAACAGGCGGTTTAAGCCGTTTAGCGCCGCTACCCGATAGGCTTCTGCCATGGTTGGGTAGTTAAAGGTGGTGTTAACGAAGTACTCGATGGTGTTACCACCACCTTTTTGCTCCATGATCGCCTGACCGATATGAATAATTTCGGCTGCGCGTTCCCCAAAGCAGTGGATCCCCAAAATCTCTTTGGTTTCACGATGGAACAGGATCTTCAGCGTTCCGACACTCATACCGACGATTTGCGCCCGCGCCAGATGTTTAAACTGGGCGCGACCGACTTCGTATGGGACTTTCATTGCCGTTAGCTGCTGTTCGGTTTTACCGACGGAGCTGATTTCCGGAATGGTATAAATCCCGGTCGGGATATCTTCAATCAGATGCGCGGTGGCTTCGCCTTTGACCAGTGCCTGGGCGGCAATGCGTCCCTGGTCGTAGGCCGCCGATGCCAGGCTCGGATAACCGATCACATCGCCAACGGCATAGACGTGCGGCAGCGCGGTCTGATACATGCTATTTACTTTGAGCTGCCCGCGACTGTCGGTTTTCAGACCAATATTTTCCAGTGCCAGCGAATCGGTATTACCGGTGCGACCATTGGCGTACAGCAGACAGTCTGCTTTCAGCTTTTTACCGGATTTCAGGTGCATGATGACGCCGTCATCACAGCCTTCAATCCGCTCATACTCTTCATTGTGGCGAATGACCACGCCGCTGTTCCAGAAGTGGTATGAGAGCGAATCGGACATCTCTTGATCGAGGAATGCCAGCAGGCGATCGCGGGTGTTAATTAAATCAACTTTTACGTCCATTCCACGGAAGATCGACGCATATTCACAGCCAATCACGCCTGCGCCATAAATCAGAACATGGCGAGGTTCGTGATGCAGGCTGAGGATAGAATCACTGTCGTAAACGCGTGGGTGCGAAAAATCGACGTCAGTTGGGTGATAAGGGCGTGAGCCACAGGCAATAACAAACTTATCTGCGGTGAGTGTTTCCACTGTACCGTCGTGGCATTCCAGGGCGATCGTGTGTTCATCAACAAAACGGGCATTGCCCTGCAAAATTTCGCAGTGGTTACGCTCGTAAAATCCTTGCCGCATACGCGTTTGCTGATTAATGACGTTATCAGCGTGGTTGAGAATATCGGCGAAAGAAGAACGAAGAAGTCGGGAATGGTCGCTATAAAGTGGGTTCTGATTGAATTCGATAATACGGCTGACTGCGTGGCGGAGCGCTTTCGACGGGATTGTGCCCCAATGGGTACAGCCTCCGCCGACGTTATGATAGCGCTCAATTACCGCGACGCGCGCTCCTTGCTTAACCAGACCCATTGCAGCGCCTTCGCCGCCGGGACCGGAACCTATTACTATTGCATCGTAATCGTAGGAATGTGACATGGTCAGGCTTACCTGTTCTTATACATAAAAGCAACAGAATAGTAACATCGTTGTCAGGATAACCCAATTATCGTTGTGCTTTTTTGCGAAGTCGAAGCACAAACTGCGCGTAAACAATCATTCACAAAGCCATGCCAACCGCCTAATCTCTGGTATAGTGCCAGCAAGGTATGTGGAAGGATTCAGACATCGTGATGGGCGTTAGAGCGCAACAAAAAGAGAAAACCCGGCGTTCGCTGGTAGAAGCCGCATTTAGTCAACTCAGCGCTGAGCGTAGTTTTGCCAGCCTCAGTTTACGCGAAGTCGCTCGTGAAGCGGGCATTGCGCCAACCTCGTTTTATCGCCATTTCCGCGATGTGGATGAACTCGGTCTGACGATGGTGGACGAGAGTGGTCTGATGCTGCGCCAGTTGATGCGCCAGGCGCGTCAGCGCATCGCTAAAGGCGGGAGTGTGATCCGCACCTCGGTCTCAACATTTATGGAGTTCATTGGCAACAATCCCAACGCCTTCCGTTTATTATTGCGCGAGCGTTCGGGGACTTCCGCAGCGTTTCGTGCAGCGGTCGCACGTGAAATTCAGCACTTCATTGCGGAACTTGCGGACTATCTGGAACTCGAAAACCATATGCCTCGTGCGTTTACTGAAGCGCAAGCCGAAGCCATGGTAACCATTGTTTTCAGCGCCGGGGCAGAAGCACTGGATGTTGGCGCTGAACAGCGTCGGCAGCTGGAAGAGCGGCTGGTATTGCAACTGCGCATGATCGCGAAAGGCGCATTTTATTGGTACCGCCGTGAACAAGAGAAGATGACGCACCACTCCGAGTAACGAGAAGGACAAGCAATGAAACAGTCAGGTCAAGATAAAGGTACGCTGCTGCTGGCGCTGGTTGCTGGCTTATCGATCAATGGCACATTTGCGGCGCTGTTTAGCTCCATTGTGCCATTCTCAGTATTCCCGATTATTTCGCTGGTGCTGACGGTTTATTGTCTGCATCAACGCTATCAGAACCGCACTATGCCTGTGGGGCTGCCGGGCCTGGCTGCCGCCTGTTTTATTCTCGGCGTTCTGTTGTACAGCACCGTGGTACGTGCTGAATATCCGGATATTGGCTCTAACTTCTTCCCGGCGGTACTGTCGGTGATTCTGGTGTTCTGGATCGGCTTTAAAGTGCGTAACCGTAAACAGGAAATTGTGGAGTAACCGTTGTCGCTGTAGGCCGGATAAGGCAAAGCCGCCATCCGGCAATCTGAACCGGTAGTGCTTATCCGGCCTCCGTTCAGTCTTACTTCTTCGTTAACAGTACTCCGCACTCCATATGGTGCGTATACGGGAATTGATCGAACAGCGCCAGACGTGAAACATTGTGCGTCTGGCTTAACGTTTCCAGGTTCTTACACAGCGTCTCCGGGTTGCAGGAGATGTACAGAATCCGCGGATACGCCTGCACCATTTTTTCCGTTTCGCTGTCCAGACCGCTGCGCGGTGGGTCAACGAAAATGGTTTCACACTGGTAACTCTTCAGATCGATTCCCTGCAAACGGTTGAACTCGCGAACCCCGTTCATCGCCTGAGTAAACTCTTCGGCCGCCATACGAATAATTTGCACGTTATCAATATGGTTAGCCGCGATATTGTACTGTGCAGCAGCCACGGAAGGTTTGGCGATTTCGGTGGCCAGTACGCGGTTGAAGTTTTGCGCCAGAGCTAACGAGAAGTTGCCATTACCGCAGTACAGCTCAAGCAGGTCGCCTTTTGATCCTCTGGTGACATCAATTGCCCATTCCAGCATCTGGATATTCATGGCGGCATTCGGCTGGGTAAAACTGTTCTCAACTTGGCGGTAGATAATCTCTTTACCTGCAACCAGAAAGCGCTCGTCAATGTAGTCCTGGTCCAGCTCAATTTTGGTTTTGGTGGCCCGACCAATCAAATGCACGTTCAGGTTTTGCGCCCGCAGCGCATCCCGCAGCGCTTCGGCTTCCTTACGCCATTCATCATCCAGCTTTTTATGGTACAGCATCGATACCACCGCCTGATCGCTCAGGGTGGTGAGGTAATCAATCTGAAACAGTTTGTGGCGCAGGACGTGGTTGTTGCGTACACCTGCAATCATTGCCGTCATCAGCGTATTGATAAGCTCGCTGGCCGCCGGAAAGCTGTCGACGCGAATACGGTTTTTCGTTTGGCTGTCGAACATGATGTGGTACAGGTCGTCCCCGTCATGCCACAGACGGAACTCAGCACGCATACGGTAATGGCTAACCGGTGAGCGGAACACTTCCGGAGCCTGTGCATAAAATGGCGTCATTAAGCTCTGCAGACGCACCACTTTCTCAGCTAACTGGGCGTCGTACTGTTCTGTCGGAAGGTGTTCGGGGGTCATGATGCGTCCTGAAAAATAAAAGTACGCGGGGATTGTAGGGATTGCTCATCAGATGTCCAGTTATTGATGATTTCCGATATTGTGATATCCGGTCTGGACACCAGGTTGTAACAAACTGTAGCATCCGTTTTCCGGTCCTGTGAGTTAAAAGGGAATCCAGTGTAAATCTGGAGCTGACGCGCAGCGGTAAGGAAAGGTGAAATGAGAGCGTAAAGCAGACACTGCCTGTGGGTGGGAAGTCCTCATTTCTTTTTATTCGGTATCCTGAATAACCTTCCAAGCCCGAAGACCTGCCGGCTAACGTCGCATCTGGTTTTCACTATCGCGTACTATCGGTGGACCTGCGGCATCCTTCTTATATTGTGGATGCTTTACAATGATTAAAAAATCGTTGCTGTTGACGGCGCTTTCCGTCGCGGCATCTTCTGGTTGGGCGCAGGATGCTAGCCCAGATACTCTCGTCGTTACTGCCAACCGTTTTCAGCAGCCCCTAAGTGCAGTACTTGCACCCATCACCGTCGTTACACGTCAGGACATCGATCGCTGGCAATCTACCTCGGTAAACGATGTACTGCGTCGTTTGCCTGGTGTTGATATCGCACAAAGCGGCGGTATGGGGCAAAACTCGTCTATTTTTATTCGCGGTACTAACTCCAGCCATGTTCTGGTGTTGATAGATGGTGTGCGTCTTAATTTAGCGGGAGTTAGCGGCTCGGCCGATCTTAGCCAGTTCCCGGTATCGCTGGTGCAACGTATTGAGTATATCCGCGGGCCGCGTTCCGCTATATATGGTTCGGATGCGATTGGCGGCGTGGTGAATATCATTACTACGCGCGAAAAACCAGGGACGGAACTGACTGCCGGCGTGGGAAGCAATGGGTATCAAAATTACGATATCGCAACCCAACAACAGCTTGGCGAAAATACGCGTGTCACGTTGATGGGCGATTATGCCTACACCAAAGGCTTCGATGTCGTGGCCTACGGTAGCACTGGCGCACAGGCTCAACCGGATAAAGACGGTTTCTTAAGCAAGACGCTGTATGGCGCACTGGAGCACAACTTCTCCGAGACATGGAGCGGGTTTGTTCGTGGTTATGGTTATGATAACCGCACAGATTATGACTCGTATTATTCTCCTGGCTCGGCGCTACTTGATACCCGACAGCTGTATAGCCAGAGCTGGGACGCTGGGTTACGTTTTAATGGCGAGCTGATTCAGTCACAACTGGTTTCGAGCTACAGCCACAGTAAAGACTACAACTATGATCCGAACTATGGCCGCTATGATTCCTCGGCCACGTTAGATGAGATGAAGCAGTATAATGTTCAGTGGTCAAACAGCATAGTTGTTGGCCACGGTAACATTGGTGCAGGCGTGGACTGGCAAAAGCAAACTACGGAACCAGGCACTGGGTATGTTACGGACGGTTACGACCAACGTAATACTGGCCTCTATTTGACGGGATTGCAGCAGCTTGGTGACTTCACCTTCGAAGGTGCGGCACGTAGTGATGATAACTCTGAGTTTGGTCGTCATGGTACATGGCAAACCAGTGCCGGATGGGAGTTTATCGAAGGCTATCGTTTCATTGCCTCCTATGGCACATCTTACAAAGCGCCAAATTTGGGTCAGTTGCATGGCTATTACGGCAATGCAAACCTTGATCCCGAAGAGAGTAAGCAGTGGGAAGGGGCGTTTGAAGGGATAACATCAGGTGTTAACTGGCGCGTGTCAGGGTATCGCAACGATATCGATGACATGATCGACTACAACACCCACACTCAGAAGTACTACAACGAAGGCAAAGCGCGTATTAAAGGTATCGAAGCGACTGCAAACTTCGACACCGGGCCGTTGGCGCATACGCTTAGCTACGACTACGTAGATTCGCGTAATGCGATTACCAACGAGCCACTGGCTCGTCGTTCTAAACAGCAGGTGAAATACCAGCTCGACTGGCAGGTCTATGATTTTGACTGGGGCCTGACATATCAATATCTGGGGACGCGATACGATACGGACTACGTTACTTATCAACCGGTAAAAATGGGCGGTGTGAGTTTGTGGGATTTGGCAGTGTCATATCCGATCACCTCACAGCTGACAGTTCGTGGTAAAATCGCCAACCTGTTCGATAAAGATTACGAGACAGTTTATGGCTACCCAACTGCAGGACGGGAATACACCTTGTCTGGCAGCTACACCTTCTGATTCACGTCCCACCGTGCTGGTGTTTGATTCCGGCGTCGGTGGGTTGTCGGTCTACAATGAGATCCGGAATCTCCTGCCGGATCTCCACTATATATATGCTTTCGATAACGTCGCCTTTCCTTATGGTGAGAAAAGCGAAGAGTTTATCGTTGAGCGTGTTGTTGAGATTGTGACTGCAGTTCAGCAACGATATCCCCTCGCACTTGCGGTTATCGCATGCAATACCGCCAGCACGGTGTCACTCCCGGCATTACGTGAAAAGTTCGCTTTTCCGGTTGTCGGTGTGGTGCCTGCGATTAAACCCGCGGCGCGGCTCACGGCGAATGGTATTGTAGGGCTACTGGCGACGCGCGCGACGGTGAAACGCTCGTACACACACGAATTGATTGCGCGCTTTGCTAACGAGTGTCAGATAGCGATGTTGGGATCCGCTGAGTTGGTGGAGCTGGCAGAAGCGAAGCTGCACGGCGAAACAGTTTCTCTGGAAGAGCTGCGCCGTATTCTGAGACCGTGGCTGCGGATGTCGGAACCTCCTGATACGGTGGTCCTTGGATGCACCCATTTCCCTCTATTACAGGAAGAGCTTTTACAGGTCCTGCCCGAGGGGACGAGACTGGTGGATTCTGGTGCTGCGATTGCGCGTCGAACGGCTTGGTTATTAGAACACGAAGCGCCAGATGCAAAATCGGCCGATGAGAATGTGGCATTTTGCATGGCAATGACAACAGAGGCTGAACAATTATTGCCAGTGTTGCAGCGCTATGGCTTCAAAACGCTCGAAAAACTGGCAATTTAGTCTGTTTTGGTGAAAAAATACGCACTCGGAGAATTATTTTAAATTTCCCCTTGTCAGCCTGAAATAACTCCCTATAATGCGCCTCCACTGACACGGAACAACGGATTACACGCCGCCGGGTCAGCGGAGAAAAGCAAAAATAAATGCTTGACTCTGAATGAGGAAAACGTAATATACGGGACCTCGCGACAGAGCGCTAAAGCGCGTCGCA